>JBKPSU010000073.1:0-86986 GCA_046735135.1 Actinomycetota bacterium
AGACGCGCCGCGATCAGGCGCGGCGAGCTGGTAGGCGTCCTGCGGATCGGACAGCTGCAGGCGGCCGTTGCCGAAGTCCAGCTCGGCATGGGCCACCGTGCCGCCGTCTCCGTCCATGCGGTCGACCAGTTCGGCGCCGAACACCGAGACGTAGAAGTCGATCGCGGCGGCTGCGCCGTCGACGCACAGGAACGGGGTCAGGCTGGTGTAGCCCTGCGGAATCGGTTTGACACTCATGTCCGCCAGCCTCGCCAACCGGCAGAGGCACAGGATTGGAATTTCGCGCCAGCCGCACGTCGTCGGGCGGGTTGGTCTGGCCTGACTCCTCACCGGCGCGTTCCGCGCCGCCTTCATCGTCAGGCGTAGAGCTGCTCGAATCGCTCGATCGAACGCTCGATGTCGCCCTTGACCAACCGGGCGGCGGTCGAGCCGATGGGTCCGAACAACGGCGCACCGCCGAGATCGATCTTCACGGTGAAGTCGCATCCCGACTTGGTGGGCTTGACGGTCATGCGCAGCCCGTATCTGGTTCCGCCGACGCCCTTGCCGGTCACCGACAACAGATTCGGCGCGTCGAGTTCCTTCACTGTCCACGTCACCCGATTCCGCATGCCCTTGACGCCCGCGACGCCGACGAGGGTCGTGCCGACCTCGAGCTCGTCCGGTAGGTCAGACCGCCAGCCTTCGTGCATCTTCAGCCAGTCGCCGAGCGTGGAGAAGTTCGACGCGTGTTCCCATGCGTCGTCCGGAGTCATCGAAAGGCTGCGCGACAGCTCGAGTTTGGCCATTTGCAAATCGTATTAGGTGGCGATTCCTGCCAACCGCCGATCAATTTCTGCCATCGGAATTAACCGTCTGACCTTTGTGTTTAGAAGATCAGAGGGCCCGCAAAGAGCCCACCGGAGACAAGAAGAAGGCACCAAAATGAAGAAGTTCGGATTCGCAGGAATCGCCGGTTTCGCCGCAACTGGTCTCGCCGCCGCAATTCTCGGTTTCGCCGCCCCGGCCCAGGCCGATGTGATTCACCACCAATGGGTCAACGACATCCAGCCGACGGTGAGCATCCCGACGGTCGACCACAGCGTGCACCAAAGCCGCTGACGCACCTGGACAAAGAGGGCATCGGTCAAACCGGTGCCCTCTTTTCGCGCGCTAACCCGGAGGCGGTGCGTCGGGAGCAGGCGAGTCTGCCGGCGGCGCCGTAGCGGGTGCCCCGCCGCAGAGGAGGTTCGTAGTGGTGTGCCACGTCACGCCGTCGGGACGCTCGCCGGTCACCGAGCCGGTGCTCTGGTCGATGACGCCGGTGTAGTGCGTCTCCTTGCCGTTGTCCCAGCCGATGCCGAAGGCCACGGTGGCGCCGTCGCTTCCGCCCTCACCGGTCCCTCGCCACAGCGCGCCACGGTCGGGGGGCACTGCGACGGCGCCCCCGCCGATCGCCCGGCCGGACGCGCCGACCGACACCGACCAACCGTCGCTCTGCACCAGTCGTAGCGTCGGCCCGAACTCCCAACCGGAGGCGCATTCCGCGGCCGCGTTGCCGACGGCAACACCGACGAGTCCGACGGCGAACACCGTGGCCGCCGCGGCCAGCGATAACGTCCTGGTCGCAAAGAGTGCCCTTGACATAGGGGTAGAGGTTAGGGGAGCAGACCCGTTCGGTCACGTGTTCCCGGTCAAATCGGCCCTTCGTAACCTGGGTCCGTGGGCCCCGAGGAACAGACAGCGGAGGCGGCTCCCCTGCGCGGCGTCGTCGGCCGCGCGAATTCCACATCGTCGTTCGACCTCGACCGGTGGCCGCCGTCGGCCGCCGCGGGTCGATTTGTCGAGCATTTCTGGTCGGTCCGCTGGGACCTTCGCGGCCGTGCACCATTCGGCAGCACGGTGATCACCTTTCCGTCGCTTCACATCACCCATGAATGGGGCAGTGACGGGCCGCGCCACGGGTTTTCGCTTCCGAATACGCTCGTGCACGGCGTCGTCGAGCGCGTCTTCCGCACGACGATCGGCGAGCAGGGGGCCGTCGTCGGCGCCCGCTTCAAGCCGGGTGGTTTCACTGCCCGGTTTGACCGCGACGCCGCAGCGCTGACCGGACGGATCGAGCCCGTCGACACCGAGTTGTTCAGCGCGCCGGTGCATCTCGAGGACGACATCGAGATGGCCGGTGCCGGGCTGGACGACGCGATCGGCGCGCACGCCGCGGAGACCGACCCGACGTACACGGCGCTGACGACCCTCGTCGACCGCATACGCGATGACGACCGGCTGCATCGGGTGGAGCAGGTGATGGCGCTATCGCCGTGGAGCGCCCGCACTACGCAGCGGGTTTTCCGGCGCTACGTCGGCGTGCCGGTCAATTGGGTGTTGTGCCGTTACCGGCTGCAGCAGGCCGCGCTCGAGATCGAGAGCGATCCGGGAGTCGACTTCGCCGATCTGGCGGTCCGACTCGGCTGGTACGACCAAGCGCATTTCATCAACGACTTCCGGTCGATGCTGGGCAGCACGCCAGGCGAATACGCCAACGCCCACGCCGGCTAGCGAAGGCGGCTACGCTGCCGCGAGTGGACCCAAGGGACCTTGCTTTCGCCGGCGCAGCGGAACAGGCACGGTTGCTCGCCGCGGGCACCATCACCGCACCCGCGCTGCTCGATCTGTACCTCGGTCGCATCGCCAGACTGGACCCGCAGCTGCGGTCCTACCGCGTCGTGCTTGCCGACACCGCGCGAAAGGAAGCGGCCGCCGCACAGGCCCGGCTGGATGCGGGTGAACGTCTTCCACTACTCGGGGTGCCGATCGCCATCAAGGACGATGTCGACGTCGCCGGTGAGGTGACGACCTTCGGCACCGGTGCATACGGGGCAGCCAAGACCGACGACGCAGAGGTCGTGCGTCGGTTACGTTCCGCCGGCGCTGTCATCATCGGCAAGACGACGGTGCCGGAGCTGATGATCTGGTCGTTCACCGAGACAATGGAATTCGGCGCGACGCGCAATCCCTGGGACGTCGACCGCACCCCGGGTGGCAGCAGCGGTGGCAGCGGGGCAGCGGTCGCGGCGGGGCTGGCATCGATGGCGTTGGGCTCCGACGGCATGGGGTCGATCCGTATCCCGTCGACGTGGTGTGGGCTGTTCGGTATCAAGCCGCAGCGAGACCGGGTTCCGCTCGCACCGCATGACGGCGCGTGGCAGGGGATGAGCCACAACGGTCCGATGGCAAGGACCGTCGAAGACGCTGCCGTCTTCCTGGACGCGACGGCGACGACGCCTGCCGCCGCGGGAAGTTTCGTCGCGGCGGCAGGCCGGAATCCGGGACGATTGCGAATTGCGTTGAGTATCAAGGTGCCACCGCTGGTGACGGCCAGGGTCGGCAGGGCACAGCGGGCCGCCGTCGATGAGGCGGGAATCCTGCTGCGCGAGCTCGGCCATCAGGTCGTCGAGCGCGATCCCGACTATCCGCGGTGGGCGATGTACGGCCACCTGTTGCCGCGTTACTTCCGAGGTGTCCACGACGACGCGCTGACGCTGCCGCACAGGGGGCGCTTGGAGAGGCGCACCCGCGCTTTCGCGCGCATCGGCGGGTTGATCTCCGATCGGCGGCTGGCCGCGATCCGTGAGTCGGAAAGCACGCTGGCGCAACGCGTTTTATCGATCTTCGACGACGTCGACGTGGTGATCACGCCGGGCACCGCGACCGGGCCGTCGCGAATCGGGGCATACCAGCAACGGGGAGCGGTCACAACGCTGGCGCTGGTCGGTGCACGCGTTCCATTCCAGGCGATGTTCAACGCAACGGGCCAGCCCGCCGCGGTGGTCCCGTGGGGACTCGACGGCGACGGGATTCCGACGTCAATTCAGATGGTGGGCAGACCATTCGACGAATCGACCCTGCTGTCGCTTGGTGCGCAGATCGAGAAGGCGCGGCCGTGGGCGCAGCGCCGCCCGCCTGTCTCTTGATCCGCTCTGTGCGCAGAGTCTGTTTTCGTTCTCGCGTGCGGGGCCAGCGCGGCTCGCCAGGCCGCTAGCTTGTTCTCGTACCGCATCGTCTGGGCGGGGCTCGTCGACGGCAACCTGCGGTGGCGCAGTCCACGCTCGAGTGTGACGAGCCGACCGTAGTTCTTCTCCGCGGCGGCACCGTTGAAGAAGACCCGATCGATGGCGGGATGGGCCTCGAAGAACGCCTCGAAGTCGTTGGCCACCATGCTGTCGCGCTCGACGGCCGAGTCGAGGCTGCCCTGGCGCCGGCAGTGCCGCAGCACATCCCACACCGCAACCCCGCAGTCGTGCAGCGAGGCGACGCGGTCGTCGTATGCGGCAGCGGTGTCGAATCCGAAGATCTCGCCTGCGATACGCCAGAATCCGTTGCGCGGATTGGCGTAGTACTGCCGTGCGGCAAGCGACATCACGCTGGGCATGTTGCCGAGAATGAGCAGTCGCGCGTCGTCGCCGACGATCGGTGGCAGACCCTCCAGCAGCGGTCCCGTCATGACCACAGGTATACGTTGAGGCCGTGGCCGACGACAGGGGTTTCGAAGCTATCGAGTCTTCCGGGCTGCTCGACGGTCTCGAGGGACAGGCCAGGGCCGAACGCGCCGAGCTGATCGAGTGGCTGCTCGGCGAGGGGTTCACCGTCGAGCACATCCGGTCGGAGTTCGCGCCGATGTTGATGCCCGCAGGCCGGGTCGTCGGGGACGACGGTGTGTACGTGTCGACGCGGCAGATCTGCGACGACACCGGCATCGACCTCGAACTGCTGGAGGCCATGCAACGGGCGTTGGGACTGCCGCGCGTCGACGATCCCGACGCGCCGGTGCATCTGCGCGCGGACGCCGATGCCGCGGCCCGCGCACGCGTGTTCGTCGACGCCGGCTTCAGCCGCGAGCAGGTGATCGCGGTTGCGCGCGTGCTCGGCCAGGGGATGGCACAGACCGCCGAGGTGATGCGTCAAGTCGTGCTCGAGGCCGTGATCGAACCGGGCGCGACGGAGTTGCAGATCGCCAAGGCCTACGGCGAACTGGTGCAACACGTTTCGCCGCTGCTGGGTCCGATGGCCGAGGACGTGCTGCGGTTGCAGCTGCGTCACGGGCTGGAGACCGAGGCGGTCAGCGTCGCCGAGCGGGCGGCAGGAAAGCTGCCAGGCGCCCGCGAGGTCACCGTCTGCTTCGCCGACCTCGTCGGCTTCACTCGGCTGGGCGAGGCCGTCGCGCCGGAGGAATTGGAGAGCCTTGCCAACCGGTTGTCCGCTCTCGCCCGTGACGTCGCAACGCCGCCGGTGCATTTCATCAAGACCATCGGCGACGCGGTGATGTTCGTCAGCACCGACGCTGCCGCGATGCTGACGGCCGCGCTCGAGCTGCTGGCCGTCGCGGAGAAGGAGGACCTGCCGCAGCTGCGGATCGGCCTCGCCGCGGGCAGCGCGGTCCGCCGGGCGGGCGACTGGTTCGGCAGCCCGGTCAACCTGGCCAGCCGGGTGACCGCGGTGGCCCGCCCGGGCTCAGTCCTTGCCGCCGAGTCGGTACGGGAGGCGATCGGCGATCCCGAAGACATCACCTGGTCCTTCGCCGGCGCGCGTCACCTCAAGGGGATCAAGGGTGAGGTCAAGCTGTTTCGGGCCCGAACGGCGGGGTCGGAATAGTACGTTGTGCACGTGGCTTCGGACCTCGACTTCGAAGCGTTGGGCCTTCTCGACGGCCTCGACGGCGACGCGCGGCAAGAGCGCATCGACCTGATCGGCTGGTTGCTCGACCGTGGTTTCGGCCTCGACCACATTCGCGGATCGATCGGCGCACCCCTGAACCTTCCCGGCAACCGGGTGATGGGTGACGACGGAGAATTCGTGTCCGCCCACGACATATGCCGATCGACTGGAATCGACCTCGAGTTCTTGCAGCGGGTCCACGGCGCGATTGGCCTATCCCGTATCGAAGATCCCGACGCGCGCAATCTGCCTCGCGTGGACGGCGAGGCGGCTGCCCAGGCACGGATCATTCTCGACCTGGGGATCGCACCCGAGGACGTGGTCGCCGTCCTGCGCGTGATGACCGAAAGCCTCGGTCATACGGCTGCGGTGATGCGTGAAGCGGGGCTGAAGATCTTACTGAAGCCCGGCGCTACCGAGATCGAGGTCGCAGAGGCGATCGAGGGGTTGGCCCGGCGGGCGGCACCGATGTTCGGACCGATGATGGAGGCGCTGCTGCGGCTCCAACTACGGCGCACCTTCGAGACCGAGGCGGTGACGGCGGCGGAGCGCGCGGCCGGCGTGCTTCCCGGTGCCCGCCGGATGACGGTGTGCTTCGCGGATCTCACCGGCTTCACCACGTTGGGTGAGGCGCTCCCGCCCGAAGATCTTGAGCGCGTTGCGAATCGGCTCGCCGAGCTGGCCCATGATGTTTCGCCGGTGCCGGTGCGATTCGTCAAGTCGATCGGCGATGCGGTGATGCTGGTCTGCTCCGACCCGCTGCCGCTTGTGGTGTCGGTGCTCGATCTCGTGGAAGCCGCCGCCGCAAACGACCTGCCCCCGCTTCGGGTCGGCGTCGCAACCGGTTACGCCGTGACGCGGGCGGGGGACTGGTTCGGCAACCCCGTCAATGTCGCGAGCCGTGTCACGGCCGCGGCACAGCCGGGCGCGGTGCTCGTCGCCGAGTCGACCAAGGAGGCGATCGGCCACGAAGGCGGCCTGGAGTGGTCGTCGATCGGCGCGCGACCGTTGAAGGGAGTCAGCGGTGAGGTCAAGCTCTTCGAAGTACAACGGGCCTGAATCGCGTTCACGTGAGTCACTTTCGAATCAACCGCCCCGCAGGTTCTGTTCTCCCCCAGCCTTCTTCCAAGAATTCATGACACAAGTGTTAATAAATGGGCGCGGCGGGGTAGCCCGTGTCTGTCGGAAGGGCCACAACAAATGGACGTACCAGGCGTCAGCGCACATCGAACCTCGGATACTCCGGTGGCCACAGCAGCAGAGTTGTTGACGCTCTCGTCCATCTGCCCGGCTTGCGGATATCCGTCCATCGGCAGGGGACTGTGTGCCTACTGCCGTCCCCTCATGTCGGATTACGTCGCGGCTACGGCGTGAATCGGCGCAGCCGAAGGCTGTTGGATACTACGAACAGCGAGCTGAAAGCCATTGCGGCACCGGCGATCAGCGGGTTGAGCAATCCGAGCGCTGCTAGCGGCAGCGCCGCGACGTTGTAGGCGAACGCCCAGAACAGGTTGCCCCTGATCGTGCGCAGGGTCGCGCGGGACAGCCGGATGGCATCGGGGGCTGCGGTCAGATCACCGCGTACAAGGGTCAGGTCGGATGCCTCGATTGCGACGTCCGTGCCGGTCCCCATCGCGAGGCCGAGATCGGCCTGCGCGAGCGCGGCGGCGTCGTTGACGCCATCGCCGACCATCGCCACGACCTTGCCCTCGGCCTGCAATTGCCGAATCCGGCCGACTTTCTCGGCGGGCAGCACATCGGCGATCACGTCGCCGATGTCGAGCTGGCGGGCGACGGCGTGCGCGGCACGACTATTGTCGCCGGTCAGCAGCACCGGGGTGAGCCCGAGGTCGCGGAGTTCGGAGACTGCAGCGCGCGACGTCTGTTTGATGGTGTCGGAGACGGCGATGACCGCGTGAAGCCGGCCGTCGACGGCGAGCCAGACCGCGGTCTTGCCGTCGGCTTCGGCGTTGTCTGCGGCCTCGCGAAGCTCATCGACCGCATCGGTCCCGCAGTCGTCGCGCAGCCACCGGTACCGCCCGGCCGCGACCACGTGGTCCTCCACGACGCCTCTGACGCCGTTGCCGGCGTGGTTCTCGAAGTTCGTGACGCGCGGCAGCGGGCCGGCCTCGGTGGCGTGCGTGGCGATGGCGCGTGCGATCGGGTGTTCCGATGCATGCTCCAGAGCCCCTGCCAGCCGGAGTATTTCGGCCGCATCGCCGGCTGTGTGCACGGACGCTACCGACATCTGACCCGTCGTCACCGTGCCGGTCTTGTCGAGCACGACGGTGTCGATCCGTCGCGTCGACTCCAGGACCTCTGGACCCTTGATCAGGATGCCCAGCTGAGCCCCGCGACCGGTTCCGACAAGAAGGGCGGTCGGTGTCGCAAGACCCAGCGCACACGGGCAGGCGATGATCAGCACTGCCACGGCGGCGGTGAATGCCGCACTCGCCGATGCGCCTGCCAGCAGCCAGACCACCGGCGTCGCCAGCGCGAGCCCGATGACGATCGGCACGAACACCGCCGAAACGCGGTCTGCGAGGCGCTGAACGTCGGCCTTTCCGGTCTGGGCCTCGGCGACCAGCCTGGCCATCTGCGCCAGTTGCGTGTCGGAGCCGACGCGGGTTGCGCGCACCTCCAGCCGGCCGCCGACGTTGACGGTCGCGCCGACGACGTTGTCGCTAGGAGCCACCTCGACGGGCACCGATTCACCGGTGAGCATCGACGCGTCCACCGCAGACGTGCCCGACACCACAACACCGTCGGTCGCGATCTTCTCGCCCGGCCGCGCGACGAAGACGTCGCCGACCGCGAGTTCGGTTATGGGAATGCGGCTTTCGGTCATGCCGTCGCGCAGGACGCTGACATCCTTGGCGCCCATGTCCAGCATTGCGCGCAGCGCTGCACCCGCCCGGCGCTTGGCGCGAGTTTCAAAATAGCGCCCGGCGAGGATGAACGTGGTGACCGCGGCGGCCACCTCCAGATAGAGATGGGGACCGGCCCCGTCGTTCGCGAGCAGGCTGACCTTCATCGTCATTCCCGGGGCGCCCGCGTTGGTGAAGAGCAGTGCCCACAGCGACCAGATGTAGGCGGCGGACACGCCGACGGAGATGAGCGTGTCCATCGTCGCCGCGCGGTGGCGGAGGTTGGCCAGCGCGGCGCGGTGGAACGGCCATGCTCCCCACACCGCAACGGGAGTCGCCAGCGCGAGGGCCAGCCACTGCCAGTAATCGAATTGCAGCGCGGGAACCATCGACAGCAGGACCACCGGCACGCTGAGTACCGCGGAGACCGTCAGCCGTCGACGCCAGGGCAACGTCGCGTCCGGCTCATCGGACGCCGACGGCTCGTCAACGCGCGCGGGTAGCGTCGCGGTGTAACCGGTTTCTTCGACCGCCGAGATCAAATCGTCGGCGGTGACGCTGTCAGGGAAGTCGACCTTGGCCTGCTCGGTGGCGAAGTTCACCGTGGCGGTGACGCCGTCGACCTGGTTGAGCCGTTTCTCGATGCGCGCAGCGCACGAGGCACACGACATGCCGCCGACCGCGAGGGTGAGTTCGCGGGCGGTGGTCATGCTTGCCAGCCTATACCCGTAGGGGGTATAGGTAAAGGCGACGAGAAGGGATTCGACTGTGACGTGGAAGCGGACGATTTCGACGTGTGTGGCGGCCTTGGCGGCGCTTGTGCTTTCGGCGGGCTGCGGCAGTGGCGATTCCAGTTCGCAGCACCCGGCTGATCATGGCTCGTCGACGTCGGCGAGCAGCAGCCCTGATCACAACGACACCGACGCGGGGTTCGCGGAGAACATGATCCCGCACCATCAGCAGGCGGTCGAGATGAGCGACATACTGCTGGCCAAGCAGGGAATCGACCCGCGAATCTTCGATCTGGCCACCAAGATCAAGGCTGCGCAAGGGCCCGAGATCAAGCAGATGCAGGGCTGGCTGAGTCAGTGGGATATCCCGCCGATGTCCAACGAGGGCCACGACATGGGCGGCAACTCGATGGGAATGATGTCGCCGGCGCAGATGACCGCATTGAAAAACGCGCAGGGCGTCGAGGCGGGCAAGCTGTTCCTCAACGGCATGATCGCTCACCACGAGGGCGCGGTCGCCATGGCGCAGGCGGAGATCGGCAACGGCCAGTTCCAGCCTGCGGTCGCGTTGGCGAAGACGATCGCGACGACCCAGCAGCAGGAGATCGACACCATGAAGGGCATCCTCGCGACGCTCTAGCGAGGGCTACATTCGCGGGATGCGCATCCTCGTGCAACGGGTGTCGTCGGCGTCGGTGACAGTCGACGGCGAAACTGTCGGCGCCATCGAACCGGACGGCCAGGGACTGCTTGCGCTGGTCGGCGTCACGCACGACGACGACGAGGCCAAAGCCCAGCGACTGGCCGAAAAGCTTTGGCAGCTACGCATTCTCGACGACGAGAAATCCGCGGCGGACGTCAGCGCGCCGATCCTCGTCGTAAGCCAATTCACTCTGTACGCCAACACCGCCAAGGGCAGGCGACCGACGTGGAACGCCGCCGCACCCGGCGCGGTGGCCGAGCCGCTGGTGACCGCATTCGCCGAGGCCCTGCGCGGGCTGGGCGCCCACGTCGAGACTGGCGTGTTCGGTGCGCACATGGCGGTCGCACTCGTCAACGAGGGCCCTGTGACGGTGCAGCTGGAGCTGTGAGCCGGCGTGCGCTCACATCGGGAGATCGTCCGAAATCGCGCATAATTGAAGTCTGATCGGACACGAGCGAGGTTCCATGTCTAAGGAAATCGACCGCGTGCGCGCGCAGAGCGCGCTGGCGGTCATCAAGCAGCACCCCGGCATGGCGCTGTTCGCGGTGTCGCCCGCGATCATGGCGCTGGCCGCCGTGTGGTGGTTGTTCGGCGCGGGCTGGGCCGCCCTGCTGCTGGTGGGGATGGTGGTCGGCGGCGGCGCCGCAGTCCTGATGAAGCGCAACTAAAGGCCGACCGACATCGTCTGTTCGCTTCGGGTGAAAGCCGTCCCAACAGGCTTGTAACGGTGTAATCATGTAATCATGAGGCAACATCACGCACACGGCCGATGGTCAGGACGCCCAGGCGGCTGGCAACAGGCCCACCAACCTGATGCCGGCGACGCCGCCGAGTGGTTCGCAGGCCGGCTTCCTGACTGGTTCGACGGCGACCCGACGGTCGTGGTCGACCGCGAGGAGATCACCGTCATCGGCAGGCTTCCCGAAACGGAAGGCGACGAAAGCGAAGCCCGCGCATCGGGCCGGGTATCCCGCTTCCGCGAGGAAACCCGCCCGGAGCGCATGCGGATCGCCGACGAGGCGCAGGACAAGTACGGGCGCAAGGTGTCCTGGGGCGTCGAAGTGGGCAGCGGCGACGACGCAGAGCGAATCCTGTTCACCCACATCGCCGTTCCGGTGATGACGCGTCTGCGGCAGTCGGAGCGCCAGGTGCTCGACACCCTCGTCGACGCCGGTGTGGCGCGGTCGCGGTCCGACGCGCTGGCGTGGTCGGTGAAGCTGGTCGGTGAGCACACCGACGAGTGGCTGACCAAGCTGCGCGACGCGATGCGTAACGTCGACGACCTCAGGTCCGAGGGCCCGCAGATCTAGATCTCAGCCGACGCGCTCGACGCCCACGTACGAGGAGCTCAGCGCCGAGGTCTGCGACAGCGGGTCGACAGGACCGCCGTCGACGAGCAGGTTGCGGTTGGCGCCGAAGGACTCGGGCGCGTTGCCGCCACGCGGGTCGAAAACCCTTGACCCCCAGCCATGGTCGACGATGACGACGCCCGGGCGCGGTCGTTTGTCGACCGCTGCGGGCAGTTCGATCTCACCGATCGGGGAGAACACCCGCACCCGGTCGCCATCACCGATTCCAAGGTCTGCCGCGTCGTCCGGATTGATCACGACTTCGTTCGTCTTGCCCGACGGGTGCAGACCGGGAAGCTCGTTGAGCCACGAGTTCATCGCGTGACGATTGCGCGCGTTCGCCAACTGGAACGGGTAGCCGTCCGGCGCCTGCGGATGCGGTTCGGCGAGGAGCTCGCGTGCCCGCTCGACGAACTCCGGCGGGGCCGCGTGCACCTTCTTGTCGTCGGTTCGCAACGCGTCCCTGAAATGGCCGAACTCCCGCGGGCCCAGCACCCAACCGTGCGGATGGGCCAGCACATCGCGCCACTTGATCCTGCGGCCGTTGAACTTTCGTCCCGTCGCCACCATGATCCGGTCGATCCAGTGCGGCCCGAACTCCAGCCCGGGCCTGCGGGTCAGCCGGGCGGCTCGCCGCGTGGTCTTGATGAAGCCGTTGACGCCCTTCGCGCCAAACAGCGGCTTTTTCATCGCGATCGCGAGATCGGTGAAGATCCGCCACTCCTGGCGAGCGCCGGGCGGCGGCTCCACGGTCTTGACTCCGAACTGCAGGTACGGCTCGTCGTGCATGTTGCTGGTGAAGGCCAGCAGGTCGTCGCGCTCCAGCCAGTGCGCGGCAGGCAGCAGCCAGTGTGCATGGCGGTGGCTCTCGCGCTGCACGAGGTCGATGGCCACCAGCAGATCCAATTCGGCCAACGCCTTGTCGAGCTTGGCGCCGTCGGGCCCGGAGACCACCGGGTTGCCGCTGTTGATCACCATCGCGCGGATCCGGCCACGCCCCGGAGTGGTTATCTCGTCGGGCAATTCGCTGAGAGCGTGCGCGCCTGCCACCATCTCGCGGCCGAGCACCCGGCTCCTATGGGGGCTGCTCTTCGTCATGGCAGCCAGCCGCAGCGCGTCGACGTATCCCGGCTCGTAGCGCCGACCGCCGGGCCGGTCCATCCGTCCGGTGATCACGTTCAGGACGTGGCCGAGCCACTCGGCGACTGTTCCCGCGAGATGCAGGGAAACTCCGGTGCGGGTGACGGCCATTGCCCCGCGGGCCGCGGCGAAGTCGCGGGCGACCTGTTCGATCTGCGGGCGGGCAATGTCGCAGCGGGAGGCCAGGTCGTCGAGATCGGCTCCGGCGACCAGCCGTCGCAAATCACCTACGCCCGTGGCGAGTTCGGCGCTGTCACCCTTGTGTTCCAGACCTTCGTCGAGGATCACCTTGGTGATCGCCAGCAAAAGCGCCCAGTCCTGTCCCGGCCGCACCGCAAGGTGCACGTCGGCATGTTCCGCGGATTCGGTGTGCACCGGGTCGACGATGACGATCTTCGCGCCGCGCTTCTGCCGGTCGAGCGCACGCCGCCACCCACCGGGCACCGTCTCCAGCCAATTCCACGCGCTGACAGCGGGATTCGTGCCCACAAGCAGGAAGTAGTCGCAGTTGTCGATGTCGGACACCGGAGCCATCAGCATCGAGCCGTACATGGCCGACGCGACGACGTGCATCGCGTTCTGGTCGACCGAGCCGACGAAGTAGCGGTTGTGGGTGCCGACGGCGTCCAGCCAGCCGTTCATGAAGATGATGTTCGACGACGAGAAGCCCGACGGGTTGCCGTAGTAGATGCCAACCGCGTCGGGCCCGTCGGCGTCGATGAGCGCGTTCATCCTGCCGGCGATGTCGGCGATGGCCTCGTCCCACGTTGCCTCGACGTACGTGTCGCCCACCCGGCGCATCGGGTTGAGGATTCGACGCGGATGTTCGACGAGCTGGTTGGCGGTCCTGCCCTTGGCGCAGAAGTCCTGCCAGGTGTGGGGGTTCTGCTTGTCGGGGGAGATCTTCGTGACGCGGTTGTCCTCGACCGTGACCTCAAGGCCGCACGAGGCGAGGCAGTACCGGCAGAAGGTGTGCACCGTCTTGGTACTCATAGGAGGACATAGTGCCCGACGGATTTCCCCGGAGGTCGACGATTGGCAATGAGCGAACCGCTTGATCGGGGTCACCTTCCTGCGCGAGCAGACGCAAAAGCGCGTGTCGCCGCGGCGTGTCGGGTGAGTTTGCGTCTGCTCACGGGCCTAAACCTGCGCGGCCAGCTAGTGTGCGGCGACAAGTGCGCCCTCACTCGCCATACGAAGCTGCGAGGTCCAGTGTGAGTAGACGCCGCGTCCGCGTGGGATGCCAGGTGATGCCAATAACCCCGGTATGGGCTCTCCGGGCGAACGTGATTCTGTCGCGGTTGCTCGGCGCGGACGATATCTGGCTGGGCGACCATGCCAAGTCGATGTTCCCTCGAGCTGCGTGGGGGCCTGCGATGTCGCCGATGGCGCGATTTCAGCCGTCGTTGGATGCCTATCTCGACCCAACGGTCACGATTGCGCGCACGGTGGGCCGGTTTGGACCGCGGATGGGCACCGCTGTGACAGACCCGCTCCGGCGGACGCCGGCGGACCTCGCTAGGGCATGGATGTCGTTGCACCACTTGTCCGGTGGGCGTGTGGTGCTGGGAATTGGGGCAGGCGAGCGCGAGAACACCGAGCCGATCGGGTTGACCCTGGACGCGCCGGTAGGTCGCCTCGAGGACGCCATTGTCTCCATTCGCGCAGCCTGGGCGTCCAGCGGTGAGCCGCTGACGCGTTCAAGCAAATTCCTCCAGTGGAACAACGCCGTATTCGCGCTGCCCAAGCGTCGTGGGACGACACCTCCAATCTGGGTCGCTGCGCAGGGTCCGCGAGCCTGTCGCGTCGCCGGCCGGCACGGCGACGGCTGGATTTTCATGGCGACTTCCGGTTTCGATGCGTGGTTGGCCTCCACTGAGCAAGTGGTCGCCGCAGCAGAGGCGGCGGGCCGGAGTCCTGAATCGCTTGTCCGCAGCGTAATAGTGAATCCCTTGCTGGCGCGAAACCAACGTGCAGCAGAGGCGATGGCGCGGCAACCGATGGTCCAAGCGGCGGCAATGATGTACCCCGGCAAAGTGTGGGCCGCTGCGGGGGCAGCCCACCCGCTCGGCCCTGACTTTGCAGGCGTTTCAGAGTTGGATCCGGTCGAACTCAGTGCCGATCGGCTTGCCGCACACGGCAGACAGATAACGCCTGAACTGATTCGGAAGCTTTTCATGGTGGGTACGGCAGAAGAAGTACTGTCTGCCGTTCGACGCTATGTTGACCACGGCGTGAACCACTTCATCATTTACAGCTACGCCTATGCCCTGAAACCGTCCGTGGCCGCGGGATATCTCGTGGAGCAGCGCCGTCTGATGACGTTGCTCAAGAAGCTCGAGGCACAAGCTCTCGTGAGGAACTAGAGGCCGTTCCGGCTTTTTCTCCCGCTAGTAGACGCAGAATCGCGTGTTTTTCGTCGCGTTTCGGGCGACTTTGCGTCTGCTCGCCAGCTGACGTGCGGGCCTTGATCGGCCGGCCTCAGGCCTGCGCCATCGCCCAATACTCGCCCCGCCGCGCCAGCAGCTCGGCGTGGCTGCCCCGCTCGACGATCCTGCCCTCCTCCATCACCAGGATCTTGTCGGCGTCGCGGATGGTCGAGAGCCGGTGGGCGATGATGAAGCTGGTCCGGTCGCGGCGGAGTTCGACCATCGCGTGCTGGACGAATAATTCGGTGCGGGTGTCCACCGAACTCGTCGCCTCGTCGAGGATCAACAGCTGCGGGCGGGCCAGGAACGCGCGGGCGATCGTGATCAGCTGTTTCTCGCCGGCGCTGATGTTGCCGCCGCCGTCGTTGACCCGAGTCTCGTACCCGTTGGGCAGCGTGTGCACGAACCGGTCGACGTAGGCCGCCGTGGCCGCCTCGATCACTTCGTCTTCGTCGGCGCCCGGCCTGCCGTAGGCGATGTTGTCGTAGATCGTCCCGTCGAAAAGCCAGGTGTCCTGCAGCACCATCCCGATGCCCGATCGCAGCGACTCCCTGCTGACCGTCGTGATGTCGACGCCGTCGACCAGGATCCGGCCCGAGTCGACATCGTAGAACCGCATCAGCAGGTTCACCAGCGTGGTCTTGCCCGCTCCTGTGGGGCCGACGATGGCGATCGTGCTGCCGGGCTCGGCGACCAGTGACAGGTCCTTGATGACCGGCGTGCCCGGCCGATAGGCGAAGTTGACGTTCTCGAACTCGACCCGGCCGCGCTGGCCGTCGGGCGACGGGAGCACCAGCGGTTCGTCGGGCGATTCCTCTTCGGCGTCAAGCAGATCGAAGACACGCTCGGCGCTGGCCATCCCGGATTGCAGGGTGTTGTACATGCCCGCGACCTGGGTCAGCGGCTGGTTGAACTGCCGCACGTACTGGATGAACGCCTGAATGCTGCCGAGGGTGATCTGACCGGTCGCCACCTGGATGCCGCCGACGACCGCCACCGCGACATAGCTGAGGTTGCCGATGAAGGTGGTGGCGGGCCCGACCAGCCCGGAGAAGAACTGCGCGCCGCGGCTGGTGTGGTAGACGTCGGCGTTGAGATCGCTGAACTGAACCTCCGCCATCGCGCGGTGACCGAACGTCTTGACCAGGTTGAACCCGCTGTATGTCTCTTCGATGTGGGCGTTCAGCCTGCCGGTGTTGGCCCATTGCGCGACGAACAGCCGCTGCGACCGGCGGGCGATCTCGCGGGTGACGAACAACGACAACGGCACCGTGACAACGGTCAGCAGCGCCAGCAGCGGTGAGATCGTCAGCATCATCACCAGCACGGCGAACACCGTTAGCAGCGAGGTGAGCAACTGGCTGATCGTCATCGACAGCGACGTCGCGATGTTGTCGATGTCGTTGGTGACGCGGCTGAGCACCTCCCCGCGCTGCCGGGTGTCGAAGTACGATAGCGGCAGCCGGTGCAGCTTGTCCTCGACGTCGGACCGCAGCGCGACCATGGTCCGTTGCACCACTACGTTCAGCAATCGCGCCTGCACCCAAACCAGCAGCGCGGCAACCAGATACAGCGCAAGTGCTAGCAACAGCGTTCGACCGACGGCACCGAAGTCCACGCCATGCCCCGGTACCACGTTCATCCCCGACAGCAGATCGGCGAAGGTGTTGTTACCGCGGACACGGGCGGCCGCGATCGCCTGCTCCTTGGTCAACCCGGCTGGCAGTTCGCGGCCGATCACGCCGTTGAACAACAGATCGGTGGCGTGGCCGAGGATCCGCGGACCGATCACCCCGATCGCGATGCCGCCGACGCCCAGCAGAATCACGGCAGCCGTCGGGCCGCGTTGCGGGGTAAGCCTTTTGACCAGGCGGATGGCCGAGCCCGTGAAGTCGCGGGAGCGTTCGGTCGGCGACTGCACCATTCCCCGGATCGGCCGTCCCAGCGGCTGGGTCATGATCCGCCTCCGACCCCGGCGCCGATCGACTGCGAATCGGCGAATTCGGCGTAGGTAGGGCAGTCCGTCAGCAACGACTCGTGCGTCCCGGCGCCCACCACCCTGCCGTCGTCGATGACGATGATCTGGTCGGCTGCAGCCACCGTCGAGATCCGTTGGGCCACAATGATGACAGTGGCGTCGGCGGAGACCTCGCCGAGTGCTGCGCGGACCCGCGCGTCGGTGTGCACGTCGAGCGCGGAGAACGCGTCGTCGAACAGGTAGATCGCGGGCCGACGGATGACGGCGCGGGCGATCGCCAACCGCTGCCGCTGTCCGCCCGAGAAGTTGATGCCGCCCTGTGCCACCCTCATGTGGAGCCCGTCGTCGTTGGCGCGTACGAACCCGTCCGCCGACGCCACCCGCAGCGCGTCCCACATCTCGTCCTCGGTCGCATCGGCCTTGCCGTAGCGCAGGTTGTCGGCGACCGTGCCGGAGAAGAGGTAACCGCGTTGCGGCACAAGCCCGATCGCCGACCACAGCTGTTCGGTGTCGTAATCGCGCACGTCGACGTCGTCGACACGCACCGATCCGTCGGTGACGTCGTACATGCGGCAGATCAGCGAGACCAGGGTCGACTTACCTGACCCCGTGCACCCGACTACGGCGGTGGTGGTGCCGGGTCGTGCGATCAGCGAAACATCCTGCAGCACAGGACGATCGGCACCCGGATAGCTGAACGTCGCGTTCTTCAGATTGATCACACCATCGATGCCCGGCGGCCGGACGGGGTTCGCCGGGCTGGTGATCACCGGATCGGTGGACAGCACCTCGGTGATGCGCTCGGCGCATGCCGACGCCCGCGGCACGATGACCAGGATGAAGGTCGCCAGCAGCACCGCCATCAGGATCTGCATGAAGTACGACAGGAACGCGATCAGCGAGCCCACCTGCATCTGGCCGCTGTCGATGCGCAGGCCGCCGAACCAGATCAGTGCGACGCTGGAGATGTTGATCACCAGCGTGGTCACCGGCAGCATCAGCGCCTGCCAACGGCCCGCGACCAGCGCGGTGTCCGCCAGCGCCAGGTTCGCCTCGGCGAATCGGTTGCGCTCGAATGCCTCCCGGGCGAATGCGCGGATCACCCGAATGCCGGAGAGCTGCTCGCGCATCACACGGTTGATGCCGTCGATGAGCCGCTGCATGCCGCGAAAGATCGGCAGCAGATGCGACACGATCCACCAGTTGGCCAACGCCAGCACCGGAACGCTGACCAGCAGCAGCCACGACAGCCCGGCGTCCTGATGTATCGCCATGAAGATGCCGCCGATCGACATGATCGGCGCGGTGACCAGCATGGTGCAGGTCAGCTGCACCAGCAGCTGGATCTGCTGGACGTCGTTGGTGGTGCGGGTCAGCAGAGACGGCGCGCCGAAGCGCGCTGTCTCGGCGGCCGAGAAGCCGGTCACATGGTGAAAGATTGCCGAGCGCATGTCGCGGCCGAAGCCCATCGCCGACTGCGACCCGAAGTACACCGCCCCGACCGCACACAGCACCTGCAGTCCGGTGACGGCGAGCATCACGCCGCCGAGCTCCATGATTTTCGCGGTGTCGCCCCTGGCCACGCCGTCGTCGATGATCGCCGCATTGACCGTCGGCAGATAGAGAGACGCCAGGGTGCTGATCACCTGAAGCACCGCAACGACAGTGAGCAGCCAGCGATAGGGCCGCACGTACTGCCTCAGCAGTGCCAGAAGCATCCAGCTACTTTCGCACACCACCCTGTTGGGCTGCGCTCGGGCCGACCGCCTGAGTAAAGGCTATAAGTCCAGGTCAGCGTGTCTCTCAGGCTGGGCTTGGTGGCTGCCGCTACAGTGTGCGCTGTGATTCCCGGCAACGCGAAGCGGCTGGCCGTCGCGGCGGCCGCCACGATTGCGCTGTTGGCGGCATGCTCGTCAAGCCCCGATTCGTCGTCGCCCGGCTCGTCCTCCGGCCCGCAGAAGCCGCAGGGCATGAAACATGGTCCGTTCTTCCCGGAGTGCGGCGGTATCACCGACCAGACGGTCACCCAGCAGACCAGCGTGCCGGGCCTGGTCAACACGGCCAAGAACTCGGTCGGATGCCAGTGGCTCGCAGGCGGCGGCATCCTCGGCCCGCATTTCTCGTTCACCTGGTACCGCGGCAGCCCGATCGGGCGCGAGCGCAAGACCGAGGAGCTGTCGCGCAACAGCGTTGACGACGTGAACATCGAGGGCCACAACGGTTTCATCGCCGTAGGCCAGGATCCGACCCTTGGCGACAATCTGTGTGAGGTCGCCATCCAGTTCGACGACGACTTCATCGAGTGGTCGATCAGCTTCTCGCAGAAACCCTTCCCCGATCCGTGCGACGTGGCCAAGGAGCTGACGCGCCAATCGATTGTGAATGCGAAATGACCGGATCGATACGCAGGATTCTCGCCGGGATCGTCGCCGTGCTGGCCGCGGTGACGATGCTGGTGGGGTGCTCGCGGACGGTCGAAGGCACCGCCGCCAAGGCCGGCTCGGGCGACGTGCCGCGCAACGGCGACTCCGAGAAGCAATACCCGAACCTGCTCAAGGAGTGCGAGGTCCTCACCGAGGACATCCTCGCCAAGACCGTCGGGGCCGATCCGCTGGACATCCAGAGCACGTTCGTCGGCGCGGTGTGCCGGTGGCAGGCCGCCAATCCGGCCGGGCTGATCGACATCACCCGGTTCTGGTTCGAGCAGGGCAGCCTGGACAACGAACGCAAAACCGCCGATCAGCTTCAATACAAGGTGGAGAGCCGCGCGATCGCCGGGGTGCCTTCGATCGTCATGCACCCTAATGACCCCAACGGCGCGTGCGGCGTCGCCAGCGATGCCGGCGGCGTGGTTGGCTGGTGGGTCAACCCGCAGCAGCCCGGTATCGACGCCTGCGGGATGGCGCTCAAACTGATGGAGCTGACGCTGGCCACCAGCTCCTAGCGGGGCACGTGGAACGTCACCAGTGCGGCGCTGCTGAGCGTCACCTGATCCCAACGCTGCGCGGTGCGCAGCACCGCAATCGCCGACGTCGGAAACTTCGTCGAGATGTGTTCTGCCGCCGTCTTGTTGCTGCCGTCCGTGGTGGCGAGTCCGAGTGCAACGTGTGACATCGCGGGCTCGTGCCCGATGACCAACAACGTCTCCACGTCCGGGTCCACATTGTTGATTTCGTCGATCACCGCGCCCGGCATGGCGTCATACAGCCGGTCGACGTAGCTCACCGGCGCGTCGATCCGGGTACGGGCCAAGGTCTCCCGGGTGCGGGTCGCGGTCGAACACAACACCGCGTCGACGGCCGGTAAGTGGGCGCGCAGCCAGTCGCCGGCCAGCGCCGCCTCCCGTACCCCGCGCGGAGCAAGGGGCCGCTCGTGATCGGCCACCCCCGCGGGATAGTCCGACTTGGCGTGCCGAAGCAGCAGCAGCGTGCGGTACCGGTCGGTCACCACATCACCGTAAGGCATGCCGATGCGCGTCCCGGGAGTTGTCGGCGGCCGGACCTACACTCGCGACACCTAGCAAAGACGCGTCGTGGAAGGAGGGTTCGAGATGCGATTCGTGCACACCGCCGACTGGCAGCTCGGGATGACCCGGTACTTCCTCAACGGCGAGGCGCAGCCTCGTTATTCGGCCGCCCGCCGCGACGTCGTCGCGGGTCTCGGAGGGCTGGCCACGGAGGTGGGCGCGGAGTTCGTGGTGGTCGCCGGCGACGTTTTCGAGCACAACCAGCTGGCGCCCCGGGTGGTCAGTCAGTCGCTGGAGGCGATGCGGGCCATCGGGGTTCCCGTCTACCTGCTTCCCGGCAACCACGACCCGCTCGACGCCTCGTCGGTGTACACCAGCGCGCTGTTCATCACCGAATGCCCGGACAACGTCACGGTTCTCGACCGGCCCGGTGTTCACGAGGTGCGGCCCGGTCTGCAGATCGTGGCGGCACCGTGGACGTCGAAGTCCCCTACCACCGACCTCGTCGCGGAGGTGCTCGACGGTCTGCCTGCGGACGGGATCACCCGCATCGTCGTCGGCCATGGCGCAGTGGACATCCTGGTGCCGGACAAGGACCGGCCGTCGCTGATCGCGCTCGCCTCGCTCGAGGCCGCCATCGCACGCGGGGCGGTGCATTATGTGGCATTGGGGGACAAGCACTCCCGCATGCAGGTCGGCGCGTCCGGCAGGATCTGGTACTCCGGATCACCTGAGGTCACCAACTACGACGACATCGAGCCCGCCCCCGGCCACGTGCTGGTGGTCGACATCGACGAGGCCGATTCGTCCCGGTGCGCGGTTGTCGACGCTCGACGGGTCGGCCGCTGGCGATTCGTGACGCTGCACCACTCGGTGGACAGCAGCCGCGACATCGCCGACCTCGACATCAACCTCGACCTGATGTCCGACAAAGAACGCACCGTCGTTCGCCTGGCGCTCACCGGATCGTTGACGGTCACCGACAAGGCCACGCTGGACGCCTGCCTGGACAAGTACGCGCGGCTGTTCGCGGCGCTCACCCTGTGGGAGCGCCAGAGCCAGATCGCGGTGATCCCCGCCGACGGTGAGTTCGACGACCTCGGGATCGGTGGATTCGCCGCCGCCGCGGTCGAGGAACTGGTGGCCACGGCGCGCTCAGATGCCGAGGACGCCGACGACGCGAGGGCGGCGCTGTCGCTGCTGCTTCGTCTCGCCGACAGGGGCATCGCATGAGACTTCACAAGTTGGTGCTGACCAACTACCGCGGCATCACCCACCGCGAGATCGAGTTTCCCGACCACGGTGTGGTGGTGGTCAGCGGTTCGAACGAGATCGGCAAGTCGTCGATGATCGAGGCGCTCGACCTGTTGATGGAGGCCAAGGACCGGTCGACCAAGAAAGAAGTCAAGCAGGTCAAGCCGACCCACGCCGACGTGGGCGCCGAGATCACCGCCGAGATCAGCACGGGCCCTTACCGATTCGTCTATCGCAAACGGTTCCACAAGCGCGCTGAGACCCAGCTGACCGTCCTGACCCCTCGCCGCGAGCAGCTGACTGGGGACGAGGCACACGATCGGGTCCGCGCGATCGTCGACGAAACCGTGGACTCGCAGCTCTGGCAAGCCCTACGCGTGCTGCAGGCGGCGTCGACAGCGGCAGTCGATCTGTCTGGCTGCGATGCCCTGTCCCGCGCGCTCGATGTCGCCGCAGGCGAAGCCGTCCAACTCTCGGGCGCCGAACCGCTGCTGATCGACCGGATCGACGCGGAGTATCTGCGGTATTTCACGCCCACCGGCCGCCCGACCGGCGAGTGGGCCGTCGTGACGAAGCGCATGCGGGACGCCGACGACGCGGTGGCCCGGTGCGCGGCTGCCGTCGCCGAGGTCGACGATGCCGTCCGCACCCACGCCACGCTCACCGCCGACCTCGAGCGGCTGGCGGGGGACCGAGCGGAAGCGGCCAAGAGGCTGGCGAGCGCGCGCGCCGCCGCCGAAGAGGTCGCCGCGCTGACTCAGCAACTCAAGCAGGCCGAGGTGATCGCAGGCGCGGCCGACGCCACACTCGAAGCCGCGGTTTCGGCGCTGACGGAGCGGCGCAGGCTCCGGGCCGAGGTTCAGCAGCGTGCAACGACGGTGGCCGAGCTGGAAACCGCAGCGGCAGAGGCCCATGAGGAGGAGCTGACCGCCCAGGAGGTACAGCAGGCCGCGGAGTCGGCCGCCGAGCAGGCGCGCGCCGCCGTCCAGATCGGTCAGGACCGTGTCGAGACCGCCCGCAGCGCAGTCGCGCGCCAGTCTGATCGAGACGAGGCCGACCGCTTGTCGAGCCGGCTGGTCAAAATCGATGCCGCACAACGGGAATTGGAGCTGGTCGAACGGGAGCTCGCATCGATCGCACTGACGGACGCGGCCATGCGGGCCATCGAGGATGCCGCGGTGACCGTCGAGCGTGCCACCGGGCAGGCCGAGCTGGCGTCGGCGCACATCGAGGTCGTCTTCGCCCAAGGCCTCGAGCTGCGCGTCGGCGGCGAACCGGTCTCGCTGGAAGGCGGCACGACCTGGGTGGCCAACGTCACCACGCCGACGGAGATCGACGTGCCGGGCGTGCTGACCGCACGCGTGGCGCCCGGCGCGCCGGCCTCCGACACCCAGGCCAAACTCGATGCCGCGCAACAGGTTCTGGCGGCTGCTCTAGCAGCAGCCTTCGTCCACGACGTCGCCGAAGCACGCGTTGTCGACCAGCGCAGGCGCGAATTGGTGCGCACCCGCGACAAGTCCGCGGCGATCGCCAGTGGTCTCATCGGCGACGACGACGTCGATGCACTCCGCGCCCGGTTCGCCGCGCTGAGCGCCGCGGCATCTCCCGACGCGGCCTTGTCCGTCGACCCGGCGGCCGCTCGTGCCGAACTCGATGCCGCGACCGTGGCCCACCAGCAGTCCATCGCGGACTGCGAGACGCATCGCAAGGTGGCTGAGGCAGCGACAAAACGACTGGGGGAGAGGGCAACCCATGCCAGTGTCGCGCGCGAGAAGCTGACCGCCTGCTTTGCGGAGCTCACCGCAGGACGTGACCGACTGGAGCGGGAGCGCGCGACGGCTACCGACGACGAACTCCTCGTCAAGGCCGAGGCCGATATGGAGAAGGCTCGCCGCGCCACCGGGCTGGTCACAGGTGTCGGCGGAGAACTGGCCCGCTGCGCGCCGGATGCTGTCGCGGTCGCCCTCGACGAGGCACTGCGGCGCGTCGACGCGCTGAGCGGACGCCACGACGAAGTCGCCGACGCGCTGCGTGTGTGCGCTGCACAGCTGAAGGTGTACGGCACGCAAGGGCGCAAATGCGAGCTCGACGCCGCGGAAACCGAACGCGAACACGCGGAGGCCGAATACCGTCGCGTGCACCGGCGGGCACGCGCTGCGCAACTGCTGCGCTCCGTGATGGCCCGGCACCGGGACGCCACCCGGCTGCGCTACGTCGATCCGTTCCGCAGTCAGGTCGAGCGGCTGGGCCGCATCGTGTTCGGCGACACCTTCGAGGTCGAGGTCGACAGCGGGTTGCGGATCTGCAGCCGCACACTGTCCGGCCGCACCGTTGCCTACGAGTCGCTGTCCGGTGGCGCGAAGGAGCAGCTTGGCATCGTGGCCAGGCTGGCAGGAGCGGCACTTGTCGCCAAAGAGGACGGCGTTCCCGTCGTCATCGACGATGCGCTCGGCTTCACCGACCCCGACCGGCTGATCAAGATGGGCGCCGTGTTCGACGCCGTGGGCGGCGACGCTCAGGTCATCGTGCTGACCTGCAGCCCGCAGCGCTACGACAGCGTCGGCGCCGCACACCACATCGAACTGTCCGCCTAGGCGGCGACCGCCAATCCTGGATCACCCATCAGGAGAAATGCGGTGCGGATAGCGTCGATGTCGTCGGGGTCGCCCTCGAACTTCACACGCCGCAGCGCCGCTCTGCGTTCGGCAGCCGTTGCACCAACGCGAGCGCCGATCAGATCCGATGCGGTCGCAGTCACCGTCACTGCGGGCTCGGATTGTGCGGCGGCGAGATTTCGGTCCCGCACCGCGAACTCGAAGCGGCGGCCGTCGATGTGGATCCGGTATGAGGCGTTCAGGTCCGCGGCGCGAAGCGGGTCGAAGGCCAACAGGATGCCTGCGAGAAAGCCGTTCAGTGGGGTGAATGCGCTCTCGTCGGGCTCGACCAGCTCGAGCCCGAACCTGGCGATGGCTTGAATGACCCGTGGAACCTTGCGCCACCCGTCCTCGCTGAGCGTGTACACAGTGCGCGCGACCGGGGGCGGCAGCTCGGTGCGGTCCACGATGCCGGACTCCTCCAATTCGCGCAGTCGGTCCGCGAGCAGGTTGGTCGCGATGCCCGGCAACGCGGCGCGCAGGTCGCTGTAGCGGCGGGCGCCTCCGAGGAGCTCCCGAAGAATCAGCAAGGTCCAGCGTTCGCCGAGCACGTCGAGCCCGCGCGCCAGCGGGCAGTTCTGCTTGTACGTCTTACGGCCAGCCATGGACTAATTCTATCAGACGGACACAATTCACGTCTTGCTACTTGAAAAACTTGTCTATTAAGTTTACAGTTCAGTCTATGACTACTCACGCGCGTTTCCCTGTCTTCCGTGATCGCCCGGTCGCCTCACTGATCGTGATCTGCCTGAGCGTCTTCGTCATCAGCGTCGACGCCACCATCGTCAACGTCGCTCTGCCCACCCTGTCTCGGGAACTCGATGCCGACACCGCGCAACTGCAGTGGATCGTCGACGCCTACACCCTTGTGATGGCGGGGCTGTTGCTGTCCATGGGCAGCCTGAGCGACCGCTATGGGCGGCGTGGGTGGCTGAGTGCGGGCCTTGCGGTCTTCGCCATTACCTCCGCCATTGCCGCGCAGATGAATACGGCGGACGGGCTGATCGCAGCACGTGCCGCGATGGGTGTTGGCGCGGCAGTCATCTTCCCGACGACACTGGCGCTGATCACGAACATCTTCACCGATCCCGTTGCCCGCGCAAAGGCCATCGGGCTGTGGGCCGCCATGGTCGGCGTGGGTGTTGCCGCGGGGCCGATCACCGGCGGCTGGCTGCTCGAGCATTTCGCGTGGGGCGCGATCTTCTGGGTCAACGTCCCGGTCGCCGCCGCGGCCATCGTCGGGGGATGGCTGTTCGTGCCGACATCACGCGACCCGGCGACTCCGCCGGTGGATGTGGGCGGCCTGATCCTCTCCTCGATCGGGGTGACCGCGTTGGTGTACACCGTCATCGAAGCGCCTGACTGGGGATGGCGCAGCGGGCGCACGGTCTTGGGGTTCGCGGTCGCTGCGATTGTTCTGGCCGTTTTCGCGGTGTGGGAGCACCGTCGCACCCATCCGATGCTCGACGTGTCGGTGTTCGCGAACCGTCGATTCTCCGGCGGCAGCCTCGCCGTCACCGCCGGCTTCCTCACGCTCTTCGGCTTCATCTTCGTCATCACCCAGTACTTCCAATTCATCAAGTCCTACAGCGCGTTCGAGGCCGGTGTCCGGCTGCTGCCGGTCGCGGTCTCCATCGCCGTCGGCAGTGCACTGGGTCCCCGCATCGTCGAGAAGATCGGCACCACGGTCGTCGTCAGCGGAGGCCTGACGATGTTCGCCGCAGGGCTGGCCTGGGCGTCCACCGCAGACGCGGCCACGCCGTATCCGGTGATCGCGATGCAGATGGTCCTGCTCGGCGGAGGTCTTGGCCTGACCACCGCGCCTGCGACAGAGGCCATCATGGGCTCGCTGGCGGCCGACACGGCCGGCGTGGGCTCGGCCGTCAACGACACCACCAGGGAACTGGGCGGCACCCTCGGCGTTGCGATAGTCGGCAGTGTGTTCGCCTCTGTGTACTCGGGTCGACTCGCCGCCGATTCGACGATCGCCTCGCTGCCTCCGGAGATTCGCGCCGCGATGGAGCGGTCGATGGCGGCGGCCCAGAAGGTCATCGGCGAACTGCCATCCGGCCGGGTCGCGGACGTGCGCGATGCCGTCAACACGGCGTTTCTCGACGGCCTTCAGGTCGGTTCGTTGGTATGCGCGGCGATCGCCCTTGGCGCGGCGGTCATAGTCGCCGTCCTGCTGCCCGCGCGTGCAGCGTCGGCAGGGCGCACCGCGCGCACAGCCGAATTGACCGCGGAGGAATGCCTCGCCTCCTAGACTCCGGCGGGTGGATGCTGACTACGTCGTTGTGGGAACAGGTTCCGCCGGATCGGTGGTGGCCAATCGGCTCAGCAGCGATTCGGACACCTCGGTCGTGGTGCTCGAGGCCGGCCCACGCGACAAGAACAGGTTCATCCACATTCCCGCCGCGTTCTCGAAGCTGTTTCGCAGCGAAGTCGACTGGGATTACCTGACCGAGCCGCAGAAGCAACTCGACGGCCGCGAGCTCTATTGGCCCAGAGGCAAGATGCTCGGCGGCTCGTCGTCGATGAACGCGATGATGTGGGTTCGCGGCTTCGCCGCAGATTACGACGAATGGGGCGACCTGGCCGGTGAGGAGTGGAACTTCGCGCACCTTGCGAAGTATTTCGCGAAGATCGAGGCGGGCCCCCTCGTCATCTCTCCACAACGCAGTCCGCGCAGCTCGACGGCCGCCTGGCTGAAGGCGGTGCAGGAGTGCGGATATGACGTCGAAAATCCCAATTGTGATGCACCGGAAGGCTTCTGCGAGACCCTTGTCACGCAACGGAGAGGAGCGCGCTGGAGCACCGCCGACGCATATCTCAAGCCGGCGCTGCGCAGGCCGAACCTGACGCTGTACACAGAGGCGACGGCGACCCGAGTGGTGTTCGACGGGACCCGCGCCGTCGGCGTCGAGTTCAACCAGCTCGGCCAGCGCCGCGTGGTGCGGGTCCGTCGGGAGGTGGTGCTCTGCGGCGGTGCGGTGAACAGCCCTCAACTGCTGATGCTGTCGGGCATCGGCGACCGCGAGCAGCTTGCCCGGCACGGCATCGACGTGGTGGCGGATGCGCCCGAGGTGGGCCGAAACCTGATGGACCATCTCGCGGTGCCGGTGGGCTTCGACGTGCCGGACGACTCGCTGCAGGGCGCCGAAAAGCCTTTGGAGTTGGTCAATTACCTGCTTCGCCGGCGCGGGATGCTCACATCGAACGTCGGCGAGGCGTATGGCTTCGTGCGCAGCAGGCCCGAACTCGACGTGCCCGATCTCGAGCTGATCTTCGCGCCTGCCCCGTTCTTCGAGGAGGGCCTCGGCGACCCGTACGACCGCCACGCCGTGGTGATGGGGCCGATCCTGGTCAAACCCAGGAGCACGGGCAACATCACGCTGCGCTCGGCAGACCCGATGGACAAACCGATCATCGACCCGCAGTACCTCAGCGACGATGCAGGCGAGGACAGGGCGGCTCTGATGTCGGGGCTGCGGATGACCGCGCGAATCGCCGAGTCACCGGCACTGCGCGGGCTGATCGGCAGGATCGCGCGCCCCCACGGGGCGACGGGTATGGATGACCAGACGTTCGAATCGGCGATCAATACGTGTTCGCAGACGCTCTACCACCCCGTCGCGACCTGCCGGATGGGCAGCGATGCCAACAGCGTGGTGGACCCGCAGTTGCAGGTGCGCGGCGTCCAGGGGCTGCGGGTGGCCGACGCATCGGTGATGCCCGCGATCATCCGCGGGCACACCCACGCCCCCAGCGTGCTGATCGGCGAGAAGGCCGCCGACCTCATCCGCGGCTAGCCCGCTGGTCGCGGACCAGCTCCAACCCTGCCCCACCTAATGCCGCGAGCGTGCGTGTCTGCGGCCGAAACGCCGGCAAAATTCATCAGTTCACGCACGCTCGCGGAACCGTTCGGTTCCGGCGTCTCGCGCGACCGTGCGTGAACTCCTGAAAAACTGCGGCGTGTCGCCTGCAGACACGCTCGCTCGCGGTGGGAGGTGCACGCAGGTCGCGGTGGAGTGACCCGGCGGTCAGGCGTCGGCTTGCGGTGCAGCGCGGGCATCACGGGCCTCGCGCGTGGTCCGGGCCAGCACTTGCGGCCCGCTCGTCAACGCTTTGCGCCAGGGCGCGACGCCGTCGATCTCGACTTCGATCGTGAAGCTCAGCACCGTGCGAATGAGCACGATCATGCCGAGGATTGCGGCGTCGGTCAGCGACGGTTTCGAGGTGACGGTTTTGACGATGTCAGCGGCGACAAGCAATTCAAGGCCGAGCAGTATCGCGCCGCCGATCGAGTTCCGAAGTGTCTTGAAGGCGCGCGCACCGCCGGCCCGCGGCCACGTGAAGGCGGCCAACCCGATCGCGTACCCCGTGCCAACCACCATCGACGAAACGCCCAATATCTCGAACGCCTGGGTTGCACGCTCGAAGAACACTTCCAAGTTCACCGCGGGATCACATGCCTCCGTCGTCGGACTGTTCCGCGACTCTATTACCGACGGGGGCAGAATGGTTGGCGATGACCATGAACGCCAAGCGTCGCCGCGCGCACGACAAGCTGGCCGCGCTGCCCGGCGTGCGTCCAGTCCGGCGACCGGTGGTGCCGAACGGGTACGACGAGTTCGATCTGTACTACGTCCGCACCGGGCGGAAGTCGATGAATCCGCTGGTCATCATCCCCGGCGGCCCCGGCGCGGCGTCGGTGGCGTTGTACCGAGGGCTGCGAAGGCACGCGGTGGCCAAGGGTTTCGATGTGATCATGATCGATCATCGCGGTGTCGGCATGTCCCGCCACGACGACCGCGGCAATGACCTACCGCCCGAGGCGCTCACCATCGATCAGGCGGTGAACGACATCGTCGCGGTGCTCGACGACGCCCAGGTCGACAAGGCGGTGATCTACGGCACTTCGTACGGCACATATCTGGCCGCGGGAGTTGGTGTGCGCCATCCGGATCGGGTGCACTCGATGGTGCTCGACTCGCCGGTCTTGTCGGCCCACGACATCGATGCCGCACGCAATGCCACCCGCCGCGTGCTGTGGGACGGCGAGGATCCCGGTGCGGCGCAGCTCGCGCCGAAGGTGCGGCGGCTGGTCGACGACGGCGTGCTCACCCCGGAGGCAGGTCAACTCACCGCGGCGATGTACGGGTTCGCCGGACCGGCTGTGCTGACCCGTCAACTCGATCTACTCCTGCGGGGCAAACAGGGCCTGTGGACGCTGCTCGACCATGGCTCGCGTCTTTTCGAGCGCAAAGCGCCGTATCGGTACGAGCCGGACCTGGTGGGCCGCATCGGGTTTCGTGAACTCAACTACGGCGCCGATCCTGACGGGAAGCCGCTCGATCCGGCCGTCGCGTACCACGCGTTCGTCAACGAGCAGTTGAAGTTCGAGGCCGAACCCTACGATCTCACCGCGGAGATGCCGAAGTTCAGCTGGCCGACTGCGGTCGTCTCCGGTGGCCGCGATCTGATCACCCCGCGCTCGGTTGCCGAGGAAATCGTTTCGCTCATCCCCGATTCGGTTCTCGTCGAGTTGGCGACCGCCGGCCACAGCGCTGTCGATGTCCGCGAACGCGCCGCGCTGGAGATTGTCGAGGCCGTTTACGACGGGGACATCTCCCGACTGTCCGCCCGCGCGAACGAGTTGGATGCGAGGCCAAGCGGCCTGGGCGTCAGGCTGCTCGTCGGAGCGATCGGCGCCGCAGCCGCAATCGAATCCGCGCTGCCCGCCGTCATCCCACGCGTCGTGCAGCGCGCCATTTCATAGCCTGAAAGGGAAGTATTCGCCGATGCGAGTCGTCTGTCCGGAATAGCTACGCAAAGCAGGCCAGTCAGCGGGCCACCGAACGCACGGCGGCGACCGAGGCTGCCGAAAAGTTGCGCAGCAGCTGCGTGGCGAGCTCGACCGCGTCCGCGCCGACGCTGAAGCGGAAGTGGCCGCATCGCGAGGGTGGGCCGCAGGCGACGCGGGGGCGGTGCGGGAGGCCGTGGATGCCGAGATGGCGTGGGCGTATGCCGCTGCCGACGACGCGATCCGGCAGGCACACGCCGTGGTATCGCGCGCCAAGTCGATTCAGCCGTTGTCGGTTCCCGTTCCCTTCTTCGACTTTCGGCCGCAGGTCGGGCATATCGAAAACGCACTCAACGCGCTCCAGCGGATCGATTACGTGCTGGAAGTCGATATGGCCAACGAAGGCGACGACATCCCGCTCGACGTCGAGCTGATGCAGACGCCGGCGTGGATAGTCCAGGAACACACCGCGTACCTGTCCAACGAATCACGAAGCCCCACAAGCGGAACGAGCTCGCCCCGCAATGCGGCCGCGGCTTACGAGGAGGCGGCTGCAGAGGCGTTCCGCGCCCTGTTGCAGCGCATAGACGAAGTCGTCAACATCGTCACCGCGATGCTCGCCGACCCGTGGGTGCAACGCGCTATTTCATGAACCCGATTGCGCTGTAGTCGAGATCGCCGATGCCTGCCGGGCCGAAGTTCGCGAGCTTGCTGCGGACCGCGACGTTGCCCGGTGACTGGAACAGCGGCAGGCTGAATCCCACTGCGAAGATCAGCTTGTCGAGATCGTTGGCCAAGTCGCGTGCCTTCGCGGGGTCGAGCTCGTCGAACGTTTGTTCCGCCTTCGCGTCGATCTCCGGGCTGCTGATCTTGCCGAAATTGCTGTCCGCGTTGGTCGTATAGATCTGGTTGAGGCAGCACAGCGAGAACGCGTCGCCGACCCAGGAGAACTGGGCGACGTCGAAGTCGCCGGGAATGATGTAGTTCGTGAAGAATCCGCCGCCGCCCTTGGTGTCGAGCTCGAATTTCACTCCGATCTGCGCGAGGCTGTTCTGCGCGATCTGGCCGACCTGTCGTGTGGTGTCCGCGTCGTAGAGCACGTCTCGGATCACCAACTGGCGACCGTTCTTCTCACGGAACTGGCCGTTCATCCGCCATCCGAGTGCGTCGAGTTCCTGTTTGGCTTTCTCCGGGTCGTACGCGACGACCTCGCTGTTGTCCTGGTAGCCATCCTGGCCCGCGACGTAGATGTGGTTGTTCAGCGGGACCGGCTTGTCGACGAGGCCGCGCTGGGTGACGTTGGCGATGGCCTGCCTGTCGATGCCCCTCGCGACGGCGAGGCGGAGATCCTTGTCCGCGAGGATAGATCCGGGCGCGCCGTTGAAGGTGAAGTGATACCAGCTCGGGCTGGGTGCGCGGCGGATCGAGATGCCCTGGGTGTTGCGCGCCGTGGTCATTTCGGGCAGCGAACTGATCCCGGTGGCGTCGATGGTGTTGTTCTGCAGCGCGGGAAGGCGCGCTTTGTCGTCGAGCACCAGATACGTGATGGTGTCCAGCAGCGGGGTCGTACCCCACCATTTGGGGTTGCGCTCCAACGTGATTCGCTGCGCGGTGCGGTCGAGCTTGGTGATCATGAACGGGCCCGCGGATGGCCCGGGGCGATCGAGCTGTCCCTTGTTGAACACCTCCGGGTCGGCGGTCATGCTCTTGGGCAGCAGCATCGTGTTGCCTGCGAACATCCCCTTCCACTCCGAGAAGGGCTTGGCGAAGGTGACCACCGCCTGGCGGTCGTCGACGCCCCGCGTCACTTTCTCGACGCGGTCGGCGCCGTTGGTGGCCGCGATCTGGAAGTCCTTGTTCTTGCCATTGGTGGCGTTGATCTGGGATGCGATGTCTTCCCACATGATCGGCGTGCCATCGCTCCATGTCGCCTTGGGATTGATCGTGTAGGTGACGACCTGGGGGCTTTGACTGGTCAATTCGACATTGGTGAAGTAGTCGTTGTTGACCGTCGTCGTCCCGTCCGACGCCACCCGGAACGCGCGCGGCATCGTGGCCCGCAACATCGCGCCGGAATCGGCCTCGTTGCCGTCGACATTCAGTGAGTTGAAGTTCGACGGATATTCGGTCAGCGCCAGCCGCAGGTTTCCACCCTTTTGCAGCGTGGCGGGGTCCTGCGGGTTGATGTCGTTGGTTTTGCCGACCTCGGCGTTCCCTCCGGCCGACGGGACTTCGTGGTTGCCGTTCGAGCAGCCTGCGATGGTGAGCCCGACCAGAAGGGCCGCAGCGAAGCGTCGGATTCCCATCCGATCGACTCTAGCGGCGCTTTGGCTCCGGTTGAGGCACTGCGGCCAGCAACTTGCGGGTGTATTCGTTCTGCGGGTCGGTGAACACCTGATCGCCGTCGCCCTGTTCGACGATTTTGCCCTTGAACATCACCGCCACCCGATGTGCCAGGTGTTTGACCACCGAAAGGTCGTGGGAGACGAAGAGGTAGGCCAGCCCGAAGCGGTCCTGCAGGTCCAGCAGCAGGTTGATGATGCCTGCCTGGATCGACACGTCAAGCGCCGACACCGGTTCGTCGAGAGCAAGGATCTTCGGCTGCAGTGCCAGCGCGCGGGCGATGCCGATGCGTTGCTTCTGTCCGCCGGAGAACTCGGCCGGGTAGCGGCTGGCGTCGGCGCGGCGCAACCCGACGATATCCAGTAGCTCGGCTACCCGATCGTCGGTCCTGTTCTTGTCGAATCCGTTGGCGGCCAACGGTTCTGCGAGGACCTCGAACACCGGAAGTCGCGGGTCAAGCGATGCCACCGGATCCTGGAACACAACCTGCAGGTCGCCCCGCAGCGCCCGCCGCGCCCGCGAGTCCAGCGTCGCGACGTCCGAGCCGAGTACCTCGATGGAACCCGACTGCGGCGCCGCGAGATCCAGGATCTGGTGCAGCGTCGTCGACTTACCCGACCCGGACTCGCCGACGATGCCCAGCGTGCGTCCCTGCTCGAGCTCCAAGCTGACACCGTCGACCGCGCGCACCTCACCGATCGCGCGGCGCAGCACCACGCCCTTGGTCAACTTGAAGGTCTTTACCAGGTCCCGGACCCGCAGCACCACCGGCGCGTCGGTGGTGGCCTCGTCGGCGGCGCCCGGCGCGGTGGAGACCCCGTAGATATCGGCGGCACTGCGACCCGCGACCTGTTCTGTTCGAATGCAGGCTGCCTGATGGTTCGGGCCCACCGGGACCAATTCCGGTTCGGCGGTTCGGCATTCGTCGATGGCCAGCGGGCAGCGCGGCGCGAATGGGCATCCGGGCGGCAGGTCGGCCAGCGATGGGGGCGCCCCGGGAATCGGCACCAGCCGCGCACCCTGCGGCGCGTCGAGCCGGGGAACGGAGCCGAGCAGCCCGGCTGTGTACGGCATCCGGCGGTCGCGGTAGAGCTCCCGAACCGACGCCACCTCGACGGGCCGGCCCGCGTACATGACCAGCGCGCGGTCGGCGAACTCGGCGACGACCCCGAGGTCGTGGGTGATGATCAGGACACCGGCGCCGGTGACGTCACGCGCGGTCTTCAGCACGTCGAGGATCTGCGCCTGCACGGTGACGTCGAGTGCGGTGGTCGGCTCGTCGCAGATGATCAGATCGGGGTCGTTGGCGATCGCGATCGCGATGACCACCCGTTGGCGCTCGCCGCCGGACAACTCGTGCGGGAACGCACGCGCGCGCCGTTCCGGCTGGGCGATGCCGACGAGCTCCAGCAGCTCGATGGCCCTGGCCCGCGCCGCCGCGCGCGACGTGTCGCGACTGTGGATCTCAATGGCCTCCGCGATCTGGTCGCCGACGGTGTACACCGGCGTGAGGGCAGACATCGGGTCCTGGAACACCGTGCCGATGGCCTTGCCGCGAACCTCCGACATGCGTTGGTCGGACAGTCCGATCAGCTCGTCGCCCTGCAGCCGTACCGACCCCGACACTTCGGCGTATTCGGGCAGCAGTCCGACGACGGCCATCGCGCTCGCCGATTTGCCCGCACCGGACTCGCCGACGAGAGCGACGACCTCGCCCTTGTCGACGTGGTAGGTCATCCCCCGCACCGCCGCGACACGTTCGGTTTCGGTGGGAAAGGCAACCGTCAGGCCGCGGACCTCGAGGAGACTCACTTGCGTCTCCCTCGCAGCGGCCGGGCACCCGGGTCGAGTGCATCGCGCAGCCCGTCGCCAACGAGATTGGCGCACAGGACGATCAGAACCAGCACGCCCGCAGGGAACAGGAACACCCACGGGAACGTCGTCGCCGCATTGGTGCCGTCGGCGATCAGAGTGCCCAGCGACACATCGGGTGGCTGGATGCCGAAACCGAGGAAGCTCAAACCCGTTTCGCCGATGATGGCGGTGCCGACGTTGAGTGTGGTGTCGATGATGAGCAGCGACGCGACGTTCGGCAGGATGTGCCGAACGATGATTCGCCAATTGCTCACGCCCATATAGCGCGCCGCGACAACGAACTCGCGTTCCCGCAGGCTCATCGTCATGCCGCGGACGATGCGCGAGCTGATCATCCAGCCGAATACGGAGAACAGCACGATCAACCAGAAGACGCGGTCGGCCGAGCCCAATCGTGGAGTGACGATCATGATGATGATGAAGCTGGGCACCACCAGCAGGAGGTCGACGAGCCACATCAGGCGGCGGTCGCGCCAGCCGCCGAAATAGCCTGCGATCGAACCGACCGTCGCGGCGAACACCGTGGAGATCAGCGCCACGCAGACGCCGATCAGCATGGACTTCTCCATGCCCCGCAACGTCAGAGCGAGCAGATCCTGACCGAGGGCGTTGGTACCGAACCAGTGTTGTGGGCTGGGCGGCTGCTGCAGTGCGTAGTAGTCGAGGTCGGTGTAGCTGTAGGGCAGCAGCGGCGGAAGGGCGTAACAGCCGACGAAGAACAACACAAGCAGCGCCAGTGCCACTACGGCGGGTTTGTTGCGTAAGAACCTGCGCCACACCAGCGTTCGCCGCGATGCGAACTTATGCGCATCCAGACCGGACTTGGCGGCCGTGGCGCTCTCGGTGGTGATCGGCTCGGTCATGACACCCTCACCCTTGGGTCGAGTGCGGCGTAGATGACGTCCGAGAGGAGTCCGGCGAGCAGCACCGCCGCACCGGTGAAGACCGTTACGGCCGCGATGATGTTGGTGTCCTGCGTTGCGATGCCCTGCACCACCCATTCACCCATGCCGTGCCAGCCGAAGATCTTCTCGGTGAATACCGCCCCGGTCACCAAACCGCCTATGCCGTAGGCGAAGAGCGTCGCCATCGGTATCAGCGCGGTGCGCAGGCCGTGTTTGAACAGCGCCTGTCGCCGGGTCAGGCCCTTGGCTCGGGCGGTGCGGATGAAGTCCTGGCCGAGCACGTCGAGCATTGCATTGCGTTGGTAGCGGCTGTATCCCGCCGCGCCCAACAGCGCGAGGGTGAACGACGGCAGGACCAGGTGCTGCAATCGGTCGATGAACTGGTTCCACCACCCGGTGACCGGGCTGGACGAGGTCTCCCCGATGTATTCGAACACCTGCACACCGAGGATCGAGTTCACTCGTGTCGCAGCAAGAGTCAACAACGTTGCGATGACGAACACGGGTGTGCTCAGCAGCAGCAGCGACAGCACGGTGATGATGCGGTCACTCAGGTGGTACTGCCGGATTGCTCCCCATGCGCCGATGACGACGCCGATCAGCGTGCCCAATACCGAACCTATGAGCAGCAGCCGCAGGCTGACCCCGACTCGGCGGCCGAGTTCGTTGGAGATCGCCTGGCCCGTGATGGTCGTGCCGAAGTCGCCGCGTACGGCGCCGGACGCCCACCGCACGTATCGAATCGGAATCGGCCGGTCCAGGTTCAGCTCGGCAGCCTTGGCCTCGATCACCGCCTGCGGTGGTCGAGGATTTCGCTGTTCCAGGCTGTCGAGCGGCTTGAAGGAATACGACGTCAGAGTGAATGTCAGGAAAGAGGCCAACACCAACAGCACGACGTAGTTCAGGAACCTTCGCGCCAGGAACCGCGTCATCGGCGCGGTCCTGTGTCAGGCATGCGCACAGGGTAGGAGATGCACACCGTTTCGGCGGTAATCCTGCACTTCGGCGCGGCTAGATAAGGCAACTAGGTAATTCGCACCCGCTCTCCAGGCTCGCTACAGATTGCGCGAGTTCAGTGGATACCACCTGCACTTTCACGGTTCGCCGCGCCGCAGGGGCGAGTCGGCAAACGACCAAGAAGGGAAGTGTCGACAATGAGTACAACCAAGGCAAACAAGGTCAAACTGCTGGGTGCGGTGATCGGCGGCGGCGCCGTGGTGACGATGGGCGCGCTGGCCATGAGCATTCATCAGCAACCGGCCGCCTCTCAGAACCTCGCGGTGGGCCAGATGACGATGGCCGCGACCACGACCGCGTCGGGCAAAGATGACACGGTCGAGGCGACATCGATGGCCGTGCCCACGATCAAGGGTCCGGCGCCGCTGCCGACGGAGGAGGCCGCCGCCGAGTAGGGGCCGACACACCGCCAAGCGTTTTATCCACGACCTCTCCGGCTACCCAATAGGCCGGAGGGGTTGTTGGCGACCTCTCAGCACGTTTCGACCGATACCGAAATGCAGAGGTCAGAAGGGGTTGCTAGAGATGAATTCACGGAAACTGAAGCTTGTTTCGGCAGCTGCAGGCGCAAGCGCAGTGGTCGCGATGGGAGCACTGACGGCGGTGTTCAGTGAGGACAGTGGCTCGGCGACCGTCGTCTCCGGTTCCGAGATCACCCTCGGTGAGACGACGACGATCCAAGAAGCGTCCACCATTCAGAAGGCGGCCAGCACCCCGGAGACGACAATGGCGGTGCCGGAGATGACGGCCGAGGTGCCTGACGGCTTCAGGTAATCCGTCGTAGCGCGAATCAATTTGTGGGTGGCGGCGCGTCGCCGATGCTGTTCAGCGTGACAGTCGCGCCGTTACGAGTTGCTTCGACCGTGACGGTGTCGTTGACCGCCACCGAACGGCTCGACGACGCCGCCGCCGAGGGAAATGTATAGATCTGTGTGTAGCCGTCAGAGCTGCGCACGACGACGTTCGTCAGCGTCACCTCGTCGACCGTGCCGGTCTGAGTCAGCTTCGTCGTGAAGCCGCCGTTGCCGTCGGGGACGACCGATTCGGTATGAATCGTGCCGGACACGCCCGATGGCGCCGCGGCAGGCGGTGCGCCTCCCTGGGGCGGCGGTGCACCCTGTGGGAGCGGCACGTGCATCCCTCCGGTCATGCCGTGCGGCCCGTCGCCCATCGCGTGCGCAGGCTCCTGAGTCGCCGCGTAGATGGCCGCTCCGCCGACGCCGCCGATGACGGCGGCCACCGCCACAGCAGCCAGCGTCTGACGTCTACTCCAGCTCTGGGATCGATGCTGCGGTGCAGTCTCAGTGGTCATCGCACCACTGTGCAGAGCCAACATGTGAGTCGGCTGTGGTTGGCACCGGCGGGCCGTGGGAAATGGTGTCTTCACAGTCCGCACACAGAAATGCCACAGCGTGCACTCACAGCCGCCGCGAATAATGGGGCGGGTGGGGATTTCGAACGGATCTGTGTGAACCGGAAAGCAAACGAACCCGAGCGGGTGGTGATGCGCCGCGCCGACGGTAAGCCTATTCATGTGCTTGTCGTCGACGACGAGCCCGTGCTCGCTGAACTCGTGTCGATGGCGCTGCGCTACGAGGGGTGGGAGATCGCGACGGCCGGCGACGGCGCGGCTGCGATCGCGTCAGCCAAAGACAATCCGCCGGACGTGGTGGTGCTGGATGTGATGCTGCCCGATATGAGCGGCCTCGAGGTACTGCGCAAGCTCCGCGAACGTATTCCGCATCTGCCGCTGCTGTTGTTGACGGCGAAGGATTCGGTCGAGGACCGGATCGCGGGACTGACCGCAGGTGGAGACGACTACGTCACCAAGCCGTTCAGCCTGGAGGAGGTCGTGCTGCGGCTGCGTGCGCTGCTGCGCAGGACCGGCGTGACGAGCGAGTCGGGAGGCGCGACGATCGTCGTCGGTGATCTTGCGCTGGACGAGGACAGCCACGAGGTCACCCGCGGCGGAGAATCAATCTCGTTGACCGCCACCGAATTCGAGTTGCTCCGCTTCATGATGCGCAACTCCAAGCGGGTGCTGTCCAAAGCGCAGATATTGGACCGGGTGTGGAGCTACGACTTCGGCGGGCGGTCCAACATCGTCGAGCTCTACGTGTCCTACCTTCGCAAAAAGATCGACAGTGGCCGAGAGCCGATGATCCACACCTTGCGGGGGGCAGGGTATGTCCTCAAGCCGGCGAACTGAGCCGCCGGGACTGCTGACCCGCTTCCGGTCGCCAAGGACATGGTCACTACGGGTCCGGCTGCTGGTCACTCAGGTGGCTTTGCTCGCCGTGGTATGTGCCGGCATCGGCATCGCGACGGAATTTGCGCTGCAACGCTTTCTGCTTCATCAGCTCGACCAGCAGCTGATCGAAGCAGGCAGGCGGTCGGCTGCGATCTTCGCGTTCGGGCCGCCGCCGCCACCGGGGTTCGGGCGGCACATGGGCCCGCCGGGGGCGCCGTTCGACGCGCCACCACCACCGGACTTTCCGCGGCGGATGATCATCCGCGAAGACGAGGGGCCCGGTCCTGAGTTCCTCAACGCCCCCGGTCAAGCGACCCGCATGGTCGGGGCTGTGATCGCCCAGGGCGTTCCGGTCGATGCGGGCGTGATCACCGCGGATGGCGGTCGGGCCGGCATCAGTTCGGCGGCAACGGAACAACTCGCCCGGGCGGCCCCGAATCGAATGCCCAAGACCCTCGACCTGGACGGACTCGGCCGCTACCGCGTGGTGGGCAACCACTCCCACAGCCCGGAAGAAACGATCGTCGTCGGCTTGCCGACCTCCGACGTCGACGACACCCTCGTGTGGGTGCTCGTGATGTTCTGCATCGTCGGAGTCATTGCGCTCATCGCCGCGACGACGGCGGGCATCCTGGTCATCCGGCGCCAATTCAGGCCGCTCTCAGAGGTTTCCGCCGCAGCCCGGCAAGTCGCCGACCTCGAGCTCGATCGAGGCGAGGTGCGACTGCCCACGCCCATCGTCAAGGTCGATCCCGCGAGTGCACACACCGAAATCGGCCAGCTCGGCTCCGCGCTGAACCGGATGCTCGACAGGATCGCGGGGGCGCTCTCGGCACGGCACGCCAGCGAGATGCGGGTTCGGCAGTTCGTCGCGGATGCCAGCCACGAACTGCGCACCCCGCTCGCCGCGATTCGCGGCTATACCGAACTGGCGCAACGCAAACAGGACGCACTGCCCGAAGATGTGGCGCACGCGATGAGCCGCGTGCAATCCGAGACCGAACGGATGACCCACCTTGTCGAGGACATGTTGTTGCTCGCGCGCCTCGACACCGGCCGACCGCTCGGGCGCGAACAGGTGGACCTGAGCCGGCTGACCGTCGACGCCGCCAGCGACGCCCATATCGCGGGGCCGGACCACGAGTGGTCGCTGGATCTGCCCGAGGAGCCGGTCGTCGTGCGGGGCGACGAGGCTCGCCTGCATCAGGTGCTCGCCAACCTGCTCGCCAATGCGCGGACACACACCCCGCCCGGCACATCGGTGACCACGTCGCTGGCCGTCGACGGTGATCACGCCCTGTTGACCGTCAGCGATGACGGGCCGGGCATCCCGGTATGGCTGCAACCGGAGATCTTCGAGCGATTCGCACGCGGTGATTCGTCACGATCCCGCCGCGGCGGCAGCACGGGCCTCGGCCTGGCGATCGTCGCCGCGGTGGTGAGGGCCCATAACGGCACGATCGGCGTCCACAGCGTGCCGGGCAAGACCGAGTTCGTGGTGAAACTTCCCGTCAACTCACAGCCAAGCCACAGCGACGCCAAATCCGACACCTAGTCGGCTGACAGAGGATTGCTTCGGTGACCCTCGTTCTTCCCGCCGAGCAAACGGAGACTCGCGCAAATACAGCCAGGTCAGCGCGATTCCGCGTCCTCTCGCCCGGAGTCGGGCTGGGTGCGCTGCTCATAGCGACCGCGGCGCTGTATCTCTGGAATCTGTCGGCGAGCGGTTGGGCGAACAGCTTCTACTCGGCCGCCGCGCAGGCAGGGTCGAGCAACTTGACGGCCATGCTGTTCGGTTCCAGCGACGCCGGCAATGCGATCACCGTCGACAAGACCCCCGCGTCGCTGTGGGTCATGGACATCTCGGTGCGACTCTTTGGGCTGAGCCCGTGGAGCGTACTGGTGCCACAGGCGCTCGAAGGGGTAGCGGCCGTCGCGCTGCTGTATGCCGCCGTGCGGCGGGTCAGTGGACCGGGCGCCGGCCTACTCGCAGGCACGGTCATGGCGCTGACGCCCGTGGCCGCGTTGATGTTCCGGTTCAACAATCCCGATGCGCTTCTGGTGCTCGCCCTCGTCGCGGGTGCCTACTGCACACAGCGCGCGTGCGAAAAGGACAGCAGCCGTTGGTGGTTGATTGCCGCGGGCGCTGCCGTCGGGTTCGGTTTCCTGGCCAAGATGCTGCAGGCGTTTCTGGTACTGCCCGGCTTCGTCGCGGCGTATGCGGTGGCGGGGAGTCGTTCGCTGGGACGGCGCCTGCTCGACGTCGTGTACCTGGTCGCGGCGATGGTCGTCTCCGCCGGGTGGTATCTGCTGCTTGTCGAACTGTGGCCGTCACGATCCCGTCCGTACATCGGCGGATCGCAGCATGACAGCATCGTCGAACTGGCGTTGGGCTACAACGGATTCGGCAGGCTGACCGGCGATGAGACTGGCGGCCTCGGCAACATGAATTTCGACGTGGGTTGGGGTCGGCTGTTCGGCCACATCATGGGCTCCGAGATCGCGTGGCTGTTGCCCGCGGCGGTGATCTGCCTCGGGGCCGCGGTGATCTGCACCTGGCGCGCACCGCGAACCGACCAAACCCGCGCAGCGACGATCATCTGGGGCGGGTGGCTGCTCATCACCGCCGTGGTGTTCAGCTTCATGAACGGCATCGTGCACCCGTACTACACGGTCGCCCTTGCCCCCGCCATCGCCGCCGTCGTCGCCGTTGGTGCAACGCTGCTGTGGCGCAACCGATCTGAGCTGCCCGCGGCGACCGCGCTCGCGGGCACGGTCCTGGTCAGCTCGATTCTGGCGTGCGTGCTGTTGGCGCGGACCGACGACTGGCTGCCCTGGTTGCGGGCGATGATCGCCGTCGGGGGAGTGGCGGCCTCGGCCCTGTTGCCCATGATCGGCCGGCTGAACACAGTGACCGCCCGTTCGGTCGCCTGCCTGGCGGTCGCCGCGTCTTTGGCGGCACCGGCCGCGTATTCCATTGCCACGGCGGCAACGCCGCATGCCGGCGCGATACCGTCGGCGGGTCCGGCCGCCCACGGCGGCCCGCGGATGGGCTTCGGTGGGCTTCTCGATGCGCCCACCCCGGGCCGCGGCCTGACCGCCGCGTTGGTCACCGACGCCGACCACTACACCTGGGTCGCTGCGGCGATGGGTTCCAACAACGCGGCGGGCTACCAATTGGCCGCAGCCGCACCGGTAATGGCGATCGGCGGGTTCAACGGCACGGATCCCTCGCCGACGCTGCAGGAATTCCAGCGATACGTCGCCGACAGGCAGATCCACTACTTCATCCGCGGCCGCATGATGATCGGCCAGTGGGCCGGGGGCAAAGGCAGCGGCAGCCACGAAGCCGCGGACATCGCCCAATGGGTCGAGACCCACTACGCCCCGACGACCATCGACCGAACCATCATCTACGACCTGACCCAGCCGCCGAAGAACTCATAGCTCAGACATAGCTTGGCCCCACGGCCTAGATAGGCAGCCGCACAACCATGGATGTCATGACCGACATTGCCATCGAGCTCGACACCAGCCCCGCCCCGCGCGTCCGCTTCGAATCACGGCCGAACGCGGCCATCGCGGCTCGCGCCGCAGGCGTTCCAGTGCTCGACGTGGTGATCCCGGTTTACAACGAGCAGGCCGCACTGGCGGATTCGGTGCACCGGCTGCACCGCCACCTCCGGGACCACTTCCCCTTTCCGGCCCGCATCACGATCGCCGACAACGCCAGTGTCGATGACACCCCGCGGATCGCCCACGACTTGGCCGCGGAGCTGACCGATGTCCGGGTGGTGCGCCTGGAGCAGAAGGGCCGCGGCCGCGCGCTGCACGCGGTGTGGGCGACGTCCGACGCCCCGGTGCTCGCCTACATGGACGTCGACCTGTCGACCGATTTGGCCGCACTCGCGCCACTTGTCGCACCGCTGATCTCCGGCCACTCCGATGTCGCCATCGGCACCCGGCTGAGCCGGGGCGCCCGGGTGGTGCGCGGCCCGAAACGCGAGATCATCTCGCGCTGCTACAACCTGATCCTGAAATCCACCCTCGCCGCGGGATTCTCCGATGCGCAGTGTGGCTTCAAGGCGATCCGCGCCGATGTCGCACAGCGCCTCCTTCCGCACATCGCCGACACCGGCTGGTTCTTCGACACCGAGCTACTGGTGCTGGCCGAGCGCACCGGCCTGCGTATCCACGAGGTACCGGTCGACTGGGTCGACGACCCCGACAGCAGGGTCGACATCGTGGCCACCGCGACCGCCGATCTCAAGGGCATCGCACGCCTGCTGCGCGGCTTCGCCAACGGTTCCATACCCGTGCAAACGCTTGCGGCACAGCTTGGTTCGTCGCAGTTCTCGGCGGCGCCGGGATCGCTGTTGCGCCAATCGGTGCGGTTCGCGTGCGTCGGTGTAGCCTCGACGCTCGCCTACCTGGTGCTGTTCATGCTGCTCCACAGCGGGCTCGGTGCCCAGGCCGCCAACCTGGTCGCCCTGCTGGTGACTGCGATTGGCAACACCGCAGCCAACCGCCGTTTCACGTTCGGTGTCGCGGGCCGCGGCAAGGCGGCCCGCCATCACGTCGAAGGGCTGATCGTCTTCGGCATCGCGCTCGCGATCACCAGTGGTTCGCTGGTCGCACTGCATGCCGTGGACCCCGCGCCGGGACGATACGTCGACGCCGCCGTACTGGTCACGGCCAATCTTCTCGCCACCGCAGTTCGATTCGTGCTGCTTCGCGGATGGGTGTTCCATCCGCGACGGAACCGATGACAGACTCCGAAGACGAGGGAACACAATCGATGACGACGACAGTAGACCCGTATACGCCGACACCGGTGGTACCCGATGAGGCGCCGCAAGACCGGCAGCGCTCGGTCGTGCCCGCGCTCCTGAGCCTGTTGGTGGCGACGGCGGTGCTGTATCTGTGGGGGCTCGGCTCGTCCGGATGGGCCAACAGCTACTACGCGGCCGCGGCACAGGCAGGCACGCAGGACTTGAAGGCGTGGCTGTTCGGCTCGCTGGATCCGGGTAACGCCATCACCGTCGACAAGCCACCCGCCGCGATGTGGGTGATGGGGTTGTCCGGCAGGCTCTTCGGGTTCAGCCCGTTCACGATGCTGCTGCCGCAAGCCCTGATGGGTGTCGGCGCCGTCGCGCTGCTGTACGCGACTGTCCGGCGGATCAGCGGACCGGCGGCCGGCCTGATCGCCGGAACGGCCCTGGCCGTGACCCCGGTGGCGGCGTTGATGTTCCGTTACAACAACCCCGATGCGCTGCTGGTCCTCCTGCTGGTGCTGGCGGCGTACTGCGTCGTGCGGGCCACCGAATCCGGGGGCACCAAGTGGATGGCGTTGGCAGGCACTGCTCTTGGCTTCGCGTTCCTGACCAAGATGCTGCAGGCGTTCCTGGTCGCGCCGGGCCTGGCACTGGCCTTCCTCGTCGCCGCACCCGCTGGGCTGTGGCCGCGCATCCGGAAGCTGATGGTCGGCGCGGCCGCCCTGATCGTGTCGGGCGGCTGGTACGTGGCCCTGGTCGGCCTGTGGCCGGCTGATTCCCGGCCGTACATCGGCGGTTCCACGTCGAACAGCCTGCTGCAACTGGCCTTGGGCTACAACGGGATCGAGCGCATAGCGGGCGGCGGCGGTCCGAGCGGCATGCATCAGGGAGGTCCCCCGCCCGGCGGCGGCGATCCCGGTGGCTTCGGCGGCCCGGGGGGCGCAGGCCATCTGTTCTTCGGCGGCGACCCCGGCATCGGCAGGCTGTTCGGGATGTCGATGGGAACCGAGGCGTCCTGGCTGCTGCCTGCGGCGCTGATCGGCCTGCTCGCCGGGCTGTGGCTGACCCGCCGTGCGCCCCGCACCAACGGCGTGCGCGCGAGCCTGTTGCTGTGGGGCGGTTGGCTGTTGGTCAGTGGCGCGGTGTTCAGCTTCATGGACGGCACCGTCCATCCGTACTACACGGTCGCCCTTGTCCCGGCGATCGCGGCGATGCTCGGCATCTCGGTGCGTGAGCTGTGGCGGGTCAGGGACTGCGTGGCCGTGCGTGTGGTGCTGGCAACCATGACCGCCGGGTCCGGAGTGTGGGCATTCGTGCTGTTGGAGCACACTCCGGATTGGATGCCGTGGTTGCGCTGGGTCGCGCTCTTCGGGTCGGTGCTCGCGGCGGTGATGCTTGTCGTCGGCGCGCATTGGCGCGGCCGCGTCTCGGCCGTGATCGCGGCGGCAGCCATTCTCTTCTCCGCGGGCGCGAGCCTCGCCTACACCGTCGAAACCGCCGCGTCCGCACACAACGGGCCGATGACGACGTCGGGTCCTGCCAGGCACTTCGACTTCACGGGCCCCGGCGGCGGTCCCGGCCGTCCCGGTGGCCTGGGTGCGCAGGCCGACAACCCGGCCCTCGCCGAGCTCGTCCAGGGACTTGACAACCGTTGGGCTGCAGCAAGTGTCGGCTCGTTCACGGTGAGTAGTCTCGAGCTCAAGACCGGCGCGTCGATCATGGCGATCGGCGGGTTCACCGGCGGCGACGACTCGCCCACGCTGGCGCAGTTCCAGGACTATGTGAAGAACCACGACGTCCGGTACTTCATCGCGGGCGAGCGATTCGGCCCGCGGGGCGATCGCGGCGGTACCGCGGGTGAGATCACGGAGTGGGTGCAGAAGAACTTCACCCCCACGAAAGTCGGCGAGGCCACGGTCTACGACCTCCAGAAATAACCGCAGAGCCCGTCGTCCATCTGATCGGCGTGATTTTGACTCGTGGCACGCCCCGGCCGTGTTGTTATCGTCGGGACGTTTGCGAGCCGACAAGGAGGTCGAAATGACCGCGACCGACGAGTACCTGAAGAACAACGAGGAGTACGCGAAGAACTTCTCCGGCCCGCTGCCGCTGCCGCCGAGCAAGCAAGTTGCGGTGGTGGCGTGCATGGATGCCCGGCTCGACGTGTACCGGATCCTGGGCCTGAACGAAGGCGAGGCGCACGTCATCCGCAATGCCGGCGGGGTTATCACCGACGACGAGATCCGCTCACTGGCGATCAGCCAACGGCTGCTCGGCACCAAGGAGATCATCCTGATCCACCACACCGACTGCGGCATGCTGACCTTCACCGACGACGACTTCAAGCGCACGATCCAGGAGGAGACCGGGCTGAAGCCGGAGTGGGCAGCCGAGGCGTTCCCTGACCTGGACGAGGACGTTCGTCAGTCGCTTCGCCGCATCGAGGCAAGCCCGTTCGTCACCAAACACGAGTCGCTGCGCGGCTTCGTCTTCGACGTGGCCACGGGAAAGCTCAACGAGGTCAGCGCCTAGCGATTTCGGCGTGGCTTGTTGCGCTGGGCGCAACCAAGCACGCCGAAACCGCTGAACTAGGGTCGGGTCATGGCGCCCGACCAACTGACGTCCTGGCTGCTGGACTCCGATCCGGCACTGCGGTGGCAGGTCGAGCGTGACGTGCTGGGTGAACCTTGTGCGGTCTGGGAGGCGACGCGCGCGAGGATTGCGACGGAAGGGTTCGGCGCCCGCCTGCTGGCGTTGCAGGATCCCGACGGCCAGTGGGCAGGGGGCGCATTCTTTCCCGCCGACTTCGACTTCCATGGTCCCGAAGCGACCGAAAGCGGCCAACCCTGGACCGCGACGACGTGGACACTGAACTCGCTGCGGGAGTGGGGCCTTGACGCCGAAGTTCTGCGTGAGCGCCGCACCGTTGAGCTTCTCGCCGAGAACGCGCACTGGGAGTACGACGAACTGCCGTACTGGGGCGGTGAAGTCGACTGTTGCATCAACGCGTGGACACTGGCCAACGGAGTGTGGCTCGGTGCCGACATCACGGGCATCGTGGATTGGTTCATCGAGCACCGGCTTCCCGACGGCGGATGGAACTGCGAGTGGGTCGACGGGTCCACGCGGTCGTCGTTTCACTCAACCCTCAACTCCCTCAAGGGATTACTCGCCTACGACGCCGCGAAGGGTGGTACCGCTGCTACGCGGGCTGCTCGGCGAGCGGGTGAGGAGTACCTCCTCGAGCGTCACCTGAGTCGCCGGTTGTCGACGGGCGAGATCGTGGGCCCGTGGGTCGATCGGCTCGGCTATCCGTTCCGCTGGGTCTACAGCGCGCTCAACGCGGCGGACTATTTTCGGGAGTCCTGCCTACTCGACGGAAACCGGCCCGACGTCCGCATGGGCGAGGCGATCGAGATCATCCGCACCGCACGCCGACCGGACGGCACCTGGCTGCAGGCGGGTCGTCCGAACGGACGGGTGTGGTTCGAGGTCGACGTCCCGGCGGGCGAGCCGTCGAAATGGCTGACGCTCTACGCGAGCCGTGTACTCGACTGGTGGGACGCGGCCTAACCGATCTTGTAGGTGGCGATGGCCTTCGCGACCGCCTCGCCGTCGGGGGTGACAATGTCGACGTCGCAGTTGACCAACGTCTTGCCCCGCCGCAAGACACGGCCGACGCCGATGAGGTCGGTGGCCCTCGCAGGCGCATGAAACTGCATCGCCATCGATGTCGTGACACCGCGCAGAGAGTCCGGCACCGCGGCGCCCGCCCACGCGGCGGCCATCACCGTCACATCGGCAAGCGCGGCGATCGCTCCACCGTGCACCATGTCGCCGAGCGTGACGTTGGTCGGGTCCCACGGCATCCGCAGCCGCACCTCGTCGCCGTCGAGCACGTCGGCGACGATGCCGAGTTTGGCGACGAAAGGCGACGACGGGATGAACTGCGCCATGACCTCAGCGCCGGTCCGAGCAATTGCGGGGAGCGACATGACTATCGAGGGTCATTGAACGCTCCAGTTGTTTCAAACGCCCCCAACCGCGACCGTGTCTGCACCCCGACACGCCGCGATTCATCAGCATTTCGTGCACGCTCGTGGGGCATCCAGCGTTGACACCGCAGGCCAAAGCTGGTTTCATTACGACAATATTAGTAAATCTGGTCAACTCTACCAACTTAACGAGGAATCGATGACGACCGCGCAGGAGCCCAGACAGGCCGCCGGGCGCTACGAGCTCAGCCACTTGCGGGCGCTCGAGGCCGAGGCGATCCACATCATCCGCGAAGTCGCCGCGGAATTCGAGCGTCCGGTGTTGCTCTTCTCCGGCGGCAAAGACTCGATCGTCATGCTGCACCTGGCGCTCAAGGCCTTCCGGCCGGGACGGCTGCCGTTCCCGGTGATGCACGTCGACACCGGGCACAACTTCGACGAGGTCCTGGAAACCCGTGACGAGCTCGTCGAGGAATTCGGCGTACGGCTCGTCGTCGCCAAGGTTCAGGACGACATCGATGCGGGCCGCGTCGTCGAGACGATCCCGTCGCGCAACCCGATGCAGACCTTCACGCTGCTGCGGGCCATCCGCGAGAACAAGTTCGACGCGGCCTTCGGCGGAGCCCGCCGCGACGAGGAAAAGGCTCGCGCCAAGGAGCGGGTGTTCAGCTTCCGCGACGAGTTCGGCCAGTGGGACCCCAAGGCGCAGCGCCCCGAAGTGTGGAACCTGTACAACGGCAGGCACCACAAGGGCGAGCACATCCGGGCGTTCCCGATCTCGAACTGGACCGAGTTCGACATCTGGTCCTACGTCGGCGCCGAGAAGATCAAGCTGCCGTCGATCTACTACGCGCACCCGCGCAGGGTGTTCGAACGTGACGGCATGCTGCTGGCCGTCCACAAGCACATGCAGCCGCGCAAGGACGAAGAAGTCGTCGAGAAGACCGTCCGCTTCCGCACCGTCGGCGACGTCACCTGCACCGGCTGCGTCGAGTCGCTCGCGGGCACCGTGTCCGAGGTCATCGCCGAGACGGCGGTGTCACGGCTCACCGAACGGGGCGCCACCCGCGCCGACGACCGCATCTCCGAGGCAGGCATGGAAGACCGCAAGCGGGAGGGCTACTTCTGATGGCGACGTTGCTTCGCATTGCCACCGCGGGCTCGGTGGACGACGGCAAGTCGACTCTGATCGGCCGCCTGCTGTTCGACTCGAAGGCCGTCATGGAGGACCAGCTGGCCGCAGTCGAACGCACGTCCAAGGAACGCGGCCACGACTACACCGACCTCGCGCTGGTGACCGACGGGCTGCGCGCCGAGCGCGAGCAGGGCATCACCATTGATGTCGCCTACCGCTACTTCGCCACGGCCAAGCGGAAATTCATCATCGCCGACACACCCGGCCACATCCAGTACACGCGGAACATGGTGACCGGCACCTCGACCGCACAGCTGGCGATCGTGCTCGTCGACGCCCGGCACGGCCTCCTCGAGCAGTCGCGCAGGCACGCGTTCCTGGCGTCGCTGCTCGGCATCAGGCACATCGTGCTGGCCGTCAACAAAATGGACCTCGTCGACTGGGATCGGGATCGGTTCGAGAAGATCCGCGACGCCTTCCACGAATTCGCCGCGCGCCTCGATGTCCACGACGTCACGACCATCCCCCTGTCGGCGCTCAACGGCGACAATGTCGTGACGAAGTCGGACGTCACCCCGTGGTACGACGGGCCCGCGCTGCTGAGCCATCTCGAGGATGTCTACATCGCCGGTGACCGCAACCTGGTTGACGTGCGATTCCCGGTCCAATACGTGATCCGGCCGCAGACCCACAAGCACAGCGATCACCGCAGCTATGCGGGCACCGTCGCGAGCGGTGTGATGCGTCCCGGCGACGAGGTCGTCGTGCTGCCGACTGGCAAGTCGTCGCGCATCACGACGATCGAGGGACCGAGCGGGCCTGTGCAGGAGGCGTTTCCGCCGATGGCGGTTTCGGTCAGCCTCGCCGACGACATCGACATCTCGCGTGGAGACTTGATTGCGCGCCCGAACAACCAGCCGCGGGTGGCGCAGGAGTTCGACGCGACGGTGTGCTGGATGGCCGACGAAGCGTCGCTGGAGCCGGGCCGCGATTACATCATCAAGCACACGACGCGCAGCACGCGGGTCAAGGTGACAGCGCTCGACTATCGGCTCGACGTCAACACCCTTCACCGGGATAAGACGGCGACCGCCCTGAAACTCAATGAGCTGGGCCGTATCTCGCTGCGCACACAGGTGCCGCTGTTACTCGATGAGTACAGCCGCAACGCCGCGACCGGTTCGTTCATCCTGATCGATCCGAACACCAACGGCACCGTCGCCGCGGGCATGATCCTGCCCTACGTCACGGCGCGTACCGCGAGTCCGAACACGGTGCGCCACGAATCGCTGTGTACATCGGAGGACCGGCTCTCCAAGGGCCGCACGGTGTGGTTCACCGGCCTGTCGGGATCCGGCAAGTCGTCGGTGGCGATGCTCGTCGAACAGAAGTTGCTCGAAAAAGGCGTTCCCGCTTATGTTCTCGATGGCGACAACCTGCGCCACGGCCTCAACTCCGACCTCGGCTTCTCGATGGCCGACCGCGCAGAGAACCAGCGGAGACTGGCCCACATCGCGGCGATACTCGCCGACTCCGGTCAGGTCGTGCTCGTCCCCGCGATCAGTCCGCTCGCGGAGCACCGTGCTCTTGCCCGGCAGGTGACCACCGACGCGGGCCTGGACTTCTTCGAGGTGTTCTGCGACACGCCCCTCGAGGATTGCGAGCGACGCGACCCGAAAGGGTTGTACGCCAAGGCCCGAGCCGGCGAGATCACCCATTTCACCGGGATCGACAGCCCGTATCAGCGGCCGAAGAACCCCGACCTGCGGCTCACCCCGGACCGCTCGACCGACGAGCTGGCGGAATCGGTCATCGAACTGCTGGAGAGCCGCCGGTGACCGACCCCAGCGACCACGCGGTCGCCGCGCGACTGGCCACACAAGCCGGCGAACTCCTCCTGGGAGTGCGGGACGAGCTGGCCGACGCCAGTGCTGCGGAGCGAAAGGACGCGGGGGACAAGCGGTCCCATGACTTCCTGATGGAATCCCTCGCATCGGAGCGACCCGGCGACGCGGTGCTGTCCGAAGAAGGAGCCGACGACCCGATCCGGTTGAGTGCCAACCGGGTATGGATCGTCGACCCGCTCGACGGCACCCGCGAATTCTCCGAACTCGGCCGCGACGACTGGGCCGTCCACGTCGCGCTCTGGCAGGACGGCGAGATCATCGCGGGCGCGGTCACCCTTCCCGCGCAAGGGGTTACGTTCGCTACCCCCGACGTCTCGCCGCCGCCGGCCGCCCCGGTGAGGCCGCGGATCGTGGTGTCCCGCACTCGACCCCCTACGATCGCGCTCGCTGTCCGCGACGCCCTTGATGGCACGCTTGTCGAGATGGGCTCGGCGGGTGCCAAGGTGGCGGCCGTCGTGCAGGGTCGCGCCGATGTCTACGTGCACGCGGGCGGGCAATACGAATGGGATTCCGCCGCCCCGGTCGCGGTGGCCCGCGCCGCGGGATTGCACACATCGCGGATCGACGGTTCGCCGCTGCGCTACAACCAGGCCGACGTGCTGCTACCCGATCTGGTCGTGTGCCGTCCGGAGTTGGCCGAGGCGGTTCTCGCCGTCACCCGGTAACGCGTTGGCGCACGATTTTCTTGATGCCTGCCGCGAGTGCGTCAGCCTCCACCAACAGAGGTAGCAGGTCCGGCTCGGCCATGATGGCGCGAAACACGAGGTCGATGGTCACTTGGTGATCGGGCCGCTCGTCGACGATGATCGTGTCGTCTGCGCGCACCGTGCCAGGTGAAACGACGCGCAGATATGCGCCGGGTTTCGCCACCTGAGTGAAGGTCTTGATCAGTCCCTTCACCTGCAGGAATGAGGAAAATGTCCGGCAAGGGGTGCGGGGCGATGTCACTTCGAGCACCAAACCTTGGTCACCGACGCGCCAGCGCTCTCCGATTCGGGCGTGGGTCACGTCGACGCCCGACACCGTGAGGTTTTCACCGAACACTCCGTTCTCTAGTCGGCGGTCGAGCTCGGCCTCCCAAGCATCCAGATCTTCTCGCGCATACGCGTAGACGGCTTGGTCATCGCCCCCGTGGAGGCGTGTGTTTCCGATGGTGTCGCCGACCAGGCCGCTGCCGATGCCGTCTCGTTTCGACCCCGGTGCACGGACCGGGACCGCGTCTGGTGTGGGCACCTTGTGAATGCCCGTCGACTTCCTCGGCGCTCGGGGGTCGGGATTCGCGCGGACACGTGCCAGATTGACCGACAACACACTCGCCACCGGCCCAGCGTAGAGGAGCATCCGTCCGCCGGCGCGGTACCATCGCAAAAGTGGGCTGTGTGACCCAATTCGTGGCTTCGGGGCCCGTCGGTAGACACTCAAGGCCAAACTGACACCTTCTTCACAGTGGGTTGGTAATCCCACTGTTGGCAAGCGCCGAGTAGAGTTACTGGCAAATGGCCTCCGCAGACCCGCCTGCTACACAGGGACTCACCGCCAAAGGACGTGCCACCCGCGAGCGCATTCTGAGGTCAGCGGCACAGGTGTTGTCGTCCGAAGGTGTGTCGGGTTTCAACCTCGAGCGCGTGCGACAGGCCGCCGAGGTGAGCGGGTCTCAGCTGAGTCACTATTTCGCCGACAAACCGACATTGATTCGGGCAGTTCTGGATCGCCAGATCGAGTTAGTGCTTGATTTCCACCGCCAGTCGAAGCTCGGGGGATTGGGCACATTCGACGATTTCGAGCGGTGGGCCGACCTCAACGTGCGCCACCTCCGCAAGACCGGCCTGGCCAGGACGCCCACGTATCACACGTTGGCTGGTCAGCTGGCGAAGACTGACGATGCCACGCGAAAGACGCTTGCGGCCGGATACTGGCGGTGGATCGATCTGCTCGAGCAGTCATTCCAGAAGATGAAAGATCGCGGCGTCCTTGTGACTTCGGCCGATCCGCGACACTTGGCGACTGTCGTCGTCGGCGGCCACCAGGGCGCAAGCACCCTGACGCTGTCGTACCGTCAGGAATGGCCGCTGGCCGACGCATCGCGGTTCGTCGTCAACTATGTACGCCTGCACGCCGCCGACCGCGCGGAACGGGCGACGCGAACGCCGCCGCGGCGCCCCCGCAGCCGGCGCACTCCCAACAGGGTCGTTGTCGACGACGCGCCGCGCTTCACCCAGAAGGGGTTGATGACGCGTGCACGGATCGTCGAGCGCGCCGCGGAGCTCATGTTCGAACGCGGCGTCAACGGCACCAGCCTGGACGATGTGCGCAAGGCAGTGAAGGTCAGCGGATCTCAGCTGACGCACTACTTCGTCGACAAACGCGATCTGACGCGCCAAGTCGTCGCCTCGCGCGCCAACGAGGTCATCAGCTTTCATACGCAACCGGACCTCGGTCAGCTGGACAGCCTGCGGAAGCTGCGCGCGTGGGCCGATGCCTGCATCGCAGACGAAGCGGTGTATGTGCGGGGCGGATGCATCTACGGTTCCCTGGCCGGTGAACTTCTGGAAGCTGACGATGCCATCCTCGACGACGTGGCCGCCGGCTACGACGACTGGCTGGAGCTGTTTCGGAACGGGCTCAAGGCGATGCTTCGTCGTGGCGATCTCAGCGACGACGCAGATCCGCGCCATCTGGCAGTTGCGTTGGTCGCCGCCCATCAGGGTGGCACGATGCTCACGCATGCGACGGGAACCGCAGAGCCATTGCGCGCCATGGTGAATGCTGCGGTTGACTATGTTGCGTTCTTCAAGCCTATGCCCAGGAGGGGAGCCCCCCGCTCACGACCACGATCCAAGAACGGCCGATAAGACTCCCAGCGATTAGTCAGCGTATTCCCCTGTACATCTCTGGGCCGCTCGACCCAGAATATTGGGTCGGATATCCCAATATGTATCAGCGGGTGCCTACTGCGGCTGCCGTTCACACTGCGGTGGCCGTTCAGCGAGAAGGGAAACGCAATGATTAGCTCGCCATCTGACGCTCAGACACCGCATTCGCCGCCCGGAGACGGTGCCTACGATGTCGTGGTTCTTGGAGCGGGTCCCGTTGGCCAGACGGTCGCGGCGCGCGCGCGGGCGGCCGGCCTGTCCGTGGCCCTTGTCGAACGCGAGCTCGTCGGCGGTGAGTGTTCGTATTGGGGTTGCGTGCCGAGCAAGGCCCTTCTGCGTCCGGTTCTCGCGGTTGCCGACACGCGCCGCATCGACGGCGCGCGTGAAGCAGTCGGCGGTCACATCAACGTCGCGGGGGTGTTCGGGAGACGCGATCGCTATACGACGAACTGGCACGACGACGGTCAGGCGGACTCGATGGTGGCGATGGGCATCGACCTCATCCGCGGCCACGCCCGCATTGACGGCACCCGTCGGGTCGCGATCGAGACCGCCGGGAACCACAACCGGGCGATCAGCGCGCGTCACGCCATTGCGATCTGCACGGGCAGTACCGCAGCGCTGCCCTACGTTCCCGGCATCGCCGATGCGACGCCATGGACCAATCGCAAAGCCACTGACAGCAGCACCGTGCCACCGCGGTTGGCGGTTGTCGGCGGCGGGGGAGTCGGCGTGGAGATGGCTACCGCCTGGCAGGGCCTGGGCTCGCAGGTCACACTGCTGGCCCGTACCTCGAGTCTGCTGCCGCGGATGGAGCCCTTCGTCGGCGAATTCGTCGCGCGCGGTTTGTCAGACGCTGGGGTCGATGTGCGTCTCGGCGTCACGATCACCCAACTCAAACGCGGCCAGCACAGCGATCCGGTGACCGTGACTCTCGACAGCGGTGAGCAATTCACCGTCGACGAGATTCTCTACGCCACTGGGCGAACCCCCAACACCGCCGACATCGGGGTTGAGACGGTCGGTCTTACCCCGGGATCCTGGCTCGATGTCGACGACTCTTGTTCGGTGCGCGGTGTCGACGGGAGCTGGCTGTACGCGCTCGGCGACGTCAACCACCGCGCACTATTGACCCATCAGGGCAAGTACCAGGCGCGTATCGCTGCCAACGTGATCGTCGCGCGCGCACGAGGAGAGGCACTCGACACCACACCGTGGAGTGCCCACGTCGCCACGGCGGACAACCACGCTGTCCCGCAGGCATTCTTCACCGATCCCGAGGCCGGATCGGTCGGCCTGACCACCGAGGCGGCCAGGCGAACGGGACATCGCGTCAAGACCGTCGATGTGAACATGGGCGAATCCGTTCCAGGTGCGAACTTCTACGCAGACGGCTACACCGGAGCGGCCCGACTCGTCATCGATATGGACAAGGGATTTCTGCTCGGCGCATCGTTCGTCGGCCCGGGAGTCGCCGAATTGCTGCACTCGGCCACCGTCGCCGTCGCCGCACAAGTGCCTATCGACCGGTTATGGCATGCGGTGCCCTGTTTTCCGACCATCAGCGAAGTCTGGCTTCGGTTGTTGGAAGCCCATCGCGACTCTGCCGCGTAGGCCCAGTCAGCTAATTTTCTGCGAGAAAGCTGCGAATTGGCTTGGAGCCTCGCTGCTCCGCTTGTGCGCGGCGAACAGGGCTGCCTATTGTGGGTTGCACATCCCAGAATCCACCCAAGCGCAGCCGCACGGACAGGATCCAGATCATGAGTTCGAAATTGTCCACTCGTCGTTTGATCGCCGTCGCGGGCGCCGGGGCTCTCATCGCGATGGGAGCGTTCACCGCGGGATGCGCCAATAACGAGAAGGCGCCCTCCACGTCGACCACGACGACCACAACGACGACGACGACGCCGACGAGTGCGCCGCCGCCGTCGCCAACGGAGAAGGGCATCAACCCCACCGGCGGCAACCTGTTCACACCTGGCATCAAGGCGCCGCCCGCGCCTACCGAGCCGCCCGGCGTGCATCGAAACAACTAATGCCCGGCGACCCTTTCAACTATTGCTCGAATCAGGTTATCGCCCAACATGAATGGACAAGCATTGTGAGTACCGTCAAGGACAGTCGGTTCAGGATGGCGATCGCCAGCGGCGCGGCACTGATCGCGATAGCGGGTCTGGCCACCGCATGTAACAAGAGCGAACAGGCGCCGTCCACGACCACCACGACGACGACAACGACGACTGCGCCGCCCCCGAGTTCAGCGCCCACCCCGACGGAGAAGGGCATCAACCCCACCGGGGGCAACCTGTTCACGCCGGGGCACACCGCCAATCCGGCACCGAACGTGCCCCCGGGCCAGCACCCCGGAATCAACGGGGCGCCCTGAGGTTCGGCTACACCGGGCGCCAATCGCCACCGCGACGACGGCCTGAGCGCTTACGCTCGGCGGCGTGTCTGAACCAACCACCCTGCGCGCCCTGGCCGACCTGCCCCTGTCGCCGGTCGGCCTGGCCGAGTCGACGCTCATCATGATCGACTGCCAGAACACCTACACCCGCGGTGTGATGGAACTCGACGGAGTGCAGGGCGCCCTCGACGAGGCCGCCGCCCTGCTCGACCGGGCCCGCTCGGCGGGTATCCCGATCATCCACATCCAGCATTCAGACGGCCCTGGATCGCTGTACGACATCGATGGCGAAAGCGGCGCGATCGTCGACCGCGTCGCGCCGCGCGAGGGCGAGCCGGTGGTGGTGAAGAACTACCCGAACTCGTTCGTGCAGACGGATCTTGACAACCGGTTGAAGGCGGCGAATGCGTCGAACCTCGTGCTCGCCGGATTCATGACACACATGTGCGTGAACTCAACGGCGCGTGGGGCGTTCAATCTTGGCTATGCGCCGACGGTGGTGGCCGCCGCGACCGCAACCCGAGCATTGCCCGGCGTCGGTGGCGAGTCGGTGCCTGCGGCGGTGATGCAGACCGCGAGCCTGGCCGCGATGGCCGACCTGTTCGCCGTGGTGGTGGCCCGCGGCACGGGGATCCCGGACTGAGCGGGGCCAGCGGTGACGACACCATCCACCCGCGTCAGCAGGCTGAGCGAGAAGCAGAGCACGTCGCGCAGCCAACTCGACGAACTCTTGGACAGCACGCCACTGGCCACCGTGGCGCTAATCCGCGACGGGCATCCCGCGGTCTTTCCGACCGGATTCGCAAGGGTCGGTGACGATCTCGTCATCCATGGCTCGACGGGATCGCCGTGGATGAGCGCGCTTGACGGAGGTGCCGCGGCCGCCGTCGCCGTCACCGCATTGGACGCAGTCGTCGTGGCCCGCAGCGGATTCGAGTCCTCCTTCCGGTACCGCAGCGCGGTGGTCTTCGGTGTGTTCGAGCGGGTTCCGAAGGCCGACAAGCTCGAGTACCTGGAGCGGCTGACCGAATCGTTCATCCCCGGCCGGGTCGCCGAACTGCGGGCCAGCACCCGCAAGGAACTCGCGGCCACCATGCCGCTGCGCCTGCCGATCGGCGCTGACAACTGGTCGCTGAAGGTCAGCGACGGCTGGCCCGAGGACCCTGAAGAGGACATCGCAGGCGACACGTGGGCGGGTGTGGTGCCGATGTCGGTCGCCTACGGGGCACCGCTGCCCGCGCCTGACCTCAGGGCGGGCATTCCGCTGCCCGATTCGGTGCGGTCGATGACCGGCACGCCGCCGTCAGTCCAGTAGCGCCGTACGACGGTAGAGGTCGGTGCGGCGGTCGCCGTGCACGTCGTTGTTCGCGTTGATCCGTTTGACCCGTGCCTCTTTCAGGTCGACGTCGGCAGCTATCAGGCCCGGCTTGCCGAACTCGGCGATCGCAAGCGGGTACCCGTCGGCGTCGGTGATCACGCTGCCGCCGATCCAGTCTACGTCGCGCTCGATTCCCGCGCGGTCACACACCGCGATCGGCATCCGGTTGGCGCCCGCGCCCGCCAGCGCCTTCACCATCTCGTTGGGCCGCTCGCCCTGCGGCCGGGGCAGCAGCGGCCAGTTCACCGGGGCGCAGAGCAGATCCGCACCCGAAAGAGCCACGGCGCGAACCCATTCCGGGAACTCGATGTCATAGCAGATCATCACGCCGAGGCGACCGTGTTCGGTGTCGACCAGCAGCGGCAGGTCGTCGCCGAGGTCGAACACGGCGTTCTCGGTGTCCCACAGGTGAGCCTTGCGGTAGACGCCGCGCAGACCGGTCGGATCGACGACGGCGGCACTGTTGTAGATGGCGTCGCCCGCCGCCTCGGGGAAGCCGGCGACGATGGTGAGGCCGAACGACTCGGCGAGGTTGGCCCATTCGGTGATGCTCGGGCCGTCACGCGTTTCGGCCAGCGAGGACAGTTCGGCTCGGTCGGCGAAGACGTATCCCGACGATGCCAGTTCAGGCAGCACCACGATGTGCGCGCCGTCTCGCGCGGCCTGCTCGATCGCGGTTCGAGCGGTCGTGCGGTTTCCCGCGGTATCACCGATGGAGAGCCGAATCTGGGTGCAGGCGACGCGAGTTGTCATTCCTCGATGGTGGAGCACGGCTGTCCGGTTTGCAGCCAAGTCGATGGCAGAATTGGTCAACATGCGGATGTCGGCCAAGGCGGAGTACGCCGTCAGGGCCATGGTCCAACTGGCCGCCGCCGATGAGGGCACCGTGGTCAAGACCGACGATCTGGCCAAGGCGCAGGGCATCCCGCCGCAGTTTCTCGTCGACATCCTGTCCGACCTGCGCACCGACCGGCTGGTCCGCAGCCGCCGCGGCCGAGAGGGTGGCTACGAGCTGGCGCGGCCCGCGGCCGAGATCAGCATCGCCGACGTGCTGCGCTGCATCGACGGCCCGCTGGCCAGCGTGCGTGACATCGGGCTCGGGGACCTGCCGTATTCGGGTCCGACCGCCGCATTGACCGACGTCTGGCGGGCGCTGCGGGCGAGCATGCGCTCGGTGCTCGAGGAGACGAGCCTGGCCGATGTGGCCGCCGGCGCACTGCCATCACATGTCGCGACATTCGCCGACGACTACCGCGGCCAGGAGAAGGAGCGGGGACACCGGGGCCCGAAGGCCGGTGACGCCAAGCCGCGCACCGTCGGCTAGGTCAGCCACCCGATCCGTACGGGCGGGTGAGGATCTCCATGTAGTGGCCCGCCGGGTCCTGGAAGTAGACGCCGCGGCCGCCGTCGTTACGGTTGATCTCGCCGGGCCTGCTGCGTCGCGGGTCCGCCCAGTGCTCGATGCCGCGCTCGCGGATCTTGCCGTAGATGGAGTCGAAGTCGTCCTCGGATACCAGGAACGCATAGTGCTGCGGGCGGATGTCGTCGCCGTCGCCCACCTGCGCGTAGTCCAGGCTGACGTCGTTGGCCACCGCCACGGCCAGGAAACGGCCGAACGGCTGCGGTTCCGGAAGGCCGAACAATTCGGTGAGCCACGTTGCCGACTGCGTCTTGTCCTTCGCGGCGATGATGGTGTGATTGAACTTGATGCTCATGTATTGGCAGTCAACCACTTTCGCCCGACAGCGACATAACCGCAGGATGAGGGCATGCCCGACGTACCCGTCCTGACCGGACAGCGGGTCATACTGCGCGCGCCACGACTGGACGACGCCGACGAACTGTTTGCCTCCGTTGCCTCTGACCCTTCGGTCACCCGCTACGTGTCCTGGACCCCGCATCCGGATGTCGCCAAACCCGGCGGGTGATCACCGAACTCCTCAACGTCGGCGGCGAGCGGATCTGGCTCATTCAACTGCGCGACACCGGGGAGATCATCGGGACGTGCGGATTCCGGCCGCTGGCGCCGCACAGCAGGGATTTCGGCTACTGTCTCGGCCCCCGGTGGTGGGGTCGAGGGATCACGCCGGAGGTGACCCGGCTGCTGATCGCCGAGATGGAAAGCGACCCCACGGTGTTCTGCAGTACGCCAAGGCGGTCAGGTGACAACGCCCACATGACCCACGCGCAGGCCGCAAGGGCGATGTTCCCGTGGTACGAAGGAGCCACTGAGGCAATGGGAGGCAATGATGCCGAGCGGATTTGACGTGCGAGAGCTTTCGGTTCCGGTGATCGTCGCGCCGATGGCCGGCGGCCCGTCGACGCCGGAGCTGGCCGCCGCAGGCACCAACGCGGGCGGCCTGGGTTTCGTCGCGGCGGGCTACCTCAGTGCCGACGCCCTTGCCGATCGCGTCGTCGCCGCACGCGAGCTGACCAGCGGGCCCGTCGGCGTCAACCTGTTCGTCCCGCAACCCAGCGCCGCCACCCCGGAAGCAATCGAGAAATACACGGCCGCGCTGGCACCCGATGCGGAGCGCTACGACGCCAAGCCGGGCAACCCGGCGTTCACCGACGACGACTGGGCGGCCAAAGTCGACGTATTGCTCGACCTGAAGCCCGAGGTGGCCTCGTTCACGTTCGGGCTGCCGAGCCCCGAGGAATGTCAGCGGCTGCGCGACGCAGGAATCCTCACCGTCGGCACCGCGACGTCGGTGTATGAAGCCGACGCGGCCGTCGACTGCGGCGTGGACGCCGTTGCGGTCCAGGGCCCGGCGGCGGGCGGACATCGCGGCACCTTCGACCCTATCGCCGAGCCGAACTCGCAGCCGCTCCCCGAATTGCTCGCCGCCACCGTGGCCCGGATCAGCGTGCCTGTCATCGCCGCAGGCGGCCTGATGACCGCCGACGACGTGAACCGCGTGATCGGCGAGGGTGCTGTGGCGGCTCAGCTCGGCACGGCATTTCTGCTCGCCGACGAGGCGGGCAGCAGCCCGGTTCACCGAGCGGCACTGCAGGACTCGACATTCACCGAAACCGTTGTGACCAAAGCCTTTTCCGGGCGCTTCGCGCGCGGGCTCCGCAACCGGTTCGTCGAAGACCATGAGGCGCAGGCGCCATTCGGCTACCCCGAGATCCACTACCTGACCGGCCCGTTGCGGGCGGCCTCGGTGCGCGCGGGCGACCCGCACGGCACGAACATCTGGGCGGGCACGGGCTTCAAGTCGATCAGGACTGGACCGGTCGCCGAGATCATGAAGGGCCTGACGTAGCGATTTCGGCGCGCTAACCGGCGCTGCGCGCACGGTAGCGCGCCGAAATCGCCTAGCGGAGGTCGTCGATGACGACGTCGCCGGTCCCGGATCGCGGTGATCACCGCGGCCGCGTTGTTGCGGTCGGTCGTCTGCGGCACGCGAACCACCGTCGACCCACTGTCCTCGCCGGTGTCGCGTTCACCAGATATGGCCCCCGCGGCGGCGTTAGGGGGAGATGTTGCGGGGTGGAACGGGGATGCCCATCTCGAACACCGCCTCGCTGCGGATGCGCTCGATCCATTCGACACCGCGCATCAGGTACACGAAAACCACGACTGCCAGCGCGAACCCGATCACCGAGGGAATCGACGAGATGCCAACGACGAGAATGGTCAACGGAATCCAGAGCCACACGACCGCCACGGCGGCGCCGACGATCATCGACGCGGTCGGAATCAGGCCGACGTGTCGGGCCGGCCTGGCGGCGACGTCGGGGGAGTGCGGCGCGTTGACGGGGCCCGCCGGTGCCGGCTTGGGTGTGGTTATTGCGACCATGATGTCAACCTAAGGAGATCGCGGGCCCGGCAACACGGCGTTTTCCCGAGACCCTTGCGGGGGAAAACCCCCACGGCTTGGTGATTCGGCGCGCTAACCGGCGCTCAGCGCACGGTAGCGCGCCGAAATCGCTTACTTCGGTGCGGTGATTTCCAGCGCGATGTTGTCGGGATCGCGGAACTCGAGGATGTACATCACCCCGATGTCTTTGATGGACTCGTGGCTAATGCCGAGTGAGTCGAGATGGGTTGCCGCGTCGTCGAGTTCGGCCTTGCTGCCCACGCGAAACGCGATGTGGTCCAGACCGGTGCGGTCCTCGTCGAAGCGGTCGTCACCGCCCGAGCGCAGGCCGATCCTGGACTCGCCGACGTTGTAGATCACGCCACCGAACAGGAACGCCAGCCTTTCGCGGGTGGCGTCGTCGGCGTCGTCGGGCACCTCGAGGTTGATCGGCCAGTTGAAGACGCTCTCGTAGAACTCCCGCGACCTCGCAATGTCGGTGACGGTGAGTCGGATGTGAGCGACGGAGATGGTGTTGATCGCCATGCCTTCATGCTGCCAGCACGCGATATAGGGTCTTTGCGGGCGGGGTCGACACGCCGAAAAGGCCGATCATGCGCGCAGTCAAAAGGGTGTTGGCTGTCGTCGCGGCATTCGTGATGTGCATCAGGAGCAACGGACCAGCAACGGCAGCTCGGTGGTACCGGGTACCAGCTACGACCTCACCATCTTCAACGTCAACGGCTGGCTCGGGCGCAACGGCGACATTCCCGGCTACACCACGGTCGTGGTGTACCTGTCCGAGCGTGATGCGTCCCTGGTGGTGTTCGTCAATTCCGATGTGCCCGAGCAACATTCGGCGGGCCAGATCGCCTACGACGTGACCTCGTTTGTGACACCGGACCACCTTTACCAATTGGCGGCGAAGCCTTCCGGAGTTCCTGGGCGAGCCCGGCGACTGACGTGCCACAATCGCCGTCGTGCGAATTGGGATGACGATGCCGGTGATGGAGCCGGACCTCGACGCGACCACACTGAAAGCCTGGGCAACGACCATCGACGACGGTCCGTTCTCGTCGCTGTGTTGGGGCGAACGGATCGCATTCGACAATCCCGAGGCGGTGACGATGCTGGGCGCGCTCGCGGCATGGACCGATCGGGTCCGGCTGGTGACGACGGTGATCGTTCCGCAGCTGCACGATCCGGTCATGCTGGCCAAGTCGCTCGCGACCGGCGACATGCTCAGCGGCGGCAGGTTGACCGTCGGCCTTGGCGTCGGCGGGCGGACAGAGGACTACCGCGCCGTCGGCGCCGACCCCGCGACCCAGACCATCCGGCGCTTGGCCGAACTGGTCGAGGTGATGAAGCAGGTGTGGGCGGGCCAGAAGGTGACCGATTCCGTGGTGCCAGTCGGCCCTGCCCCGTTGCAGGATGGTGGACCGCAACTCCTCGTCGGCACGATGGGCCCGAAGACGGTGCGCAGCGCGGCCGCCTGGGCCGACGGCCTCGCCGGCACCACGTTGGACCTCGACACCGCCGAGCAGAACAAACTGTACGACGTCGGGCGTACGGCGTGGGCGCAGGCGGGTAAGCCCAAACCGCTTCTCGCCACCTCGTTCTGGTTCGCGCTGGGCGACGGCGACGAAGCGCGCGCCCAGATCCACCGGCATCTGCGTCGCTACATGAACTGGATTCCCGCCGAGTACGTCGACGCGATGGCACCCAGTACTGGCTGGGCAGGCAGCGAAGACGAATTGCTGGACGTGTTGCGGAGGTTCGACGACATCGGCACCGACGAGGTCCATCTGATTCCGACGAGTTCCGACGTCGGACAGCTACGCGCCGTCGCCGATGCGATCAAGGACTTCGTCTAGGCGGCGTATAGCCGTCGTCGATCGGTAGATGCGCTCGCCGACGTGGCCCAGGCACAAAATCGACCGTGACGCTCGGCGTCACGGTCGACAGCGGATTTCCCTATGCCACAGCGCGCAGTGCGGGGGCCACGGGCATTGCGAAGCGTCGTCGCCAGTCGCCGAACTCATGGACGACGGTGACGGCCACCGGGATAGCCAGGGGGAAGAGCACCATCAGGAAAATGCAGATCGGGAACAACATGGCTTTTGCTCACCTTCTCCGCGAAGCGGATTAGTCGGATGTCTTGTCGGTAGGAACTCATCGCTGAATTCGTGGCATGAATCTACGATCGGAAACGCCAGCTCATCGATGTCCCGGCGCGACCATCTTTCGGCGACGTCTTGTCGCCGGGAGACAAACTCCCGGTGCTGAGAGGTGCAGGGGTGACCGACGGTGACCCGGTCAGTGCGGGCCGGAGCGATACTCGGCGGGTGGCCGGACCCGGCTCGAGGCGAGTCTAGGAGTTCAGCACGACCATTGATCGTTGTCCGACGACGATCTCATCGCCGACGACATCACGGCGCGCCGAGTCGTGGGTGTCGCACACAACGCTCCAGCGGCGTGCCGAGACGTCGGCCGGGACGGTGAACGCCAACGGCTCCCACCACGAGTTGAACAGCAACAGGAAGTCGTCGTCGGCCATCGGCGTGCCATCGCGGCCGATGTCGGGATCCGTTGCACCGTCGATGAACAACGCGACACTGCGGGCCATCGGGTCGGCCCAGTCGTCGGATGTCATTTGGGTCCCGGCCGGGGTGAACCAACGCAGGTCCGCAGCCGTTTTGCCAGTCAGATAGCGACGCCTACGGAACACCGGGTGGCGTCGGCGTATCGCGATGAGCTCCTTGGTAAATCGAAGTAGGTCCCCGTCGACTACCGACCAGTCGAACCACGTGATTTCGTTGTCCTGGCAGTAGGCGTTGTTGTTTCCGCGCTGGGTACGACCAAGCTCGTCGCCGCCCAGCAACAAGGGCACGCCGGTGGAGAAAAGCAGCGTCGCAAGGAATGCTCGCTTCTGCTGCGCCCGTAGGGCATTCACCCCGGCGTCAGGGGTCGGCCCCTCGACGCCGCAATTCCACGAGCGGTTGTCGTCGGTGCCGTCACGGTTGTTCTCCGTATTCGCTTCGTTGTGCTTGCGGTCGTAGGAGACAAGATCATCGAGCGTGAACCCATCGTGAACGGTGACGAAGTTGACCGAGGCGCTGGGCCTGCGCCCTTCCTCGGGCCGGTCGTAAATATCGGCCGATCCGCACAGCCGCGTCGCGAAGTCGGGCAGCAATCCGTCGTGGCTTCGCCACCAGTCGCGCACGGTGTCGCGGTAGCGTCCGTTCCACTCGCTCCACAACGGCGGGAATCGGCCGATGTCATAGCTGTCCATCCGGCCGACATCCCATGGCTCGGCGATGAGCTTCACCTGCGACACGACCGGATCCTGGCCGACGGTGTCGAAGAACGCCGAAAACGGGTCGAAGTCACCATCTTCCCTGCCGAGGGTCGGCGCCAGGTCAAACCGGAAACCGTCGACGCCCATCTCGGTGACCCAGTAGCGAAGCGAGTCCATGATCAACCGCAGCGTCGTCGCGTCCGCCGTGTTGAGCGAATTGCCACAGCCCGTCGTGTCGACATAACGGCTGGGGTCACCCGGTTCGAGTCGGTAGTAGGCGGCGTTGTCGAGCCCCCGATGACACAGAGTCGGGCCACCGGCGCCCCCTTCGGCGGTGTGGTTGAAAACGACGTCCAACACCACTTCCAAACCGGCCGTGTGCAAGGCGGCGACCATGTCCCGGAATTCCTCGACCTGTCCTCCTGGCTGCCCGTCTCGCACCGCTGCGGAGTACGCGGCGTGCGGCGCGAAGAAGCCGATCGTGTTGTAACCCCAGTAGTTCGTCAAACCTCGCTCCACGAGGAAGGATTCGGGCACGTTGTGGTGGACGGGCAGCAGTTCGACCGCTGTGACGCCAAGGTCGACCAGGTGTTGTACCGCCGCCTCATGTGCGAGGCCGGCGTATGTGCCGCGCAGTTCCTGGGGCACGCGCGGATGCGTCGCGGTGAACCCGCGCACGTGTACCTCGTAGAGGATCGTGTCGGCCAGCGCATATCCCGGACCGGGAGGCAGCGGAGTCGCCCGCGGGGCCGTCACCAAACTGCGCGGCATTTGACCCGCTGAATCGGCCGAACTGGGCGCGCCCGTATTATCCATTGCGTAATCGAGCAATTCGGGCCCGAACCGGACGTCACCGGTGATCGCCCGCGCATAGGGATCGAGCAACAGTTTGGCGGGGTTGTAACGGTAGCCGCGAGCGCGGTCGTACGGTCCGCTGACCCGATAACCGTAGGCCCGTCCCGGCGCCACACCCGGCACGAACCCGTGCCAGACATCGCCGTCACGCTCGGGCAGGGCTAGCCGTGTTTCACCGCCCCCGTCGTCGCTGAACAGGCACAGCGTGACCTCGTCACCGCTGGACGAGACCGCGAAATTCGTGCCCTGCGGACCCGGCGTCGCGCCGAGAGGGGCGGGACGACCCGGAACAATGGTGACGCTCACACTGTCTCCTCTCCCTGAACCAGACGCTGGATGACCTCCGACGCCGTGGGGTAGGCGCGGTGGCGGCGCCTGATCACGTCGGCGATCAGGCCCGTCCATCCAGTCTGGTGGGACGCTCCGAGGCCCGCACCGTTGTCGCCGTGGAAATACTCATGAAAGAGCAAGTTGTCGCGCCACCGCGGATCGTTCTGGAGCCGTTCGACACCACCAAAACACGGCCGACGCCCGTCGCGGCCAATCAGGAAGAGCGAAACGAGGCGCTCCCAGAGATCCGCGGCGACGACATCGAGCGTCACCTGCACTCCGGATCCGGTCGGGTGCTCGATTGTCAGCTCGTCGCCGAAGAACTCGTGATAGCGCTCCAACGCCGTCGCCGCGAGGTAGTTCAGCGGAAACCACACCGGGCCACGCCAGTTCGAGTTGCCGCCGAACATCGCGGTGGTCGACTCGGCGGGCTCATAGTCAATCCCGCCACGCACGCCTGCCACCTCGACGACATATGGGTGATCGCGGTGGTAGGCGGACAGCGACCGCAGTCCGTGCGGCGACAGAAACTCCTCTGGGTCGCATAGAACTCGGCACAGTCTCCGGACGCGGTCCAGGCCGGTCACCCCAACCAAGAGCCGACGCTGTCCTGGCTGCCCGCGCAGGATCCCGGCATCAGCCATCTCCGCGGTCCCGCCGAGCCCGTGGCGGCGCAGATATTCGGCGAACATCTTGTCGTTCACAAGAGTCCTGTCGATGACCTCCTCATTGACAACCGCCGCGGCCAGAAGCGGGATCATCGCGACGATCGAGCGCACCCGGATCGGGACGGCACAGCCGTTGCTCAGCAGGATGCGGTCATAGAAGAAGCCGTCCTCGTCGTCCCAAAGACCAACCGCCTCAAGGGCGTCCGAGATGCAGGCAAAGTTCTCGAGGAATTTCTGCACTAAGTCCAGTGCGGGCCGGTGCCCAGTCCCGTAGAGGACCGCCGCGATGGTGGCCATCGCCAACGCGTAGCCCGCCATCCAGCCGGTGGCGTCAGACTGCTCGAGGAGCCCGTGAACGGGAAGGTGCGAACGGTCGAAAGGCCCGATGTTGTCCAGGCCCATGAATCCGCCCTCGAAGAGATTGGAGCCATTGACGTCTTCGCGGTTGACCCACCATGTGAAGTTCACCAGCAGCTTGTCGAATATTCGGCTGAGGAAGTCGAAGTCGCGGCCGCCGTCGATAGCGAACACTTCCAGGGCGGCCCATGCCTGCACTGGTGGGTTCACATCGTTGAAGTCCCACTCGTACGCGGGCAGGGCGCCGTTGGGGTTCTGGAACCACTCGCGGCACAACAGCGACAGCTGATATTTCGCGAACGCGGGATCAACGTGCACAAGTGCGATGCAATGAAATGCCAAGTCCCACGACGCAAACCACGGATACTCCCACGTGTCGGGCATCGACATGATGTCGAACGCCTCGAAGCTGCGCCACCTGGCGTTGCGGCCGGTTCGCCGTTGGGCCGGAGGTGACGGCTGGGTCGGGTCACCGGTCAGCCACCGGGCGACGTCGTAGTTGTAGAACTGCTTGCTCCACAGCATGCCCGCGAACGCCTGTCGCATCACCGCGGCTTCGTCGGAGGAGGCCGCAGGAGGCGTGAGCTCCGCATAGAACTCTTCGGCCTCCTGCTGTCGTCGCGCCTCGATGTCTGTGAAGTCGGCACCGAGCGCACTCGACGCATCGGGGCCGGCACCTTCCGGTCGGAGCCGCAGCCGCACTTGTGCGCTTCCGCCCGGGCGCACGGTCAGCCGATACCAAGCTGCGCACTTGGTGCCCCGCCGCTCGCAATTGACGGTGGCGGCACCCGCGACGACGTGGTCGTTGATTCCGTCCTTCGGCCATCGTGATGTCGACGGGACCCCGAAGAGGCGGTGAAGGTTCGTGTCGTTGTCACAGAACAGCAGCTCCGGATCACCGCCATGCGGGTCCGGTCCGGGCAACAGCTCGAGCCGACCGAGGAACGGATGGTCGGTCGTCGCCGTCCCGTCACGTGTGGCCGCGATCGTCGGTCGGGCCGCGTCGTCGTCCCACGACCAGGTGTTGCGATACCACATCGTCGGAAGAACGTGCAGCAGTTCGGTGTCGGGCCCGGCGTTCGTCACCGTGACGGTCATGAGGATGTCGGTCGGATCAGCCTTGGCGTACTGGACTTCCACGACCCAGTAGCGGTCGTCGTCGAAGATTCCGGTGTCGAGCAACTCGAACTCGGGATCCAGCTTTCCGCGTCGCCGGTTTTCATCGAGCAGTCGTTCGTAGGGGTATGCCCGGTGCGGATAGTGGTAGCGCCAGACGTTCCAGACGTGGCTGGGCACAGCATCGAGATACCACCAGTACTCCTTGACGTCCTCGCCGTGGTTGGCCTCCGCGCCGGTCAACCCGAACGCCCGCTCCTTGAGGATCGGGTCGTGCCCGTTCCATAGGGCGAGCGCTACGCACAATCGTTGCTCGACGTCAGAGAAGCCGGCGAGGCCGTCTTCGCCCCAGCGGTACGCGCGTGAGCGCGCGTGGTCGTGCGGCAGGTAATTCCAGGCGTCCCCGTCAGGACTGTAATCTTCGCGGACTGTGCCCCATTGCCTGTCGCTGAGGTAGGGGCCCCACAGATACCAATCGCTGGCCTGGTGCAGGCCAAGGTCGAGGCGTCCAAAGCTACCGATCCGGGTCCGCTCCGCACCTGCGGTCCGTGTCATATCGCTCGCCGTCCTCCCGACGTCTTGGACGCATGCTCGCGCGTGCGACGGTCGGCGTCACTGTCCGGAGGAACAACTCGGAAACCGTGACGCTGTAGCGGCGAACACAGGCGGGTGGTCCGCACCGATTATCGCCGAGACTAATCCGCACGCGCGGATCGTGTGTCGCCGAACAATGACTGCCGGGCTCACCGCGCCGATGCTCAATGGGGCGGAACGCCCGCCTCGATGACGAAGGAGCTTTCGATGGCAGACTCCGATATGAGCGCAGAATTCCAGAAGATCGCCCAGAAGGCACAAACGGCTGCGGACCAGTTGCGGTCGGCCGCGGTGGAGAACAAGAGCCAGCTCGAGCGAGACCTCGCCGAGGCCAGAACGAGGGCCGCGGCCGCAACGGATCAACTGAAGGCCAAAGCCGACAACGTGAAGGACGACGCTTCATCGCACTGGCAAGAAGTCCGGCGCAAATGGCAAGCGCATGTCGCTGACGCGCGCGCACGCGCCAACAGGGTTGCAGACCAAATGGATGCGGACGCTGCAGCCGCGGACGCCGACCTCGCGGAAGCCTACGCATACGACGCCATCGACTTCGCCCTCGACGCTATCGACGAGGCGCAATACGCGACCATGGACGCGCTATACGCGCGCGCCAGCGCGGTCGCGGCCGCTAGCACCTGATCGCCCTCGCGGTGACGTGAGAGGCGGATAATCGGATACGTGTACGCGTCGCCGCGCGAGCGGCACGAGCTCGGGCGCACGCGCCGGTCGGTGTTGCCGCGGTCGGCGTTGGGAGACTTCGCCGCCGATACCGGCAGGCCGGATCCGGTCTGCTTGCTTACTTCGCAGGACGAGCGCCGCGTCGGTGAGCTGATCCCGATTCGCTACGGCCGGATGCTGGCATCGTCGTTCGCCTTCTTCCGGGGTGCGGCGCTGGTGATGGCCGCCGACCTGGCCAAGGGCCCGAGCTGCGGACTGGATGTGCAGCTGTGCGGCGACGCGCATGCCTGCAACTTCGGTCTGTTCGGCTCACCCGAGCGCAACCTGGTGTTCGACATCAACGATTTTGACGAAACGCTGCCTGGTCCGTGGGAGTGGGACATCAAGCGATTGGTGGCCAGCCTGGCGATCGCTGGGCGCGACAACGGGTTCCGCGATGACGATCGTCGGAATGTGGTTCGTGCATGCGCTCGGGCCTATCGCGAACGGATGCGGGAGCTCGCCGCGCTAGGTGAACTCGATGTGTGGTACAGCCACGTGGTGATTGACAACGCCACTGAGGCCAGCGTCGATCCAAGATTCGCCGGCAAGATCCGGAGTGCAGCGGCCAAAGCGCGCACCCGCGACAATCTCGAGGCGTCGTCGAAGCTGACGACAATCGTGGACGGCCAACGCCGACTGGTGTGCGATCCGCCGCTTCTTGTTCCCATCGAAGAGTTGCTCGGCGAGCAAGACGCGCGGCAACACGAACAGCACATGGAGGAGCTTTTCGAAAAGTATCGCACCAGTCTCGCCCGCAGCCGCGCCCACCTTGTTCGCCGCTACCGGTACGCGGGTATGGCCCGCAAGGTGGTGGGGGTCGGCAGTGTTGGGAGCCGCGCGTGGGTGGTGATGCTCATCGGGCGAGATGACCACGATCCGTTGCTGATGCAGGTCAAGGAAGCCGGCCCGTCGGTGCTCGAGACATATCTGGGCCCCAGCGGTTACGCCAATGCCGCCGAACGGGTAGTGGAGGGGCAGCGGTTCATGCAGGCCAGCAGCGACATCCTGCTGGGTTGGTTGCGCTGTGTCGGGCCGGACGATCACGAAGGTGATTACTACGTAAGGCAATTGCGCGACTGGAAGGGAGCGATATCAGTGGAGTCTCTGAGCCCGGCGATGCTCTGCGACTACGGTCGTTCTTGCGCGCATGCCCTCGCCCGTGCGCATGCCCGCACCGGTGATCGCATCGCGATCGCCGGTTACCTCGGCTCAGGCGAGGTCGCCGACGAAGCCCTCACCCGATTCGCCGAGCAGTACGCCGATCAGAACGAGCGTGACTTCCTGGCGCTGCGCGAAGCGGCCGCCGATCATCGCATCAAGGCCAAGACGGACTTGTAGGCCGGGCGCTCATTCGGCACCCTCGAGTTGAGTCAGCTCGTCGTCGAGCCAGGCGCTCACATAGCGAATCCGGTTTTCCACGCGCTCGCGACGAAGCCCCAGCCGGGCGACTATCTCGTCGGCGACATGTGCAGCATGGTCGGATACCCCCGTTGCGCCGCAGCCGCATGCCCCATCGTTGCGGTCATCGCGCCTGTGCTGCCCGACAATCTGACGGATACGCTCTATTGGCTCGGTCATGACCGCCTACACGAACGCACTCAGCCCGGTGATGGCACGACCGACGATGAGGGTGTTCATCTCCCGGGTGCCCTCGTAAGAATAGATGGCCTCGGCGTCGGCAACGAACCGGCCGACGTTGTGCTCCAACAGAATTCCGTTTCCTCCGAGGAGTTCGCGAGCGTATCCGACGGTTTCACGCATCCGCACCGTGCACCACGCCTTTGCCAGCGATGAATGGCGGTCCTCCGCGCGCCCTTCATCCTGTAGCTGTGACAAGCGCGCGCACAGTGACCATGACGAGGTGATGTTCCCCAGCATCCGGACAAGAAGATCCTGAACGAGTTGAAACCCCGCAATGGGTCTGCCGAATTGTTCGCGGGATTGCGCATATGCCAACGCGTTCTCATAGGCGCCGCGAGCGCAGCCAACCGACATCCACGCGACACCTGCGCGAGTCATCCGCAACACTTCGGCCGTGTCGCGGAAGGAGTTTGCGTTCGCAAGGCGGTCGTCCTCGTCGACGCGGACGTCGTCGAGCGTGATGACGGCATTCTGCACGATCCGCAGCGCGATCTTGTCCTCCAGCTTCGTGGTGGAAAACCCCGGCGCGTCGTTGGCGACGACGAAACCCTTCACCTGGCCGTCGGCGACATCCCTGGCCCAGATCACGGTGAGGTCCCCGAACGTCGCGTTGCCAATCCATTTCTTCTGCCCGTTGAGCACCCACGAATTCCCGTCGCGGCGCGCCGTCGTCGTCAATCCGCCCGACGCGCCTGATCCGACATCGGGCTCGGTCAGCCCGAATGAGCCGATCTTTTCGAAACGGGCCATGGCGGGCAGATAGCGGTGGCGTTGCTCGTCGCTGCCGCACAGGTAGATGGATCCCATCGCCAGCCCGCCGTGCACGCCCGAGAATGTCGCGACCGAGGGATCCGTGCGTGCAAGTTCCATCGCGACCATGCCGTCGAGCAGGAATGACCGGCCGGGACAACCGAATCCGTGGTAGGGGAGACCGGCAAGCCCGAGCTGTCTGAACCCAGGGACGATCTCGAACGGAAAGCTGCCCCGTTGCCAATGCTCGTTGACGGCCGGCTCCACCTCGGACTTCATGAAGCCGCGCACGCGGTGCAGATACTCCTGCTCGCCGGCGTCAAGCAGGTCCTCCAGCGCGTAGAAGTCGGCGCTGTCTGTGGTTGTCGCGGTACTCATCGCTGCTCTCTCAATCGGGTCGGGACCGGAACGTTTCGATCACCGGCGCCAATTCGGCGGCGTTGGTGATCAGATCGACATGGCCGCCGTTATGCAGGTAGACCGCGGCATGGGGAAGTAGACGGCCCAGAATCCGCGCGTTGGCCACCGGGATGATCGGGTCGTCGAGCCCCGCGATGACGAGTGTCTGCTGACGAATGAACGGCAGCGCGAAAAGGCTCGTCCATACCGCACCCGCGAGCAGCTGGTGTAAATAGCCGACCCGCGACCCCGCCATCAATTGGCGGTCGAACAATCGCTTGACCGTGGACGGGTCGGTTCGCGCCGTACCGCCGTAGATGTCGCCGGCGATGGATGCCGCGTATTCGTGGTCGAGAAATCGGCGCGGTGTCACCATCTTGGAAAGCACGGCGGGGCGGCCGGGAACCATCAACACCCCGGTGCCGGTGGACACCAGGATCAGGCGACGGCAGCGCCGCGGACTCTGGAAGGCGAATTGCTGAGCGAGCGCGCCGCCCCACGACAAACCGAGGATATCCACCTGCCCGCCGATGTTCAGCTTCAACAGCAGGGAGCGGATGACGAGCGCAAGGTATGGAAACCCATAGGGCAAAGGTGAATCCGGCGATCCGCCTGTTCCCGGCACATCGAAACGCACGACGGTGGTGTCTGAGTTCAACTGCTCCACGAACGGGTCGAGCACCTCTAGGCTCGCTCCAATGCCGTTGCACAGCACCAGTGGCACGCCCGTTCCGGCGCGCACCTTTACCCGGATCTGTTGGCCGAGCACCGGCACGAGGCGTTCCACAGTGTTGCCAACAGCAGCCGGTGCCGTCATGGGTACAGCACGATGACATCGGCGACGCAGGCGGGGCGATCCCCGCCGTCGATCTCATATGTCAGCGTGAACACCGATTCGACGCCGGAGGTCTTCTGCCGCGCACTCGCAACGGCGACGGCGGCGCGCACCTGGGTTCCGACCCGCACCGGCGCCGGGAATCGCACCCTGTCCAGGCCGTAGTTCAACGCTGCCGTTTGTTCGCGGATCTCGAGGACCTGCGCGATCGCCGACGGGGCGAGCGACAACGTCAGATACCCATGCGCGATGGTGCTTTTGAACGGGCCTCTCGCCGCCCGCTCAGGATCGGTGTGAATCCACTGACGGTCACCCGTGGCTTCTGCGAACATATCGACCTGGTGCTGCGTGACCTTCATCCACTCAGTCGTGCCAAGGCTCTGCCCGACCAATCCGAGCAGATCTGCTGGTTCGTCGACAATTGTTGTCATACAACGCCTTTCACTCCAAAAAGTCAGCGGTCCAAGACGTAACTGCCTGGCGCGGGTTCGAGCGGAACCATTCCCGCGCCTCCGAGGGACTCCGGGGCACTACGCTTCGTGCCGCTGCGTCGACCCAGCCAGGCGACGAAGTCGGGCCACCACGAATCGGTGTGCTGCTCGGCCGACTCCGTCCACACTCCCGGGTCCGGTTCATCGACATCGCCGACGCGGTAGCTGGCCCGTGGATTGCCCGGGGGATTGACGAGCGACGCGATGTGGCCACTGGACGAGAGCACGAAGCGTACATCTCTGATGCCGAGAAGCCGGGCACTGCGATAGCAGGCCTGCCACGGCGATATGTGGTCGGCGATGCCCGCGACCACGTATGCGTCCGTGGTCAACTGATTCAGGTCCACCGGCGTGCCGAGCATGCTCACGGCGCCGGGCGTAACCAGCGAATTGTCCAGACCCATCATGACCATGTCTCGATGGAGGGCGGCAGCCATCCGCGTCGTGTCGGCGTTCCAGTACAGCACGTCGAACGCGGCGGGCGACTTGCCCTCGATGTAGTTGTTGACCCAATAGCGCCACACCAGGTCGGTCGGACGCAGCCAGGCGAACACCTCCGCCAGCGACCGGCCGTCCAGGTAGCCCTTGCGAGCCGACAACGCGATCGCGATGTTGGCGGCTTCTTCGTCGATGGCGGCCGAGGCCAAACCCGCCTTTCGCTGGTCGAGAACAGTCACCATGAGCGTCAGGCTCGCCAGGCGTTGGTCCTGCCCGGTGGCGTTGAGATGAGCCGCCGTCATCGCCGCGAGGATGCCTCCCGAGCATGACGCCTGCAAATGTGTGCGATCGGACTGGCTGATCTTCTCGACCGCATCGAGTGCGTTCACGATCGCCTGGCCGTACTCGTTGAATCCCCAGTTCCGTTGTTCCGCACCGGGATTACGCCATGACATCGCGAACACTTGCACGCCATGCCGGACAAAGTACTCGATCATGCTCCGGCCCGGCGAGATGTCCATGATGTAGAACTTGTTGATCACCGGCGGCACCATCAGCAGCGGAACCGTGAAGACCTCGTCGGTCTGCGGCGTGTACTGGATCAACTCGAATTCCTCGGTGCGGAAGACGACCGAGCCCGGCGTGACCGCGACGTTCTCTCCCAGCGTGAACGCGTCCGGCTCCACCATCGACGGCACTCGAGGCGCCGAAACCATGTCGTCGACGAAGTGGCGCATACCGCGGAAGGCGCTCCTGCCCCCGGTGTCGATCAACGCCTTCCAGCCCAACGGGTTCAACAGGGGGTTGTTACTGGGCGACAGTCCCTCGGTCAGTACGTCCAGTACGAACCGGATCCGCTCGGCGTCTCGCCAGTCCAGGTTGGCGTCTGAAAACAATTGGTCGACTGTGCCGTTGGCCGCCAGATAGGCCTGCATCGTCCGGTGCAGTAGCGGATTGCCCCGCCACGCCGGATCGGCAAACCTCTTGTCGCCCTTGCCAGGCGCCAGATCCGAGCGACCCTCGGCGATCGAAATCAGATCCCGACCCAGTCCAACGGCTCGAGACGCGACCGTGCGCGGTTGCTTGGCCAGGTTGAGCGCGAAGCGGCTCCATGCCACGTTGGGCATCATCCGCTCTGCGACACCGACCGCCGAGCTCGTCAACAGCAGATCCAGCGGGGCGGCCAGCTCGTCGGCGTTCCGGCTCGTGGCTACCAAGGTGTCATGCCTCCTCGGGTGGTGGTTTGACCTCGCGGCGCAGCAATTTTCCTGTCGGGCCTGTCGGCAGGGCGTCGACGAACCAGATCCTGCGGGGGTACTTGTATGCGGCGACCCGCTCTTTGACGAACTGCCGCAGGTCATCCGCGCTCGCCGAGCCAGCGGACTTGAGAACGACGGCCGCACCGATCTCCTCGCCGAGCGCATCATGGGGGATCCCTATCACCGCGACGGCTGCGACGTCGGGATGCTCGTAGAGTGCCTCTTCGACCTCCCGCGGATACACGTTGTATCCCCCGCGGATGATCAGGTCTTTCTTGCGGTCCACCACGAAGTAGTAGCCATCCTCGTCGACCACGGCGATATCGCCCGTCGCGAGCCAGCCGTCTTTGATGGAATCCCGTGTGGCATCAGGCAGATTCCAATAGCCCTTCATCACATTCGGGCCTTTGATCTGAATCTCACCCGGCGTGCCGGGCGGCACTTCCTTGCCATCCGCGTCGACCAGGCGGAGCCGCACCCCTTCAATCGGCGTGCCTATCGAACCTGGCCTGCGCTCGGCGTCGGGATGGTTGAAGGCGGCCGCCGGCGAAGTCTCGGACAACCCGTAGCCCTCGAGAATCACTGTGTCAAAGGTCTTCTCGAAGTCTGCGAGCACCGCGACGGGCAACGCTGCACCCCCGGAGACACATGTGCGGAGGCTTGCCGTCGCCTCCGGTGTGAACTGATCGGCCACTGACAGCATCGCGGTGTACATGGTCGGCACCGCCTCGAGCACGGTCACCCCGTCGCGCTGAATCCGTTCGATCGCCTTGGCGGGGTGGAAGCGTGCGCACAGCGACAGGCCGGAACCGGCCGTGATGGCTGCGTTCATCGCGCACGTCATTCCGAACACGTGAAACAGCGGCAGGCACGCCATCACGACGTCCGCATCCGTCAGTTGCAACAGGCTGCGCACGATGACTTCCTGGTTGCTGCCCAAGCTGCCGTGGGTCAGCTCGGCGCCCTTCGGCGTGCCCGTCGTGCCCGAGGTATGGAGAATGACGGCTGTGTCGGAGTCCGCACGCTCGACGGGCTCGCCGAATTCAGACAGGCCGTCGGTCATTTCCGCGAGTCCGGAGTCGTCGACAATCCACAGCCTGGCGCCCGCGGCCTCGGCGCCCTGTGTCGCCGCCGCGGCGAACTCGGGGCAGCCGATCAGCGCCATGGCCCCGGTATTCGATAGGTAGAAGCTCACCTCGCGTGCTTGCATCAGGGGATTCATCGGCACCGCGATGGCCCCCACACGCCAGATCCCGTAGTACGCGATGACCGCCGCTGGGGTGTTCGGGAGCATCACCCCTACTCTGTCCCCGACACCGACACCTTTCGAGTCGAGGAACGTCGCGAGTCGCGACGATGCAGCATCGAGTTCGGAGTAGCTCATCGCGTGTTCCTCGGCGATGGCAGCGACTCGCTGGGGGATACGACGCGCGGTCGCAACAAGATTGAGCGCAAGATTCGACATGTCGGCTCCGTATAAGCGGCATAGCTGACCACAATGTTCGCGAGTGCCAAGGCCACTGTCGTTGTTCAGCGACACACCCTGCCGCACGCCATGTTGTATCCACATACAACAACGGGCTTTCCGCACAGCGTGACAATGAACTGCCCCTGATCACTGGTCGCTTGGAGAAATGCAATGACCGATACACGTCCGGCCACGAACAGAACACATGGGCTGTTCCATGACGCGCTCGAGGAAGTCACGTCCGCAACGCGATATTGGTGGTTGATGCTCATCACCGGCGTGGCGTGGATCGTGATCGCCATCATCATCCTGCGCTTCGACTACAACACGGTGGCAGCGATCGCCACGCTGTTCGGTGTCTTCTGCTTCTTCGCGGCGGCCAACGAGCTGATGGTTGGCGCGGTCTCCACCACGGGCTGGCGAATCCTGCACTGGCTGCTGGCGGTCTTGTTCGTGGTGGTGGGCGTATTCGCGTTCATCAGACCCGACGACACGTTCGTCGGTTTGGCGGCGGTGATGAGCTTTTACTTCATCTTCCGCGGTTCATTCGACATCGCGATGGCGTTTGTGGGAAGTCGCGCGCCGGGGTGGTGGATGCTACTCATCGTCGGGCTTGCCGAGCTCGCGCTGGGATTCTGGGCCGCGGGCTCGTGGAAGGTGTCGGTTGTCGTCCTGGTTTCTTGGGTCGCCGCTGGGGCCCTCATCCACGGAATCGGTCAGATCGCATCGGCCTTCTTGATACGCAGAGTCGGCCACAGCGCTACCGCTCTCAATGACCGCCCGGTAGGCGAGTCGCGGGTGTGATCTGGCGATGAGCCTCCGGCACACCGAACTCGGCCGGCTGATTCCGCGACGCTTGCTCAAGAGCGGCGTTGCCCATCACCCGGCGGTGACCGAGGAGGCGATCAGGCGTAACCAGAGCTTTCAGCTCCGGATAGCCGATCAGATCACCGCATTCGCGGGTTCGATGAGCTTTGTGTTCCTGCATGCCGTGCTGTTCGCGGTGTGGATGCTTTTCTTCGAGCGCAGCCCGTGGCCGACATTGACACTGGTGGTCTCGCTGGAAGCGATTTTTCTGTCCACCTTCGTGATGATCGGCCAGAATCGCCAGGCGGCTTTTCAGCAGGACAAGGCGGACCACGATTTCGAGACCCAAGAACTCGAGCTGAAGACCAACACCGAATTGACCCGCCAGATCCACGTCCTCACCACGGAATTGCACAGACGGCTCATGGGACCGGGCGCGACTCGCGAGCCTCCGCCTGCCACATGAGTCGACGATGAACCTCCAACGCGAGGCACAGCTCCGCGACATCGCGGGGGCGCGTCAACGAGCGGCCGGTTTTTTGCTCGATGCGGTGTAGACGGTAGCGGACGGTGTTGGGGTGGCAGAACAGCAATTCGCCTGCGGTGCGCAAGGATCCGTCGTTCTGCAGCCACACTCTGAATGTCTCGAAAAGAACGTCTCGCTCGTCAACCGAAAGGCCCGCGAAGCCCTCGATGACGGGGGCGACGAGCTTGACCATCACCTCCGGAGCGCTGACCGCGGCAGTGGCGAGGATCGAACCGTCGAACAGTGTGACACGCATACCCGGATCCGGGCGCCCGCGCAGTGTCACGCGGGCATACCGCAGCGCTTCAGCGGTGTCGCGCAGGTCGCCGTAACGCGCACTCACACCGACCCGGCTGGCGGCCAATCGCGACACCAGCGCGAGCGTCTTCTCCAGATGTTTGTCCGTCTTCACATGCACGATCCCGACTTGCAGATCGGGCTGCAGCCGCCAGGCCGAGAACACATCGATGCTGCGCAACTTGGATTCGATTCCTGGCAGGACTTCCTGCCCGATGCCGCTGACCTCGGCGGCGACCACCACGTAGGGCCCGTGGGTGGGCAATCTCAATGTGTCGGCGGCCTCCCACACGCTCCACTGTTCGAACAGCCGCCCGTGCAGCAGCGAGTCGATGAGGATCTCACGCTCGGATTCGTCGCCCTTGAATCGCCTGTCCTGCTCCTCGCGGTAGGCGAGCGCCATGGCAGTAGTGAAAACATCTTGGGCAGCAAGGATTTTCGTTGTCAACGTGCGCAGCGCCTCGCCGTTGATCTGCGGTCGCTCGGCGATCTCGTTGACCGCTTCATCCCACAGGCGGCGGAAGCCCACCCGGTAGGCCTCCATCACCGAGGCGAGCGGGACGCCGTCATGCGCGCGGTCCGATCCCACGTCGGCGGCGACCGCGGGGTCGAAATCGCTGTCGCCGGCGATGGCCCGAAGGACCCCTCGCACATTGGATTCACATGCGCCGACGATCACATCGAACGGCACGGGTGTGGTCGATTTGTACAGCCACACCTCTCGGGTGATCGCGTGCGCCAGCATTGCCGCGAGTTCGTCGGTACGCCCATAGAGCGTCTCGGCAACCTCCGCGACCTGCTTCTGAATCACGTCGGCTTGCATGCGCGGAACTGTAAGTCGGAAAAAAGGGGCGGCCACTGTCCCCTGGCGACGAAGAATTGCGTCGTCATTGTGGGCGTGGGATGACCGCATCCGCCGACCTATTCCCGATCCGTCCTAAGGACAGTCGGGCCGTACCAGTGGCACACGAGCAAAGCGAGTTCGACATCCAGCCGGTCAGCGGTAATTGGGCGGCCACGTCGTTCGACTGCGCGGCCGACGCGGTATTTCACCGAGTTGAAGTGCAGGTCGAGCTCCTCGGAAGCGAGCTTGAAACTGGATCCGCACCGCAGGGAGATCCGCAGCGTATCCCGCAGGCGTGCGTCGTTTTCGGTGTCGGCCGACAGATCACCGAGCACGTCGTGCACCCACTGCCGAGTCTCGCCGATCAGCGCCGCGGCCGACAGACCGGGATCGCTGGCCGCGATGACCGTCGGTACCGGCTTCTCACCGGCGACCGCCACCTCGCGCGCGGCCTCCGCTGCCCGGTGCGATTTGCGGAAACCGTCGGTGCCATGCCCAACGGTCCCGATGGCAACGCTCGGAGCGTCTGTTCGTTTGTGGGCGAACCGGCGCACCGCGGCGATGGCGTCCGTCGGTTCGGCCCGGTACGGCAGCCACGCCCACCCGCTGGTCCGGTCGGCGGCGACGAACAGAGGGGCCGCGCCCGTATTGGCAGCCTGGCCCAGTTCGCGGGCGAACCGTTGCAGGCGTGCGAGCTCATCGCCCTGGATGTTGAGATCCGGATACCACATCACCACCGCGACGTGATGCCAGCGAAGCGGATAGCGGATGGACTCGGTGTCGGCGTCGACGTCGCCGGGCTTCTTTCCGGCAAGCACCTCCCGCACCCGCACCGCCCTCACGCTGTTTTGATTCTCCAGCCAGCGTTCGCGTTCGTCCTCGTATACCGCGACGACTTGCTGCGATATCCAGTCGATGTACTCGAAGAGGGTTGCCGTGATGGTCTCGAGTACCGCGACTCGCATCGGTGTGGGGATGTCGGCATCGCGCACCTCGCCGAACACGACCTCGTTCATCCTTCGCTGGCAGAGACGGTACGCCCGCACAAGGGCGTTCACAGGCACTCCGTGTTGGGCGAGCCGCCGCGCATATTCCAATGCCGCGGTCGGCGCTTCGGCGCGTTCCACTGCGATGTCGTGGCGCAACGCGTGCAGCACCGTGTCGACGTTGCCCTCGACGCTGGCTACGAGCAGTTCGACGAGCCGGGCGTCTCCCCGCAGCTCCGCGATCTCGTCTTCGAGTGCGGCGCGGATCAGACCCGACACGTCGACGAGCCGGTCGTTGAGCCGGGTGCCGATCTCGGCCACATACGAGCCGACATCGACTCCGTTGGCGATATCCGCTTTCGCCATCCTCTGACGGTAGATCGCGAAGGTCGGCTTTTTGGCGGATTCGACACGGCCGATTTGTCTTCAGAGAACAACCTCACCGGCAATATTCATCGGCAGACGACGTGTCGGGATACCGCCGCGAATACATATGGTCAGAGCCGTTCACAGGACCCCCGCAGCAAGGACTATCTCCCATGAATCTGGCGAGCATGCCTGATCTCCGTGCTTCCGACGACCCGGCAGGCCCCGCGATTGCAGACGATGACACCGACTTGACCAATGCTCAGTTCCTCGGCGCGGTCCAGCGGGCAGCCGCCGCACTGCAGGCGAACGGCGTGTCGGCGGGTGACGTCCTCGCCATCATGCTGCCCAACACCGCGAGCTTCGTCGTCGCCTTGTTCGCGGCGTGGCGGCTCGGTGCGGCGGTGACGCCCATCAACCCGTCGCTGCGGCCCGCGGAGGTGTGTTATCAGCTCTCCGATGCCGGCGCCAAGGCTCTGGTCGCCGGTGGTTCTACGCGGTTCGACACGGGCGTGGCGACGGTGACGTCAGATCAGCTCGACGGCGGCACGCCGGCAGCGGACATCACGGCGGCGCCCGACCATACGGACAACACGCTCGCGCTGCTGATCTACACAAGCGGGACAACGGGCCGACCCAAGGGCGTGATGCTCGACCACGCCAATCTGAGCGCGATGTGCCGCGGCGTCGTCGACGCGTTCAAGCTCTCCCCGGCGGATCACAGCCTGCTGATCCTGCCGCTGTTTCACGTCAACGGGATCGTCGTCGGAACGCTCTCCCCCCTATTGGCCGGCGGACGAGCGACGGTCGCGGGCCGGTTCAAGCCGACCACGTTCTTCGATCGGATCGAGCAGAGCCGTGCGACGTATTTCTCAGCGGTGCCAACCATTTACACGATGCTGTGCGGCCTGCCGGAGACCGACCGGCCAGACACTTCATCTGTGCGGTTCGCGATCTGCGGGGCCGCACCAGCCAGCGTTGAGCTGCTCGAGGCATTCGAAAACCGTTACGGCATCCCGTTGATCGAGGGGTACGGGCTGTCGGAGGGATCCTGTGCCAGCACGGTCAATCCGCTCGACGGAAAGCGCAAGGCAGGCACAGTGGGCCTGCCCGTTCCCGGTCAGACGGTCCGGATCGTCGACGCCGCGGGAAATCCCGTGCCAGATGGCGAGGCGGGTGAAGTTGTGATCAAGGGCCCCAACGTCATGCGGGGTTACCTCAACCGCCGCGAGGAGACCGAGAAGACCATCGTTGACGGCTGGCTGCACACCGGCGATGTCGGAAGATTTGACGAGGACGGCTACCTGGTCCTCGTCGACCGCGCCAAGGACATGATCATCCGGGGCGGAGAGAACATCTACCCACGCGAGATCGAAGCCGTCGTGCATCAACTGCCACAGATCGCCGAGGCCGCTGTCGTCGGCCGGACCAATCCGGTGTACGGCGAAGAACCGGTGCTGTTCGTTTCTCTCCACCCTGACAGATCGATCGCCATCGAGCAGATTCGTGATCACCTCACCGAGTCACTGTCGAAATACAAACTCCCGGTTGACATCACGATTCTGCCGGACATGCCCAAGAACCCGGTGGGCAAGATCGACAAACCCTGCCTACGCCGACAGCTAGTCGACGCGCGCTGAAATCATCCCTGCCAGTTAGATCAAAGGAGTATTCACCATGGGATTCACCAAGCCTGACTTCCCGGATGTCGATCCCGACACCTTCATGCAGATGCCCCTGATGGCGAGGATGCGGATACTGACGACCGACTGGGTCGACAATGGATTCGGATCGCCGCGAATGGTTCACGTCATCTACATCGCGAAGCTGATCTTCTTCTACGCCCTTGGCGGGATAGCGGTCGCGACCCTGACGTCGGGATTACCCGCGTTCTGGCATGTCGCCCAATGGTGGAACCAGCCGATCGTCTATCAGAAGGTCGTGCTGTGGACGGTGTTGCTCGAAACCATCGGTGTCGCAGGCTCATGGGGCCCGCTGGCCGGCAAGGTCAAGCCGATGACGGGTGGGATTCTGTTCTGGGCCAGGCCGGGCACCATCCGGTTGCGGCCGTGGAAGTGGGTCCCCCTCACGGGTGGAGATCGGCGGACCTGGTTCGATATCGGGCTCTACCTCGCATTATTGGTCAGCGTCGCTGTCCCGCTCTTATCGGCTGGCGTGCAAAGTGATTCGCTGTCTGAGGCCATGCCCGGCAACACATCCGGATTGGTGAGCCCGGCATTGCTGGTCGCCCCGATCGTGCTGCTGGTGCTGATGGGTCTGCGGGACAAGGTCGTTTTTCTGGCGGCGCGCGGCGAGCAGTATCTGCCTGCAATGATCATGTTCGCGGTGTTCCCGTTCGTGAACATGATCATCGCGCTGAAGCTGTTGATCGTGATCGTATGGGTGGGTGCAGGTGTCTCGAAGCTGGGACTGCATTTCACCAACGTCATCCCGCCGATGGTCAGCAACAGCCCGTTCATTCCGTTCAAATGGCTGAAGCGGGCCCACTACCGCAGCTATCCCGACGACCTGCGGCCGTCTCATCTCGCAGGCTTCATGGCGCATGGCCCGGGCAGCGTTGTGGAGATCCTCGCTCCTCTGGTGCTGTTGTTCTCCACGAACAAGTGGCTGACGGTTTGCGCAGTGGTGATCATGGTGTGCTTCCACCTGTTCATCGTTTCGACCTTCCCGCTAGCCGTGCCGCTGGAATGGAATGTGTTGTTCGCCTACGCGACGATCTTCCTGTTCCTCGGGTTCCCGGCATGGAGTGGTTACTCCGTATTCGACATGACCCCGTCGTGGCTGGCGCTACCGGTCGCTGCGGCACTGCTGTTCTACCCGATTCTCGGAAACTTCCGGCCGGACAAGGTGTCGTTCCTGCCGTCGATGCGGCAGTACGCAGGCAACTGGGCGTCCGCGGTATGGGCGTTCGCACCCGGTGCCGAGGCGAAACTGAACAAGGTCACCCGCACCGCCAAGAACCAGGTGGACCAGTTTGTCGATTTCGGGTACGAGCCTAAGTGGGCCGACGTGACAATGCAGCGTGTGATGTCGTGGCGGACCATGCACAGCCAGGGCCGCGGATTGTTCTCGGTGTTGCTGAACACGTTGCCCGACATCGACACTCGCGCCGTGCGCGAGGGCGAGTTCGTATGCAACTCGCTCATCGGTTTCAACTTCGGCGACGGTCACCTGCACAACGAAGACCTGATCGCCGCCGTTCAGCGGGAAGCGGCGTTCGAGCCGGGTGAGCTCGTGATCGTCTGGGTGGAGTCGCAGGCATGGGGGAGCGCGGTACAGCACTACAAGGTGATCGACGCGGCGCTCGGTGTGGTCGAACGGGGGACGTGGAAGGTCGCCGACGCCGTCGCCGAACAGCCATGGCTCCCCAACGGCCCGATCGCGACCGAGGTCAATTGGTCGCTTGTCGGCAAGAGAGCATCGTCGCGGCCCACGGTGGTCAGGGACGAGGAGGACCACGATCACGGGGCGCTGACGTGAAGTCCGCAACGGTCGTGGGAGCTGGGCCGAATGGATTGGCCGCAGGGGTGGCACTAGCCAAGGAAGGCCTACAGGTGACCATCCTGGAGGCAGCAGACGAGATCGGCGGTGGAACGCGCAGCAGCGAGGCGATCGTTCCCGGCCTGCTCCACGACCATTGCTCGGCGATACACCCCATGGCCGTCGGATCGCGGTTTCTCGCGGACCTCGGCCTCGAGCGATTCGGATTGTCCTGGCGCCTACCCGAAATCGATTGCGTCCACCCGCTCGATGACGGAAGCGCGGGTGTGCTGTACCGCTCGGTCGACACCACCGCCGACGGCTTGGGCACCGACGGGCGGCGCTGGCGCCGGTTGTTCGGTCGGACGTCGGCGAGGTTCGACGAGTTGTCCGAGGACATGATGCGACCCCTGTTGCGCGTGCCGCGTCACCCGCTGACGCTTGCGAGGTTCGGTGCGCCCACCGTGCTGCCCGCGTCGACCCTGGCCAACGGATTCGGAACGGCGGAGGCGCGAGCATTGTTCGGAGGTGTTGCGGCGCATGCCTTTCGGCCCCTGCACTACCCGATGACGTCGGCGATCGGCCTGGGTATCCTCACCGCGGGCCATCGGCACGGATGGCCGGTGGCAGCGGGCGGATCGCAGACGATCACCAATGCGTTGGCCGCGCTGTTCGCAGATCTCGGCGGCAAGATCGAGACGGGAACCCGTATCGAAACGGCTTCCCAGCTTCCGCCGTCCGACGTCACCATGTTCGATCTTGCGCCCTCGGCCGTCGCCGGCATCCTCGGCGACCGGTTGCCGTCGCGGGTCGCCCGCGCCTACCGGCGCTTCCGGCAGGGGCCGGGTGCGTTCAAGGTGGACTTCGCGATCGAGGACGGTGTGGCGTGGACAAACCCCGCCGCCCGCCGCGCGGGCACGGTCCACGTCATAGGCGACTACGCGGAGCTCGCGGCCACCGAGCGGGATATTCATGCCGGACGGATGCCCGAGCGGCCGTTCGTGTTGGTCGGCCAGCAGTACCTCGCCGACCCGCAGCGGTCCGTCGGCAGCACTCATCCGCTATGGACGTACGCCCACGTGCCGAATGGCTACACCGGTGACGCGACCGAGGCGATCATCAGCCAGATCGAACGGTTCGCCCCGGGATTCCGAGAGCGGATCGTCGGGAAGGCCGTCAGGAGCGCGACACAGATGTCGATCTACAACGCCAACTATGTCGGGGGCGACATTATGACGGGCGCAAAGGACATCCGTCAGTTGGCATTCGGTCCGCGGATCACGTTGTCGCCGTACAAGGTGGGCGTGCCAGGGATGTACATCTGCTCGGCCGCCACGCCGCCGGGTCCCGGGGCGCACGGAATGTGCGGCGCCAACGCCGCGGAGCTCGCCCTCACCGAGCTAGGCGCCATGTCGTAGGTCGGCAAGTGCAACCGTCGCAGGATTCCGTAGAAATCTGCGCATGTGGGAAATTTGCGATGCTCGAGGGTCTTGGCGCAATCGCGGGAAATACTGCGATGGTTTGCGCGTCGGCCTCTTCCGATGCGGAAGAAAGCGGACGGCCATGACTGGCTCGAACGAATTCCCGACTCGACGCAGGCCGCCGAGACATCGGTCGCCCGAGTCGAGCTGATCGAGTTACTGCAGCAGCGGACGGAGAAGCGCAGCCAGGTGAAGGCGCCCACGTCCTCACCGTTCTACGACACCGAGGTCGTCGCGAAGCACCGGAAGATCCGGATGAAGAGAAAGGGACGGACTTCGACCGACTAGGAGTCGTTGTCGTCGGACTCCAGTTCCTCGTCGTCGTCGTAGTCCTCGTCTTCGTCTTCGTCGTCGTCGAAGTCTTCCTCGTCGTCGTCTTCGTCCTCGTCGACGAACGGGGTGTTCTGCCCTGCTAGGTGGTCGGGATCGGCGGTGACCTCATCCCATTTCGTCGGAGGGTGGTATTCCGACCACGTCGTCTCGTCACCGAAGTGGATGGCGAGCACGCCGCCGTCCAGGAATTCGAATCCGTCGTCGTCGCCATAGTCGCGGGGCTGGCCCTGCCCGCTGAAACGCACCTTGAACGCCATGCCGGCCAGTTTTCCATGACCCCACGACGGCGTTGGCGGCGGCCACCCGCGATGCCTGCGCCCTTCACCTTGGGTACGAGGAGTGGTAATGGTGGGCCACATGACAACAGTGGGACAGACGGACGAGAGGCCGAGCGGACGCACCCTGTTCGGTCACCCGATCGGACTGGCCAACCTCTTCGGCGTCGAATTGTGGGAGCGGTTCTCGTTCTACGGGATGCTCACCATCCTCGCGTACTACCTGTACTACTCGCTGACCGAGGGCGGCCTCGGGATGCCGAAGGCCACCGCGACCGGCATCGTGGGTGCCTACGGCGGCCTGGTGTACCTCTCCACCGTGCTGGGAGGCTGGATCGCCGATCGCGTCCTCGGCATGGAACGCACGGTGCTGTACGGCGGCGTCGTCGTGATGTTGGGTCATATCGCGCTCGCGGTGATCCCGGACCTGGCGGGTGTTGCCGTCGGCCTGGTCCTCGTCGCGCTCGGATCGGGCGCGCTGAAGGCGAATGCGTCGTCGCTACTCGGCACCCTTTACGAGAAGGACGATCCGCGGTGTGACGGTGGCTTCACGCTCTTTTATCTCGGCATCAACCTCGGCGCGTTCATCGGCCCGCTGATCACCGGCCTTTTGCAGACCCGGATCGGCTTCCATTGGGGTTTCGGGGCCGCTGCGGTCGGAATGGCGCTGGGACTCGCGCAATACGTGCTATTCCGAAGGAACCTCGGCGAGCACGGTCGCAACGTGCCGAACCCGTTGCCGCGCAGCGCGATCAAGTGGTGGATCCTGGTGGCCCTCGTCGTGGTGGTCGTCGTGGTGGTCGCGTTCGCCACGGGGCTGATCAAGCTCGCGAATCTGTCGCAGATCACTACCGGCGTCATCATCGTGGCCGCGATCGCCTACTTCGTGGTGATGCTCACCAGTTCCAAGGTTGACGCCGTCGAACGTACCCGGGTGAAGGCCTTCATCCCGCTGTTCATCGCCAACGCGGTGTTCTGGTCACTGTTCCAGCAGATCTTCACCGTCCTGGCGGTCTACTCGGACGAACGGATGAACTGGTCCATCTTCGGATGGACGGCGCCGTCAAGCTGGATCGGCTCGATCGAGCCGGTGTGGATCATCCTGCTATCGCCGCTGTTTGCGCTCATGTGGACTCGGTTGGGCAACCGGGCGCCGACGACACCGCGCAAGTTCTCCTACGGGGTGATCGGAATGGGAATCGCGTTCCTGCTGTTCCTGCCGATGGCGGGGACGACGGGCAAGGCGGTGCCCGCACTGGCGGTGCTGTTCATCCTGGCGGTCTTCGCCGTCTCGGAGCTGTTGCTGTCGCCGATCGGGCTGTCAGTCACGACGAAGCTCGCACCCGAGGCGTTCCGCGCGCAGATGATGGCGCTGTACTTCTTCTCGGTCGGGCTGGGAACGTCGATGTCCGGTGTGCTCGCCAAGTACTACGACGCGGCAAGGGAATTCGCGTACTTCGGCATCATCGGCGCAGTCGCGATCGTTGTGGGCCTGATCGTGTTCTTCATCGCGCCCTGGATCAGCCGCGAGATGGAGGGCGTGCACTGAAGCGGCTCGCCGAGAGAGAAGCCATGGTCGTGAATCGGCCGAAATCACGACCAGGAATGCTATTTCGCGG
>JBKPSU010000074.1:0-17632 GCA_046735135.1 Actinomycetota bacterium
GTGCAGGTGCGGGTGGTGCGGGCGCCGGAGCCGGACCGGGCGGTGCGACCGCAGGCGTGCCGGGTGCAGGAGCCGGAGCCGGCCCAGGCGGCGCAGGTGCTTGCGCTGGCCCTGTTTGCGTCGGGACGGGCGGCTAGCCACTAGCTCCACAAACCGCGAAACCGCGGGCAGATCGCCGAAACGAGACAAATCGCGATCTGTCAGCAGGCTCGGCGCGTTGAGGTGTCACACATCGGCGGGCTGTGTCGTCTAACGGGTATGACACAGAAAACCCGCATCGATCCCATGCCGCCGCAGCGCGCATCGCTGCTGACCAGGCTGATGTACCGGTATGCCAAGCGCCGGTTCGGCGAGGTGCCCGAGCCGTTCACCGTGGCTGCGCATCACCCCCGGTTGATGATGGCCAACGGCGTACACGAAATGCTGCTGCAATCCGGTTCGAAGAAACTGCCGGTCAGCGTCCGCGAACTGGCCGTGTTCTGGACCGCCCGCACGGTTGGGTGCTCCTGGTGCGTCGACTTCGGCTCGATGCTGATCCGGCTCGAAGGCCTCGACATGGAGCGACTCAAGGACATCGACAACTACGCGACGTCCTCCGCCTACACCGAAGACGAGCGCGCAGCTATCGCCTATGCCAATGCCATGACCACCGACCCGCACACCATCACCGACGAACAGGTCGACGACCTCCGGCGCCGGTTCGGCGACGACGGCGTGTTCGAGCTGACGTATCAGATCGGCGTGGAGAACATGCGGGCCCGGATGTACTCGGCGCTGGGCATCACCGAGCAGGGGTTCGCTTCCGGCGACGCGTGCCGGGTGCCGTGGGCTACCGACGAGGCGCAATCGGCGAAGCGGTGAATTTCTCGGGGTTTGCGACATCCCATATGGCGCAGACCTTTCCGTCGCGCACCGTCATCGCGGTCACCCGCGGCATCATCTCGGGATAGCCGCCGCCTGCCGGCGCTCCCGAGGTGTAGCTGCCGAGCCGGCCGTTGACGAGGGCCAGCTGACTGGTCGACAGGAAATTCGGGCCATAGCGCTGGGCAAGGCCGAACAGGAACCGCGCGACCTTGTCCGGGCCGTGGATGACGCGAGCCGCCGTCGGCGCCCTACGGTTCGAATCGCCGGTGAATGTGACCTCCGGATGCAGAAGGCGCACAACGCCTTCCAAGTCACCAGACGCCAGCGCCGCCATCAACGCACCCGCCACTTCGTTGTGGCTCTGGTCGGCGACCGGCTCCGGTGTCGACCCCACCGCGCGTCGGGCCCGCGAAGCCAACTGCCGCGCAGCGGCATCGCTCACGCCCAGCACCGAGGCGATCTCGGCGAATGGCACCCCGAACCCCTCGTGCAGCACGAACGCAACGCGCTGGTCGGGCGTCAACCGCTCGAGCACGACCATGGCCGCGAACCTGGCGTCCTCACTTGCCACCACCGCCACGAGCGGATCATCGCCTTCGAACCCCGTCACCACAGGCTCGGGCAGCCACTCGCCGACGTAGGTTTCGCGCCGACGCGCCGCCGAGCGCAACCGATCGAGACCCAGCCTGCTCACCACGGTGGTCAGCCACGCGCGCGGATCGACGATGTCATCGCGCTTCTGTCCCAACGCATTCCATTTCAACCAGGCATCCTGAACCGCGTCTTCGGCGTCGGCGAATGTGCCCGTCAGCCGATACGCCACCGCCAGCAGATGTGAGCGCAGCCCTTCGAATTCGTCGATCCGGGTGGTCACTCCAAAAGCCTATCCCCCGGGCTCACCGCCGGCTGACGACCATCTCGCAACGAAACCGGTGCCATGAAGTGGCTGTGACCGCTGGTTTCGTTGGAAACCAGCGGCGGCTGACCGAAGTCCGTCGGCTCAATGGGCCCGACTGGAATTCGTCGCGATCGTTGCACTCAGCGACTGATTTCGTGCAGGATTGCGCTGTGGGGCCCGGAAATGCGTTGAACCGCCTCCGGCCGAGCTGAGATCTTGTCAATTAGGAGCACATCATCATGAGCGCGTCACTGTATGCCGTTGTCGACCCGTCGACAGGTGAGACGGTCAAGGAGTACCCGACCGCCACCGACCAGCAGATTGAGGCCGCCATCGCCGCGGCCAGCAAGGCGCATCGCGAGTGGTCGCGAGGCACGACGGTGGCCGACCGCGCCGCGCTGATCCGCAAGGTGGGCGAACTGCACTCACAGCGCAAGGAAGAGCTCGCGAAGATCATCAATCGCGAGATGGGCAAGCCGATCGACCAGTCCGAGGGCGAGGTGGACTTCAGCGCGGCGATCTACGAGTACTACGCCGACAATGCCGAGAAGTTCCTGGCCGATGAGCCGATCGACCTCGTCGAGGGTGAAGGGTCGGCCCTGATCCGCCGCAGCTCCATCGGCGTGCTGCTGGGCATCATGCCGTGGAACTACCCGTACTACCAGGTCGCCCGGTTCGCAGGCCCGAACCTGACACTCGGCAACACCATCCTGCTCAAGCACGCTCCCCAGTGCCCGGAGTCGGCGGCGGCAATGGAGCAGATCTTCACCGACGCCGGCTACCCCGAAGGCGCATACGTCAACATCTACGCCACCAATGAACAGGCCGCCGACATCATCGCCGATCCACGCGTGCAAGGGGTTTCGCTGACGGGCTCGGAGCGCGCGGGTGCCGCCGTCGCCGAGATCGCAGGCCGCAACCTCAAAAAGGTCGTCCTCGAGCTCGGCGGCTCCGACCCGTTTATCGTGCTGAGCTCTGACGACCTGGACTCCACCGTGGAGGCCGCCATCGACGGCCGTTTCGAGAACACCGGACAGGCCTGCAACGCGGCGAAGCGGATCATCGTTTCGGAGAGCATCTACGACGACTTCCTGGATAAGTTCACCAAGAAGGTGCTGGCCAAGGCCGAGGGCTTGGCACCGCTGTCGTCGGTCGCGGCTGCCGAGCGACTGGACGGCCAGGTGAAGCAAGCCGTCGACGGCGGCGCCACTTTGGTGTCCGAGGGTGAGCGCAAAGGTGCCTTCTTCCCGCCGGGCGTGCTCACGGGCGTCTCGCCGGATTCGCCGTCCTACCGCGAGGAGCTGTTCGGGCCGGTCGCGACGGTCTACAAGGTCGGCTCCGAGGACGAGGCGGTCGAGCTGGCCAACGACACCCCGTTCGGGCTGGGCTCCTACGTGTTCACCACCGATGACGAGCAGGCGAAGCGGGTGGCCGACAAGATCGAAGCGGGCATGGTGTTCGTCAACGCCGTCGGCGCCGAGGGTGTCGAGCTCCCGTTTGGCGGGGTGAAGCGATCGGGCTTCGGCCGCGAACTCGGCCGCTTCGGCATCGATGAGTTCGTCAACAAGAAGCTGATCCGGATCACCTAGGGCTTGACGAACCTCGGGTAGTGCGCGACGACGGCCGCGCCGTCCGAGCGAGGATCCGACGCCGCCGTCATCGATCCCTTGGCGTCGGCGAACACGACGTTGGCCTGTCCGAGTGCTTCGGTGTGCGGCGGCACGTCGACACGCGTGAGGCCCGACCGTCCAATCGCTGCCCTGGCCGCGGCCCCCATGTCGCATTCGACTGTCACGGAATCGCCGGTCGCGCCCTCGCTTTGCAGGCCGACGACGGCGCGGGGCGCGGCGACGGCATCCTCGGCTCCTGCGCCGCCGAGGGCGCCAAGCAGGACCTGCGCGAGTATCTGGGGCTGACCCTGACCGCCCATGGTCGAGAGGACGTGGCGCGGTTCGCCGTCGTGCAGCGTCATCACCGGCATCAGGGTGTGCAGAGGTCGTTTGCGCGGCGCAATGGCGTTCGGCGAGTTGCCATCCAGCGCGAAGCCCGTCCCCCGGTTGTGGAAGAGGATGCCGGTGTCGGGGTCGATCAATCCCGAGCCGAACGCGTGATACACGCTCTGGATGAGCGACACCGCATATCCGTCGGCGTCAGCGGCGGCAACGCCGACGGTGTCGCCGTGCGGCACCAAGCCGGGCCCGGGCTGCGCCGCGCCCAGCTCCGCCATCATCGTCAGCCCGCCATTGACCAGCGCGGAGACGTCGACATCGACGAAGCGCGGATCGGCGACGTGGGATGCGCGCAGAGCGTTCCCCCGATGGAAGACCCGCATCAGGGTGCCGAGCCCGTCGCCGAGCGGGTCGGCGATCGCACGCTCGTCGATCGCCCGCAGTGCCCGCAGCAGGAGCAACCCGGCGTGTTCGGCGGACTCGTCAGCACCGTCATGCCGCGAAACGACGTCGAGATGGGGTCGACGACCTCGGACGCGAATTCCGCGAAATCCTCCACCGTCAAGGACGATCCACGCGAGCGCAGATAGCAGACAGAGCGCTTGGCGATGCCGTCGGTGTAGAACGCGTCGGGTCCGTCTTCGGCGAGGCCTGCGAAGGTGTCGGCGAGCGCGGGCTGGACGAAGTCATCGCCCAACTCGAGGCTGTTGCCGCGAGGACGGAACACCCTGTCGAAGTCCTCAGTGCCGAGCAGATCAACATTCTCGGGGTCGACGATCTGAGACGCCAGCGAGGGCGCAACGGGCACACCGGATCTGGCGGCGGCTTCTGCCGGAGCCAGGGTGCGCGCCCACGTGAGTTGAGCTCCCGTGCGGCGCAACGTTTCCCAGCCGCGGACTCCACCGGGCACCGTCACCGAATCCGCTCCGCGGACGGGCAGCCACTCACCGTGGCGGGCACGTAGATCGGCCATGTCCGTTGCCGCACCAGCCCATCCGGATGCATTGACACACCGCACCTCGCCGTCCGGAGTGCGCACGAGTGCGATGAGATCGCCACCCAATGCGACGTTGTGCGGGTACACCACGGTCAGGACCGCGGCGGCCACGATCGCCGCATCGATCGCGTTGCCGCCATTCCGGTAGGCTCGCATGCCCGGCCAGCGCGTGCGGAGTGGCCAGCGCTCCCGTGAAGGATGTCGACGCTGGATGGCTGGACAAGGTGGATCTACTCCCCGCAACGAGTGCAATGGGACAAGGCTTATTCGCCTCCGCGGCCGGTTCAGTCGATTGTGGACAGGAAGGCCTTCGTCCGTTCGTGCTGCGGATTGCTGAACAGTCTTTCCGGCGGTGCGTCCTCCACGATGCGACCCGCGTCCATGACGATGATTCGGTCGGCGACTTCGCGGGCGAACCGCATCTCGTGGGTGACGACGATCATCGTCATGTTGTCCCGGGCAAGCTCGCGCATGACGGCGAGGACCTCACCGACCATTTCGACATCCAATGCGCTCGTCGGCTCGTCGAACAGCATCACCTTCGGTCGCATCGCCAGTGCGCGGGCGATCGCGACCCGCTGCTGTTGACCGCCCGAGAGCTGGCTCGGCCTTGCCTCGGCCTTGTCGGAGAGGCCAACCCGCTCCAGCAGCGCCAGCGCATCCTGGCGCGCCTTGTCCTTGGGGGTACCGAGCACTCGCACCGGGCCGTTCCACACGTTCTCGGCGGCGGTCATGTGCGGGAACAAGTTGAAATGCTGGAAAACGAAACCGATTTCGCGGCGACGCCGTGCCAGCTCGCTCGTGCTGACCTTCTTCTTGGTCGTGGTGTCGCGGTGACCGATCGGCACTCCCTCGATCAGGACCTCACCGGCGTCGACCTCTTCGAGATGGTTGAGCGACCGCAACAACGTCGTCTTACCCGCCCCGACGGTCCGATGAGCACAACCACCTGACCGCGCATCACGTCCAGCGAGATGTCGTCGAGCACCTTACGGCCGCCGAGCGTGCACGACGCTCCCCGCACCGAGACAATGGGCACGACGGTATCCGCGCTGACACTCATCGTCGACTCCTTCAGATCCATGGCCACCTCTTTCCCGCGCGATTCATCCGTGTGCGTGTCCCCCGACACGCCGCAATTCAACAGCTGTGTGCGCCCGCTCGCGGCTCACGCCGGTGCGCAAACTGCCGCACATCTGCGGTGTGTCGGGCAGCAGACACGCTCCCCCGCAAGCGGGAGGTGCCCCCAGCTCGCGGGGGTTCATCCGTGTGCCTGCAATGCCGGCCTGGCCGTCCGGCGGGCTCCGGTGAGCCGCTGAGTGATTCGGACCCGCTGTTCGATACCGACCTGGCGCGCCAGCCCGTTCTCGATGCCGGCCTGGATGAACGTCCATATCGTGGTCAGCGCGAGATAGTAGATCGCGGCGACGATGAAGATCTCGAACGTGTGAAACGTGTACGAGCTGATCGACTGCGCGACCAGAAACATCTCGCTCACCCCGATCACCGACAGCACCGACGTCGTTTTCATCATCCCGTTGAACGAGTTGCCCAGCGGCGGGACCATGACACCAAGCGACTGCGGCACGATGATCCACCGCATCACCTTGGCCGGTTTCATGCCCAACGAGGCCGCCGCCTCGAACTGCCCCTTGGGCACGGAATCGAATCCGGCACGGATGATCTCGGCGATGTAGGCGCTCTCGTTGACCATCAGGCCGATGATCGCCGCCTGCACGGCCGCCTTCACCGACAAGCCGAGCAGCGACAGATCCTGGAACTGGTAGATGCCGACGGCAGCCAGCCCCGTGTAGATCAGCACAAGCTGTACCAGCAGCGGTGTGCCGCGAATCGCCCAGATGTAGAAGCTGGCGAACCAGCGCAGTGCGGCGAACCGCGAGCGTCGCATCAGCGCGATGACGAGGCCCACCAGCGTCGCAAGGATCATCGCCACCACCGAAATGACGATGGTGAGGATCAGCCCGTCGACGAACGGGTCACTCGGAGTGAACAGTGCCTTCCAGAAGAACTGCCAGTCGAAATGCATAGCGGACCAATCCGCCGGTTTTCTGGATGCTGAGATCGGACTGGCCCCACTGATCGATGATCTTGCTGTAGGTGCCGTCGCTCACGAGCTCGTTGAGCGCCTGCTGAATCGCGTTGTGCAGCTCGGTGTTTCCCTTGAGCGTCGCCGGCCCGATCTTGATGGTGCCGAACGGATCGCCCGCCATCTGGATCTGCGCGCCGGTCTTGGTGGCGTAGTAACCGAGCGTCTCCGCCGTGTCGAGGTAGGCGTCGACCTGTCCGTTCTGCACCTGTTGCAGCGACACGTCTGCGTGGTTGTTGCGGTTGATGTCGACGCCCGGTTTCCCTGCGGCCGTGCACTTGTCGGACTGCTCCTGCGACAGCGCCTCGGCCGTGGTCCCCACCGCGACCATCACCTTCTTGCCGCAGAGTGTGTCATTCATGCCGGTGATGTCGGCGGGATGTTCTTTGGACACCGCGATTCCCGTGCCCGAGTGCACATACGGCACGAAGTCGACGACCTTTTCCCGCTCCGGCTTGATGTAGAGCTGGGCCATGATCACGTCGCACTGCTTGGCCTAAAGCGTCGGGATGACGGCGGCGAACGCCGACTGCACGAAGTCGGACTTGAGGCCCAGCTTCGCGGCGATCGCCTTGCCGAGGTCCACTTCGCTGCCGACCAGTGCGCCGGTTTCGTCGTGATACACGTTCGGCGGAGTGCCGTCATTGGGTGCGCAGCTTTTCAGCGCGCCCGCCTGAAGGATCGCGGGTGGAGCGATCTTCGCGGGGCCGGTGCTTGTCGGGCCCGACTCGTCCGACGAGGACGAGCATCCGGCCAGGGCCAAGGCCACGGCGCTGAGGACGATGCCGATGAAGACGGTCTTCTTCATGGTTCCTCCATGCGTCGGTTGCCTATCAAACGATAGACAGCTATCGTCCGATAGGCGAGACTTACACCACATTTTTTGACGGAGGCGCCGTCGCAGGTCAGCGGATTGCGGCGGTTTCCATGTCGCCGAGACGCCCGCGGGTGACACCGCGAATCTTCGCGAGCGCGGTCTGGTCGACCAGGAGTGCCCGCACGACGAAGTCGGCGGCCTGCAGCGGGCGGCGTTCACGCAGGCGGCCCGTCGGTCCACCCTGCTCCCGAAGCGTTTCGAAGAGCACCCCGTTCACTGCGCGCTGCACGAAGCTGGGCTCGAACTCGACGAACTCGCCCGCATGCTGGCCGGCGGTGATGACGTGCTCGACCAACTCGTGAAACAGCGCGATGCCTTTTCGCTCGTCGGCGAACTCGTCCAGGCCGAGCACCGCATCCTGATATAGGCCGCGAGCGTCAAACGGTTGGATCAACACTTCTCGCACATCGCAGGCGACGGCCAGGTGGAGCTTCTCCCCCCACGCCGACTTCTCGTCGATGCGGGCGCGGATGCGGTCGATCGACGGACCCAGGTCCAATTCGACCAGCGTCCTGAAAATCTCGTGCTTCGCCTCGAAGTGATGGAAGAGCGATGGCTGCCTGATGGACACCGCGTCGGCGATGTCGCGAGTCGAGGTGCCGAAGTACCCTCGCTGGGCGAACAGCGCCGAGGCGGCGAGCAGGATGCGACCCCGCGTCGACGACCAATCAATTGGCGGTGGGCGCCAACCCTGCCCGTACTTCACGCCTCGATTCTGTCAGTCGACGTCGCGGTTGAGTTCGTCGTCGGCGGGATTGGCCAACAGTGCGCGCGCCCTGGCCTCCGAGGCGTCCATGTCGATGTGGTGCCTCGTGTTGAACCGCTTGTTGAGGAAGAACAGCACCAACACCACCGCCCACGACAGCAGGCTCAACAGAAGCTGCGACCGCAGAGAGGCGTCGAAGAACATCTGGACGAGGATCGCCAGCATCCCGATCGTGGTCAGGATCGACAGCACCTAGCTCGTTGGGTGACACCCAACGAGCTCGGTGAATTCGGGAACACCATCCAGTGACTAGGGCAATGCTATTGCTCTGAGCATGTTCTGAGGACGGAAGGAATTGCGATGAGCGGCACACCCAAACTGAAGAAGGCCTTGAGCCAGCGGCAGTTGACGATGATCGCCATCGGCGGTGTCATCGGTGCGGGCCTGTTCGTCGGCTCCGGCGTCGTCATAAAAGACACCGGGCCGGGGTCGTTCATCACGTACGCACTGGCCGGCGTGTTGATCATCATGGTGATGCGGATGCTGGCCGAGATGGCCGTGGCCAACCCGTCGACCGGCTCGTTCGCCGACTACGCCCGCAACGCAATGGGCAACTGGGCCGGCTTCTCGGTGGGCTGGCTGTACTGGTACTTCTGGGTGATCGTCGTCGGCTTCGAGGCGATCGCGGGCGCGAAGATCATCCAGTACTGGGTCAACATCCCGCTGTGGTTGTCGGCCTTGGTCCTGCTGATCTTGATGACTGCGACCAACCTGTTCTCCGTGTCGTCGTTCGGCGAGTTCGAATTCTGGTTCGCCGGTATCAAGGTGGCCGCGATCATTGCCTTCATCGCGCTCGGCTCGCTCTTCGTTGTCGGCTTGTGGCCGCACAAGTCGATGGACTTCTCCAACCTGACGAGCCACGGCGGGTTCTTCCCGCTCGGCATCATGGCCGTGACCGTCGGCGTAGTCACGGTGATCTTCTCGATGGTGGGTGCCGAGATCGCGACGATCGCCGCGGCGGAATCTTCCGACCCGGAGAGGGCGGTGGCCAAGGCCGCGAACTCGGTGATCCTACGGATTGCGATCTTCTTCGTCGGCTCGGCGTTCCTGCTGGTGACGATCCTGCCGTGGAACGGCGAGAAACTTGCCGCCTCCCCGTTCGTCTCCGCGTTCACCGAGATGGGGATTCCCTATGCCGATCACATCATGAACGCGGTGGTGTTGACGGCGGTGCTGAGCTGTCTGAACTCGGGGATGTACACCGCCTCGCGCATGCTGTTCGTTCTCGCCGCGCGCCGCGAGGCGCCACCCCAGCTGGTTGCGGTGACCCGTCGAGGAGTACCCGCGACAGCGATCCTGGCGTCCTCGGTCATCGGCTTCCTGTGTGTCATCGCCGCCGCAGTCTCGCCGAAGACCATCTTCCAGTTCCTGCTGAACTCCAGCGGCGCGGTCATCCTGTTCGTCTACCTACTGATCGCCATCTCGCAGATCGTGCTGCGCTACCGCACACCCGACGCGGAACTGCGCGTCAAGATGTGGCTGTTCCCGGTGTTGTCCATCCTCACGGCGCTGGCGATCGTGGCGATCCTCGTGCAGATGTTCGTGCAGGGTGGGGACAACCGGAACGCGTTGACGCTCAGCCTGTTGTCATGGGCGGTGGTGCTCGCGTTGTTCTTCGCCAACAAATGGTTCATTGCTCGTCGCCCGCACGTGGAGGGCGCCGTACCGACGGCCAAGCCTCTCCGCGTACTCGTGCTGGCCAACGAAACGGCCAATTCGCGCGAGTTGCTCGACGAGCTGCGTCGTATCGGCGCGGACAACGCCGCCAAGTACTTCGTGGTGGTGCCGGCGAGTCCGATCGAGACCGGTGTGGCGGCAACTCACGGTCCGCTGGATTTGGCGGAGGCGACCCGGCAGGCCGCCGAGCAGCGGCTGGATTACACCTTGACTACGCTGCGTTCGGACAACCTCGACGCCGACGGCACGCTGGGTGATTATCGACCGCTGCAGGCTTTGGCGGCCGGCGTCGACACGTTCCACCCGGATCAGATCGTGATCGCGACGTTGCCACCTGAATACTCGGTCTGGCAGCGTTTCGACGTGGTGGACCGCGCACGAGCTGCATATGACGTGCCAGTCACGCATGTCGTGGCGACCCCGGCGCCAGTGTTTACCACGCCATGACGATCCTCGCTGGATTCAGCTCGACAGGATCTGCATCGGCGGCTGCTCGAATGTCACTACGCCGAGCTTCCTGCGCTGGGGCGTGCGCAACTGCGCGGGCGACGTCGGTCAACCCACCGACGGGATAGGCCGGGCCTTCGACGCGTAGCTCGGCTCCGTCGAAACCATCCCTTCGCCTGGCGCATGCGCTTTCGCGACACGGTCGACACCGCGGAGGTCGCGGCCATCCGCTGCGAGGTCGCGGCCCGGAGCCGAGCCGCCGCGCTTCCCCTGCTGGGCCGCCGGCCCAAAACCGAGCAAATTCCAGGCACCATCGACGACGCTCTCAACCTGTGGCCTGGGAAGTGGTGCCCGCTGTCTGCAAGGGTTGGTGGTGTGGTGGTAATCCCGACATCGCGCGAGTGCACAACCTGCGGACCGACCTGTTCGATGAAGCCCTAGCCATCGAGGTCGCGCATGATTCCGATACGGACTTCTGAGACACGACGACGTCGCGTTTCTCGGACACGGTGAAATCGCTTGGGCTGTACCGGGGCTGAGGGCGAAACCGGCGATGGTGGCCGCTGACTCGTGGCGTCCGATCCGGTCAAAGAGCGTGGCGAGGATCGCCAAGGGGTTGCGCAACAGGGCTGTGTTTCCGGAGTCATGGGAGTTACACAGCGGCTGGCATAGTGCGGACGGCCACAGTCTGGTTCCGAGCAATCAGACCTGCAGAACCCATGTGGCGAGCTTAACTCCGCACCCCACGAAAGATCCCATCGAATCCGTTGGCAGCTAAACCTATAGTCCAGTGAAAGACACCTATAGCGTTTTAATCGCTATGGGCACAGCTCAATTCAGATCCTTGCGCATCTTTAGGATGCTGCTACTCTCATATGCCATCGCCAACGCTGGATGGGCTACGGGGCCAAGGCGACACGCATCGCGCGAGAGTCAAATATCGCCGGGCAGAGACAAAAACGACCGGGCCGACCACGTTTTATTACTTACGCAAAACGGTTTCCCTTCTCGCGTTGTCCTGAAAGTTGTCCCATCGCATGGCTACAGAAGATTTTTACCGCTATCGCGGTGCGGTCGGCTCACTCACCCGAAGCTGTTCCGCCGACGATCCCAAGTTGGTCCACGCCCGTGCTGCCATGGCCGAGGAGACTCTTGTCGACGCGTCGCCAAGCCACTGAAGAAGGCCCCCTCCGCTGGCACCGCAGGCACGCGAACGGGTCATCGCCCTGCTCTCCGCTCACCCAGTAGCGCAATGACTGTCAAAGACGACACCAGCGCGTTCTTAAACGCTTTGCAGGAGTCCCGGGAAGCCGCCGAGCGCGGCGAGAACGACGAGTCCAGCCGGCCCGGGCCGTCGAAGACTGACATAGCGCGTGGGAGGTGGCCACGCCTTCTCCAAGTCATTGCGGCACTTCTCGACAACCAGAAGACCGGCGTGCTCCCGACTCCGACGCACCCACCGACGCCTTTTCCTCGCGTTCGGTGAGACACCTGGACGAGCAATCCAAAAGCCTGCTGTCACAACGCTATAGGGGTGGCTTCGGTATTTCCTGAACGACGCGGCCGCGACGGACGATGTTGGCCGATAAGAAAAGACCACCCTCCTCGCGGATCAAGTCGAGGACGAGCTTGCCTTCGGCGACCGTGGCGGGCGCCATTTGGCGCGGGCGTGCTCGGTTACGCGTGTCTAACCGAACGCAGGAAACTCCAGTCGGGTTGGTGACGGGGCCAACTCAGCTCCCGTCATGGCATCGCCTCGGCCCACTTCATGTGCCCCTCAAAGCCAAGCTCTGCGGCCATCGCGCGGTAGCGGTCCCGATACACCGAAATGGCGGCCGAACGCGTGGTGCCGCTCCTTCTGCTTCAGCCCGCTAGCGCTTCGTGCCGTTCTGTCGCTTCAGCTCCGCTAGCGCTTCGTGAAGATGATGCGGTGCCAGTCCTTCTCGGCGACACCGGTGATGTCGCTCATCACGTGCTTGATCGTGAGGTACTCCTCGAAGGAGTAGTCGGACATGTCCTTGCCGAACCCCGATGCGCCGACGCCGCCGTGCGGCATCTCGCTGATGATCGGGATGTGGTCGTTGATCCACACGCAGCCGGCGTCGATCTCTCGCGACGCGCGCTGCGCGCGGTAGACGTCGCGGGTCCACGCCGATGCGGCGAGGCCGTACTCCGTGTCATTGGCCTGCCGCAGGGCGTCGTCGTCGTCGGTGAACGACCGCACCGTCAGCACCGGGCCGAAGATCTCATCGCGGTACACCTCGGAGTCCTCACCGACGTCGGCGATGACGGTGGGCCGGTAGAACGACCCTGGCCCGTCGGGCGCGCTGCCGCCGGTGACGATGCGCCCGTTCTGCCCGGGCGCCCGCTCGACCATTCCCGCGACCTTGGCGCGGTGGGCCATCGAGATGAGCGGGCCGAGGTCGGTGTCCTCGTCGTCGGGATCGCCGACGACGACCTTGCTCATCACCTCGCCGACCCCGGCGACGAAGTCGTCATACAGCCCGCGGGCGACGATCGCACGCGTCGCCGCAGTGCAGTCCTGGCCGGTGTTGATCAGTGATCCCGCGACGGCACCCTGGATCGCCGCGTCCAGGTCGGCATCGTCGAACACCACGAACGGCGCCTTGCCGCCGAGCTCGAGCTGGGTGCGATGACCGTGCACGGCCGCTGCGGCCATCACTTTGCGGCCGACGATCGTCGACCCGGTGAACGTCACCACGTCGACGTCGGGATGTCCGGCAAGGGCGGTGCCGACGTCGCCGCCCGCTCCGGTGATGACGTTGAAGACGCCGTCGGGCAGGCCTGCCTCGGTGGCCAGCCGCGCCAACGTCAGCGTGGTCAGCGGTGTCAGCTCCGCGGGCTTGATGACAACGGCGCACCCGGCGGCCAGTGCGGGCAGCGCCTTCCACACCGCCATCTGCAGCGGATAGTTCCACGGCGTGATGGTGGCGACGACGCCGACGGCCTCGCGCCGAATGCTCGAGGTGTGGTCGCCGGAATACTCCGCGGTCGCCTTGCCCTCGAGGTGGCGGGCGGCGCCGGCGAAGAAGTCGACGTTGTCGATGCTGCCCGGCACATCGAACTCGCGGGCCAGCCGCGCGGGCTTGCCGGTCTGGCTGACCTCCTCGGCGACGAGCTCGTCGGCGTGTTCGGACATCAGCGCCGCGAGCCTGGCCAGCACCGTCGCGCGGTCGACCGGGGTCGCGCCCGCCCACTCCCGCTGCGCCTTGCGGGCCGCGGCCACCGCCTCGTCGACGTCGCCGGGTGTCGCAAGGGCGAGTTCGGCGACGACGCCGCCGGTCGCCGGGTTGACGACCTGATGATTGGCACCGCTGGTGACCACAGCCGCGCCGTTGATCCAGCTGCCGGCCACGCCGGCCGATACCGTCGCTGTCATGGCCCAACGCTAACCGACGACAGTGCTGGTGGCTACGCATTCCCGCGGTCACGACACAGCTCGGCGCGTGATTTCATAGGTTTGGTTGCTTGTAACGACGGATTCCGTGCACAATCTCAGGCATGGCCAACCCGGGTGCTGATGGCATCCAACCCGTTTTCCAGCGCCTTCAAACGCGTCCTGGAGCCGCGGTTCAATTGGACGAGCTATCCAAGGCGATCATCGAGAAGCTGCAACAGGACGGCCGCCGCTCGTATGCGGGCATCGGCAAGGCGGTTGGACTCTCCGAGGCCGCGGTGCGGCAGCGAGTCCAGCGCATGGTCGATGCAGGAGTCATGCAGATCGTCGCCGTCACCGATCCGATGCAGCTGGGGTTCGCCCGGCAGGCGATGATCGGCATCCGCTGCACCGGGGACACGACAAGGGTGGCCGACAAATTGGCCGCGATAGACGCGGTCGAATATGTGGTGCTGACCGCAGGATCCTTCGACGCCATTATCGAAGTGGTCTGCGAGGACGACGACGATCTGCTCGATCTGCTCAACACCCAGATTCGCGCACTGCCAGGAGTGATATCCACCGAAACGCTCGTATACCTGAAACTCGTTAAGCAGCAATATAATTGGGGTACAAGATGACTACTACTGATATCGCACCAGAAATTTCAACCGACCTGGCATCAAAGGCCAGCCGCCACCTGTGGGGCCATTTCGCACGGCACGGCGAGGGCATCACGCCGCCGATCATCACGCGCGGCGAGGGCGTCACGATCTGGGATGACAAGGGCAAGAGCTACATCGACGGATTGAGCGGTCTTTTCGTGGTCCAGGCCGGCCACGGCCGCAAGGAGCTCGCAGAGGCGGCGGCCAAGCAGGCCGAGACGCTGTCCTTCTTCCCGCTGTGGTCCTACGCGACGCCGCCGGCGATCGAATTGTCGGAGCGCCTTGCGAATTACGCACCGGGAGATTTGAACCGGGTCTTCTTCACCACCGGCGGCGGCGAGGCCGTCGAAACCGCGTGGAAACTGGCGAAGAATTACTTCAAGGTCACCGGAAAGCCCGGCAAGTACAAGGTGGTTTCGCGCTCGATCGCCTATCACGGCACACCGCAGGGCGCGCTGGCGATCACCGGGCTTCCGGCGTTCAAGGCGCCGTTCGAGCCACTGACTCCCGGCGGGTTCCGCGTACCGAATACCAACTTCTATCGCGCACCCGAGCCGTACCACGGCGACATCAAGGCGTTCGGCGAGTATTGCGCCGACCGTATCGCCGAGGCCATCGAGTTCGAGGGCCCGGACACCGTCGCGGCGGTGTTCCTCGAACCGGTGCAGAACGCCGGCGGCTGCTTCCCGCCGCCGCCCGGATACTTCGAGCGGGTCCGCGAGATCTGCGACGAGTACGACGTGCTGCTGGTGTCCGACGAGGTCATCTGCGCCTTCGGCCGCATCGGCTCGATGTTCGCCTGCGACGACTTCAACTATGTGCCGGACATGATCACCTGCGCCAAGGGCCTCACGTCGGGCTACTCGCCGATCGGCGCAATGATCGCCAGCGACAAGCTCTTTGAGCCATTCAACGACGGCAAGACGACCTTTGGGCACGGTTACACCTTCGGTGGGCACCCGGTGTCATCGGCGGTCGCCCTTGCCAACCTCGACATCTTCGAGCGCGAGGGCATCAACGACCACGTCAAGGAGAGCGCGCCGGCGTTCCGCGCCACGCTGGAGAAGCTGTACGACCTGCCGATCGTCGGCGACGTCCGTGGCGAGGGCTTCTTCTACGGCATCGAACTGGTCAAGGACAAGAACACCAAGGAGACGTTCAACGACGAAGAGTCCGAGCGCCTGCTACGCGGGTACCTGACCCCGGCGCTGTTCGAGGCGGGCCTGTACTGCCGCGCCGACGACCGCGGCGACCCAGTCGTGCAGCTGGCTCCCCCGCTGATCAGCGGGCAGAAGGAGTTCGACGCGATTTACGACATCCTGCACGGCGTGCTGAGCGAGGCCAGCCGCCGGCTCTAGGCCACGGGGTACGGTCGGCGGCGTGTCAACGAAGCCACGAAAGCCGCCGATCGATCCCGTCCGCTGGCAGCCGCCGCCCGTCGATCCGTTGCCGGACCTTCCGGCGCCGGACATCACCGTCGTCGCGATGCCAGGCAACGGCCCCGAAGACGTCGTCGTCGATGCCACCGGGCAGCTGTGGGCCGGGCTGGAAGACGGCCGGATCGTCCGCGTTCCCGCCGACGGCCAGCCCGTCGTCGTCGCGAATACCGGCGGCCGACCGCTCGGCATGCACGTCGCCCGCGACGGGCGCGTGCTGGTGTGTGACAGCCACCGCGGTCTGCTCGCACTTGATCCGGCCAGCGGCAGTCTGACGAAGTTGGTGGATTCCGTCGACGGCCGGCGGCTGACGTTCTGTTCAAATGTCACCGAAACCGCCGACGGCACAATCTATTTCACGGAATCGACCAGTCGCTTCCACTTCGAGGACTACCTTGCGCCGATCGTCGAGGCGCGTGGCACGGGCAGCTTGTTCCGCATCGCCCGAGACGGCGCCGTCGAGACATTGATGCGCGGTCTGTACTTCGCCAACGGTGTCACGCCGACGGTCGACGAGTCGGCCCTGGTGTTCGCGGAGACAGTGGGCCGGCGGCTGACGAAGTATTGGCTGACCGGACCCAAGGCGGGGACGGCAGAACCGTTGGCGGTCAACCTGCCCGGCATGCCGGACAACCTGTCCACCGGCGCCGACGGCCGCATCTGGTGTGCGTTCGTCAACCCGGCGAACGCGGCCCTCGAGCGGTTGTTCCCGAAGGCGCCATGGATTCGCAAAGTGGTGTGGCGACTACCCGAGCGGATGCAGCCGAAGATCGAACCGGAGATCTGGGTCGCCGCGTTCGACGCGGACACCGGCGACGCCGTCGCGGGCGTACGCACGAGGCGTCCCGACTTCGGCGTCGTCACCGGCGTGGTCGAGGCGCAGGGACGGGTGTGGATGTCGACCATCAACTTCCCTGCGCTGGCTCACGTCGATCTGGCTGCGACTGCGCTGCGCTGACTCGAGATTGACGTTTTGGCGCGATCTACTCGCACTTTTCCGCCCGAACGTGAGTTTGGGCGGAAGGGGGGCGTACCCGAGCGAGTCACATTTGAAACTTCAACCACATCAGTCACAGCGTGGCTCCCCGGAATCGGGCCGCCGATCGCCTAATCTGCGGTCACAATGGCGACTCTCCCGACCGCGACCCGGCGCGCTACCGCGCTGGCAGCGGCCCTTTTCCTGATGACGAGCCCGGCGCTGGCTAACGCCGAGCCCAACGCCGCACCCGACAGTGCGGCATGCCCGTATCAGGTCAGCACGCCGCCGGCGGTCGATTCGTCGGAGGTCCCAACCGCGGGCGATCCGCCCCTGCCGCTGCCGCTCCCCGACAAGCCGGTTGGCGGCGACGCGCTGTCGGGCTGCGGCGTGATCACCGCACCGGGCACACCGCCGGTGCCCAACGACATCTCAGCGGAAGCCTGGCTGGTCGCCGACCTCGACAGCGGCGACATCATCGCGGCCAAGGACCCGCACGGCAGACAGCGTCCGGCCAGCATCATCAAGGTGCTCGTTGCGACTCAGGCGCTGCGGGACCTACCGATCCACAAGGTC
>JBKPSU010000075.1:0-30734 GCA_046735135.1 Actinomycetota bacterium
ATAGACCGACACCAGTGCAATGACTAGCGGTTCTCGAGTCGGGCAAGGGCTAGCCGCACGCCGGCATCGTGGGCGAGTCTCGCGTCGACGATCGGTCCGGCGACGCCTCGAAGCGCGGCGACGAGCCGCCTGCGGCCGGGAACCGTGATGAAGGGTTGCCTGCGTTCCAGGCTGTCGGCAATCGCGGCGGTCGCATTCTGTGGCTGGATTCGTTTGAGTATGAACTTGGGCATCGCCGAAAGCAGGGCGGATACGTGGGGATCAGCGTCCACGCCCTGACGGATCATGTCGGTCTCGATGAGTGAGAAGTACGCCGTCATTGCAGATGCTCCGTGACTTGCCAGCTCGACGCAAAGGCCACAGCCGAGTTGCCCGACGGCCGCCTTGCTCATCGCGTATGGGATGGCGCCCGCCCCATTGATGTAGGCGAACACAGAACTGACCAGGACAATCTGGCCTCTTGCTGATCACCGATTCCAGCGTGGCCGCCACCGTGTTGACGACTCCATCCACGTTGACCGACATGACACCACTCACCTGGTCGGGCGTGAGTGTGCGAAATGTGCCGCCACGGCCGAGAACGCCGGCGTTGGCGATCACGACGTCGATGCGCCCGAACTCCTCGCGGGTTCGCCGCACGGCTTCCTGGACGGAATCGAGATCGGTGACGTCGCATGTCAGCGCCAGACCCCGGCTGTTGGGCAACGTCGCGCCACCCGCTGCGCTGCAGGCAAGTCGATGTCGGCCAACACGACTCGCGCCCCTCGCTGAGTCAGCGCAGTGGCGGTGGCGGCACCCAGCCCGTGGCCGGCTCCGGTAATCAGCACGACTTTGTCGGAGAGTGAATAGCGCGGCATGTCAAAGACTGCGCTTGCGCCCGACGGACACGGTGCCGTTGCGGCGCAGCATTGCGCAGGTTTCACTTAATATTGAATCGTGGCTAAAAAATTCGCGACTCAGCAGAACGCGACACCCGACGAGGAGGTCGCCAAGTCGGCGCGCACCCGTCGCCGTATCCTCGACGCCGCCGCCCACGTCCTCAGCGTGAAGGGTTACGCGGGTACACGCTTGTCCGACGTCGGCGACTACGCCGACCTTCAAGCGCCGGCAATCTATTATTACTTCGCGTCACGTGATGACCTGATCGAAGAAGTCATGTATGCCGGGATCGCCGACATGCGCAAGCACCTGCAGGACGTGCTAGACGCACTGCCGCCGGACGCATCACCAATGGACAAGATCCTCGCCGCTGTCGAGGCACATCTCCGTCATGAGCTTGTGATGTCGGACTATGCCTCGGCAACCATCCGCAACGCCGGTCAGATTCCCGAGCCGCTGCGGGCGCGCCAGCTCAAAGAAGACGCCGCCTACGGCAGGATCTGGCGGCGCCTGTTTGATGAGGCACGCGCCGAGGGTGAGCTGAGCAACGATCTCGATGCCCGGCATGCCCAGTTACTCGTGCTCGGCGCCTTGAACTGGTCGGCGGAGTGGTTCGACCCCCGCCGCAGTTCGGTGGACACGATCGTGTCCAACGCACGGGTCCTGGTCCGCAACGGCCTCAGCCCCGCTCCGCCCGCGCCACGTCTCACCAAACCCACGCGCAAGGCCGCGGCGCGCGGATGACTCTCCCCCGCCACGACCATGATTTCGCTGTCGACAGAATTTATGTTAGATTAAAATAATGGCCAAAGCAATCATCATTGACGCAGTCTGCGGTCGATGACTTCGCTGCTGCACGAATTGAACCGCACCGGAGGGCGATACGAGCTGCAGACCATGTGTGAGGGTGGCGGTCAGGCCAACGTGACCATCATTGAACGGCCCTAGCCGGTGCGGCGAACACTATTCGAATCGGACCACGAGGCGTATCGCGAGACGGTCCGTGAGTTCTTGGCGCGTGAAGTAGTTCCCAATCAACATGATTGGGACCGGGAGCACATGATTGACCGGGCGGTGTTCGCTCGCGCGGCCAAAGCGGGCATCTACGCATTGCAGATCGATGAGCGCTTCGGCGGCGCCGGCGAGCACGACTATCGCTACCGGATGGTGGTGTGTGAGGAGGTGGCCCGGGTCTTCGCGTACTCGTTCGGACTGACCGTGAGCCTGCAGGACGACTTGGTGCTGCACTACCTACTCGACCTGACCAACGAAGAACAGAAGCATCGCTGGCTACCCGGCTTCGCGTCCGGTGAGCTGATCGGCGCGCTGGCTATGACCGAACCCGGAGCGGGGAGCGACCTCAAGGGCATCCGCACCACCGCCCGCCACGACGGGGATCACTGGATTCTCAACGGACAGAAGACCTTTATCTCCAGCGGCATCATGGCCGACGTCGTGGTCGTGGCCGCACGCACCAGCCCTGAGGGCGGGTCACGGGGCTTCAGCCTGTTCGTCGTCGAGCGCGACACGTCCGGCTTCGAACGCGGCCGGCAGCTTGACAAAATCGGGCTGCCCGCCCAGGACACCGCCGAACTGTACTTCCACGATGCCGTCGTGCCGGCGGCCAACCTGCTAGGCGAAGTAGGCCGGGGGCTGCAGCACCTGATGAGCCACCTACCGCGCGAACGGCTCGGCGTCACGGCCAAGGCGATTGCCAACACCCGGGCCATATTCGATCACACCGTCGAATATTGCCAGCAGCGCACGACATTCGGTCAACCGCTGACCGGCCAGCAGCACATCCGTTTCGAGCTTGCCGAGATGGCGACCGAGATCGACATCGCCGAGGCCTACGCCGACAAATCGGTCCTGGCGTTCAACGCCGGCGAGCTCCCTGCGGTGGACGCGGCCAAGGGCAAGTGGTACGTCAGCGAGCTACAGAAGCGCGTAATTGACCGGTGTCTGCAGCTGCACGGCGGCTACGGCTACATGTCTGAGTACCCCGTCGCCCGGGCGTTCGTCGACACCCGAGTGCAGACCATTTATGGCGGAACCACCGAGATCATGAAGGAGATCATCGGCCGCGACCTCGCCCGATAGACGGTCGCGTGACGCGTCGCATCAAGACGGTTTCAACTGCGAATCCGTTGTCTCGACAAATTCGAGAATCATGTTGGCGATCAAGAGCGGATCGTCGATCATCGGCACATGTCCGACACCGGGAATGAGCTTGAACTCGGCCGCAGGGACGGCGGCGAGCATCGGTGCGCCGTACCGCATGAAGGGCAACATTCGATCCCTGAGCCCCCACACGATGCGTACGCGGCAACCGACATCGGAGACTGGACTGATCGGGCCGTTGTTGCGCGCTCCGTCAAGAATCTCGGGAAGTGCCGTGCAACCTGCGATGTCCTGGAGTGCCGCGGTAATCTGTGCGGGCGTCATTCGGTCGGCGTGTTCTGCCATGAGCAGTAGCAGGATTCGGCGCAGACGCTTGCGCGCCAGCAGGTTGCTCGTACCGTTCACGCGCCCGAGCACGGCGCCGGCTCGAAAGAGGAGCAGTAACCGGCGGAGATCCCGTGGGGATCGCCACGCTCCGGCCGGCGACAAGGCCAGGACTGACTGCGCCCGTCCGCGTCGGGCGAGTTCGAGTGCGACCCAGCCACCGAGCGAGTTTCCGACGATGTGCGCGGTGTCGATCGCCGCCTCGTCGAGTTGACGACACATGACGTCGACGATCCTGTCGACCACTGCCGCAGGGTCGGTTGTTAGTGGTGGACCGCCGTAATGACCGGCCAGCGTGGGCGCAAAGACCCGATATTTCGGGCTGAGCGTGGGCAGCAGCGGATCCCACACCCTCGCAGAGGAGGTGGCACCATGAAGCAGGACGATCGGACTGGCCGCCGTCATATCAGGAGACTCGGCTTCCCCGCTCCAGGTGCAAGTGCCAGAACTTCGGCGAAACCGTCACTCAGGCACTGCGCGAAGAGAGCGGGGTCGACGATGGCAGCCGCGTCGAGGTTCGCGCCGATTGAACATGCGCCCCGATACGTATGCAAGGTGATCATCGCGGCACACCCCGGTAGCGGCGCGAACGGATAAATGCGTTCTATCAGCGCTCCGGCGAGATAGAGGTCTTCCTCGACGCCGGGGACATTGCTGGCCTGCAGATCGTTGCCTGCGGTTGCTGAACCGGCAACTCGGACCAGAAGCGACGCGGGTAGCCGTGCCATCAGCGGCGCGACGATGTCAGCGCTCTCCAGAGCCGGCTCGCTGCGGGCCCCGCGCACCAGTTGCCTGACGCGCTCGATTCGAGCAACGGGGTCGACGATGCCGACGGGGGCCACCAGCCGTGCCGGCGCGAAGCGATTTCCGCCGGCGCTGTCATCGTCGCGTCGTACCGACACGGGCACCGAAACCGGCATCGTCGCGTCGCCGTTCAGTGGTGCATCGAGTTCGGCGTGATAGAGCCGGAAAGCGGCGAGCAGAGCGGCCAGGTATGCGTCGTTGACCGACCCGCCGCCGGCCTTGGCCGCTGCGCGCAGATCGTCGAAATCCAGGTCGAGTGCCACGAACTGCCATGAGCCTCCGCGGGCCGACAGCGCGGGTAGTCCCGATACGTTCGGTGGCGAGAGCACCCGCCGGGCCGAATCGAGATACCGGACGACACTGCGCGCCGATCCAATGGGGTCACGAAACCCCTTGAAAGTCAGGGTGGTTGCGCCGCCGATCAGCGCGGGCACCGCACCGAGGTCATGTTTGAGCTGTCGCGCCACGAAGTCCGCTGGACCGGCTACGGCCGGCGATGCCGCGGTCGGCTGCGGCTTGTCGGGTTGGTGCGCGCGCTGCCGCGAGTGCAACTGCGACATCAACTGCCTCAGCCCCAAGCCATCGGTCAACGCGTGATGCAACTTCAACAGATACGCTGCCTTGCCGTCGGGCAGGCCCTCGACCAGCACCGCCTCCCACGGCGGCCGGGTGCGGTCAAAGGGTGTCATCGCGAGTTGGGCCGCCGTCGTCAGGAGTTCGGGCCAGCCACCGTCGCCACCAAGGCGACATCGACGCAAGTGATAGCGCAGGTCCAGATTGTGATCTCTGACCCATATCGGTGTCCCGACGAAACCGAACGGCTCGGAGATTCGATCACAGAGCCGAGGCACCATCCGGCTGGCCCACTCATGAGCGTCTACGAGCCGGCCCCAATCAGGTTCGGTGTCAAGCACTTCCACGGCCAATACCGTTGACCGCATCGACCGGTCCGTGTCCGCTCGCCACATCAATGTGTCGAGAGGGGTAAGGTCACCAGATGTTCCCCAATCAAGGGGTGCGGTTTCCACGTTTGCACAGGCCCTTCCGAAGGTCTTCTACTCAGATTGAGCCTAGGCCGTGGGATTTTGGCAATATCACGAGGTGCCAACCTGCCTCAGCACGGTACTGAGGTCCCAGTAGTCGCGATGACTCGTCAGCTCGCCACTGGCGACGTACCGGCACGCGGCGACACCGGGGACATTGAAGTTCGCGTTCGTTGCCTCTACCGACGAGCCATCTGGCAGCCGCAGCGCTCCTTCGAAGGTCCCGCTCCATACCCATTCAAGGTAGAGGCGCCCGTCGGACGCGCAGGCGTCACTGAACTCGATGACGGAGTCCGGAGCGAACTTCAACATCCAGCGATGAAATCGGCCAATCTCATCGCGGCCCGTGTATGTCGCCCCCATTGCGACATCGGTGTAGCTGCCGGCGGGCGCGAAGAAGTCGAGCAATTGGACCGGCTCCGACGTCCAGGCCCGCGAATAAGCGTCTGCGAAACCAGCTTCAGAAGGATGCGGGTGGTTCATGATTGGCTGACGGCGATTGGCTGGTGGGCGGCGACGATCTTGTCGACCACCAATTGCGCCGTTTCGGCGCATGCGGTGGTGCCGCCGTTGGCGTATTCCTTGACCGCATCGCCGACGTTCCACAAACCGGCGAACGGCGTTTCGTGCGGTAAGTCGAAACCCGACACAGCACGTTGCGGCGGCCAGTCATCGCGCGTGACGGCAATATTCAGGATCCTGGCGCGATCATCGAAGCGGTCGATGTGCTCGCGCAGATCCTGCAGCAGCAGCTCTGTCTCAACGGCTTCGTCGAAATCGCCGAGCGACGGTTTGGGCACCGCGGTGCCGACGTAGAGGTTCCATCCCGGCGGCGCCATCTCGGGGCACAAGTCGGTGAAGTTGGCGATGTAGGCCAACCGCCGCGACGCGGCGAAACTCAACATTCCCGGCACGTCGACCAACCGCTCCTGGCTGGCGAAGTTGACCGAGATCATCGCCGTGGGCCGGTCGCCCTTCTTCACCAGATCCTGGTAATCCGCGGGGACGTTCTGCTCGCCGAGCAGCTCGACCGTGGCGGCCGGTCCGATATCGCTCACCACCACCGGCGCCTCCAGGGTGACGGTCTCGCCATCGCGGATCACCTGCACGCCAGCAACGGTCGTGGCGTCGGAGACGATCTTGACGACCGGCGTGGACAGCCACACTTGACCGCCGTTGGACTCGATGGCGCCGGCCAGGCCTCGCCACAAGCCGATGGTGCCCTCGGGGTGAAAGCCGAACCGCTTGAACGCGCTCTTGCGGGTGAAGTAGGTGAGGAACACCCGCGCCGGCAGATCCTCGGAACCGACGGCGAAGATGGAGGCGCACATGTTGCGGAAAATGCCGTGCACACCTTCATTTTTCGTGTAGCGCGACACCCATTGCGCTGTGGAGATCTCGTCCTCGGGCAAACCCGAGTCGTTGCGCGCAGCGCCGATACCTTTGACCAGCTTGGCACCCTGGCGGGTGAGCTTGCTCAGCAAGAAACCCCAGCCGCCGCCGGTGACGTCGACATCCTTGCCACCGATGCGATAAAGCAGCGGTGGTTTGGGCTCGCGAATGTCGAACGGAGCGCCGACCTCCTCGCAGGTCTGCTGGGTGGTCCCGCCCACCTCGATCACGATGGCGCCGTTGTTGACCTTGAAGCCGTCGATGTCGTCGGTGGAGGCCCGGCCGCCGACCTTGTCGAGTCGTTCCACCACCAACGTGCGGTACCCGCGATGCGCCAGACGCGCGGCAGTGAACAGGCCGCCCGCTCCCGCTCCAATGACGATGACGTCGAATTGGTTTGTACTCATCAGGAGTTCCTCCCCGCCTCAGTAGGAGCGCGGCAGACCAAGCGACGACTGGGCGATGAAGTTCAGCACCATCTCCCTGCTGACCGGCGCGGTGCGCATGAGTCTCGTGACGAACCACAACTCGGAAAGCCCGTATTCATGCGACAGCCCGTTGCCTCCGTGCGTCTGGATCGACTGGTCGAGCGCTTTGAGCGCCGCCTCCGAGGCCGCGAACTTCGCGACATTGGCGGCTTCGGCCGTGTATCCACCCGCGTCGAAAAGTTCGGCACTGCGAGCCGTCGCCATTCTGCTCAGTTCGACAGCGACGTGTGCTTCAGCGAGCGGGTGGGCGATTCCCTGATGGGCGCCGATCGGCGCATCCCACACGCGCCGTTCCTTGGCGTAGTCGACAGCCCTGCCGATGGCGTAGCGGCCGACCCCACCGCACAAGGCGCCCACCAGAATTCGTTCCGGGTTCAGTCCGTCGAACACCTGGCGCAGGCCGTTGCCCGCGCCGCCGATGAGGGTATCCTCGCTGACCTCCACGTCGTCGAGAAACACTGTGAACTGCTTGTCCGGCGACACGATCGAGGTATCGATCTTCTGATAGGTCAATCCGGGGCTGTCGATCGGCACCACGAACAGCGAGAGCGCACTTTTCTGCTCGGTCGAGTGCTCGGCGTCGCGGGCGACAACGAGTATCGCGTCGGCCTGGTCCACCGCCGAGATGTAGTACTTCGAACCCGATATCGTCCACCCGGTGCCAGTGCGCCGTGCGGTGGTCTTCAGGTTGTGGCTGTTGGAACCGGCGTCGGGCTCGGTGAGGCCGAACGCCATGACCTTGGTCCCGTCGGCGATCAATGGCAGCCAGCGCTGCTTCATTTCCTCCGAGGCGTGGTGCGCCAGAATGTTGCCGCAGATCGCAGGCGAGATGACCCAGATCAGCAACGGCATGCCGTGTGCGGCGAGTTCCTCGACGACGACGACGGCCTCGGCCATGCCTCCTCCCCCGCCGCCGTATTCTTCGGGCAGGTGCAACCCCAGCAGGCCGGCGGCCCCGAGGTCTTTCCACAGTTCGTCGATGCCACCACCGGAACGTGCGCGTTCGGTGAAGTATTGCACCCCGTAGCGCGACGCCATGTTGGCCACAGTCTCACGAATTGCTTTGTGCTCCACGCAGTCCTGGATGAGTCCCACGCCCTACCTCCCGGTGAATTCAGCACGGCGCTTCGCCGCGAAATCGACAATGGCTCTGGCGGCGTCGGCGGTGTCGCCGATCTGTCGGATTGCGTCGGTCTCCGCTTGCAACTGGGTCGATAGGTCGTTGCGCCATGAGTCGCGCAGCAGTGCACGCATCTTTGCGAAACCGCGAGTGGGGCCATTCGCCAGCTCCCGCGCCGTCGCCTCGGCGCGGCCACGCAGTTCGTCGGCGGGCACGATTTCGTTGATCAGCCCCCATTCCAACGCTTCTCGGGCATCGATCGGCCTATTGCGTAGGTATGCCTCGGCAGCACGACGAGGACCGATCAGCCGGGGAAGATGCCAGGTGCCGCCGCCATCGCCCGAAAGCCCGAGCCCGGCAAAGGCCGTCACGAACTTGGCGTCGTCGGCGGCAATGACCAGATCGGCCGCGTACACGTAGCCCAGTCCGCCGCCGGCGACAGCACCGTGGGCGGCGGTGACGATCGGGGCGTCGATGCGGCTCAGGACGCGGAACGCCTCGTGGAAGGGTCCTGTCATCTCCGCGAACAGTGCGCCGAACCGCTCGGCGGAGCGGGCGAGGAAATAGTCGACATCGCCGCCGACGGTCAAGGCGGGGCCATTGCCGCAGATGAGCACCGCCCGGATCGAGTCGTCGGCCGCGATACGGCGAGCCACGTCGAGGGTGTCCTCGGCCATCTGCATGTCGATGGCGTTGCGGACGTCCGGTCGGTTCAGGCACACGGTGGCCACTGCATCGGTGATCGCGTAGTCGACCGTGCGCAACGCCGCGCCGCCACCGAGGGCCTGCACCCATGCCGCGCTATCAGTCAGTTGGCGCAGCGAGGCGATTCGCCCGTCATCGGCGAAAGCGATGACATGTATGAATTCCGCGTCCAGTCGGCGGCCCGATACACGGCCCTCACCTCGGTAGTGACCGGCGACGAACAATCGGCCGTCGTCGAGCAGGCGGAACTCTTCCGGCCGCGCCTCTGCCTCGTAGTGGCGTCCGATCATCCACCACAGCTCGCGCTGCATTGCATCGGCTCCGTCGTGGCGTCCGCCCATGTCGAGCGGAAGGCCGTCAGTGGCATGCCCGACGAACTGTGGATGCAGCAGGCCAGACAATGCCTCGCGGTCACCTGCGGCGAGGGCTCGGTAAAGCAGTTGAGCGCTCGACACTTCCGTGTTCAGGTCGGCGGATACGTTCACCTCGCGGTTCCCTTCTCAGGCTTTCGGCTCGACGGCATCTCGTTCTTTTAATGTCGATTCGAGGAGTAACCCCTAGTTCGGTTGGGCTCTCCGTGAGACTATCACGAGTTTCTATTCTCTATTAAATTTGTCGGAGCACCGAAAGCACTGAGCTCCTGCACGAGTCGAAACTTCTGCACCTTGCCCGTCGGCGTGGTGGGTAGGTCGTCCGCGCAGTAAAAGACAACCCGTTTTGGGACTTTGAACCTTGCGAGTTCGGCACGGCACACCGATAGAACGTCAGCCTCTGTGATTGCGGCACCTCTGGCCGGAACAACGACAACACAACCGATTTCGCCCCACCGTTCGTCTGGCAGCCCAATTGCGAACACCTGACTGATTCCCTCATGTGCCGCAAGAAGATCCTCGATCTCCTTGGGCATGATCAGTTCTCCGCCGCTCTTGTAGAGCTCCTTGCTGCGCCCGGTTACCTGGAGGTAGCCATCGGCGCGCACCACTCCCAAGTCACCGGAGTGCAACCAGCCGTCCCGCAGAGCCGCCGCCGTATCGTCGGGCCGATTCCAGTACCTCAGCATCGTCGTTGGCCCGCGCGACACAAGTTCGCCTTCCTCGCCGGGCGGTAGCGTATCGCGGCCGTCAGGGCGTACCGCCTCGTACTCGACGAGCGCGTCCGTTCCCAGCACTCCGGCAGCGCCGGCCATCTTCGGGCGCCCGACGGTGTTGGACGTCAGTTCCAGCGGGTCCTCCGGACGGGTCAGCGTCATCGCCCCGCCGCACTCGGTCATCCCATAGCCGGTGACGATCTCCCTGACGCCGAATTCGGCCTGAATCCGTTCCCAGAGCCAAATCGGCGCCGGCGCCGAACCGCACAATATCGCCGTGAGCGAGCTCAGGTCATAGTCGCGGCGCGACGGGTGCTCGATCATCGCCACCGCCATCGTTGGCACGCATAGGATGTCGGTGGCCTGGTACCGCTGAATGCCGGCGAAGTAGCCCTCGGCGGAGAACGTGGTCTGCGGGATGATGGCGCCGCCAACGAAGGTGACTGACAGCAGGCCTTCGACGTAGCCGAACATGTGGTAGCACGGCAGCGAGAACAGAGTCCGCCGACCCTCCTCGAAGGCCCGGGTCAAAGCGGAAGCGAAGGCGGTGCGCAGCACGGCGTCGTGGGACACCAACACGCCCTTGGGTGAACCAGTCGTACCGGAGGTGTAGAACATGTCGCCGGGCCCACACGGATCGACCGCCCGACCGTCGCTGGCGCCGGGGTTGCGGTCGCCCAGCGCGGCCAGGCCTTCGACGGTCAGCACACCGGGACGCGCTCGGCCGTCGGTGTCGAGGAGCACCATCGTGGGTGCATCGGGCATGTCGTCGAGCATCGCCTGGTAATCCAGGTCCGCGAACCCGGTCATGGCGACCACCACTCGGCACCCCGAATCCGCCAGGACGAATCGCAGCTCTTCGCCGCGGTAGAGGTAGTTGAGCGGGACGGCGATCGCGCCTGCCCGGGCGATGGCGAACTTGATCGCCACGAACTCCGCATAGTTCGCCATCACCATCGCCACTCGGTCACCTTGCTGAACACCGATGGTTGCCAAACCGTCTGCCAGACGGCGCGATTCGGATGTGATGTCCTCGTAGGTGAGCTCGCGCTCATCGGCGAAGACCATCGGCCGGTCGCGGTAGCGTGCGGCACAGTTGTCGAGCCAGTCCGACAGGGTGCGTGGCTGCCAGACCGCGAAACGCCGCCGCAGCACTTCGCGACGAGCGTCGATGTCTGCCGTCGAAGTCACAGTTCCCGTACCTCGCCGCGGATAATCGCGTCTCGTAACTCGAATTTGCGCACCTTGCCCGTTGGTGTCACGGGAAGCTCGGTCACAACAAACCATCGCGTCGGAATCTTGAAAGGAGCCAATCGATCACGCAGGTGCTCGACGAAACCCTTGAGTAGCCCGTCAGCGCCTCGGGATATGCGCAAAACCGCGGCCACCTCCTCGCCCAGTCGGTCGTGCGGCAGTCCCACGACTGCACAGTCCACGACGTCGTCGTGGCTGAGCAGGTGCGATTCGATCTCGGCTGGGGCGATGTTCTCGCCGCCCCGGATGATCAGCTCTTTGAGTCGGCCGGTGACAGTGAGATAGCCGCGCGAGTCCATAGTGCCGAGATCCCCTGTGTGGACGTAGCCCTCGCTATCGATCGTGCGGGTGGTCGCGTCGGGGTCGTGCAGGTATCCCGCCAGAGTCTGGTATCCCCTGGCACATATCTCACCGGGCTCACCGACGGCGGCCACCCTGCCGCTGACAGGGTCGACAATGCGGCAATCAACTTGCGGCAGAGGGCGACCGACCGTGTTCAGCCGATCCGCGCGCGCATCCCCGGGACGGGTCGCAGTGAGCACGGGAGACAACTCGGTTTGCCCGAACAGGTTGATGACGGTGCCGCCGAACACCTGCTCGGCGGACTCGATCAGCGCCGGCGACACATTCGACGCGCCGCCCATGATGGTGTGCAACTGCGGAGCGCTGTCACCGCTGGTGCGTTGTGCTTCCAATAACGCTGCGAGCACGGTGGGCACATAGAACAGCACCGACACCTTCTCCATGCGCAGAGCGTGCAGCACTGGCACTGGACTGAAGCGATCGACCAAAACGACCGTCCCGCCGAGCCACAGCGGTCCGAGCGTGGCGATCACGCATCCGGCAGTGTGAAACATCGGCAGCGGATTGAGACATACCGCGCCGGCGGGCACGGACACCGCCTCAACTGTTAGCTTGGCCACATTGATCAGTGACTTGTGTCGGAGCAGGACGCCCTTCGGGTTGCCGGTCGTGCCCGAGGTGTATTGGAGCATGACGATGTCGTCGGCATTGCCGGGTGCGTTTCGCGTGACGTTGTCATCGATGTGCTCGGCACGCCACATCGGCGAATCCGACAGCGACACACATGTCAGGTCCGGCAGGGTCACGGCGACGCGCTGGACGATGGCGGCCATGTCGTAATCGCGGTTGGCGTCGGCGTGCAGCAGCAGGGTGGAGCCGGAGTGCTGGAGTGTGTAGCGCAATTCCTCTTCGCGCAACGCCGGGTTGATGGCCACGAGCACCATGCCTGCCAGCGCCGCACCGTACTGAATGATCGGCCATTCAACGACATTCGGAGCCCAGATGGCGACGAAGCTTCCGGGTTCGACCAAACCTGCCAGCGCAGTCGCAACCCGACATGCCTCCTGGTGCAGTTGCTGATAAGTCAGCCGGACCTGCTCGCCGGTGCCGTGACGCACTCCGACGAGCGCCACCCGATCGGGGTGGGCGGTCGCGCGGTCACTGAGGAGCTCGCCGACAGTGAAGTCCACCAAATCCACACTGCGGTCGGCGTCCCAATTCGCCCGCTGACGAGTCGTGCTCATGAGTTAGACGGGACTTGTTCCCGGTTTGGCGTTGGACATGTCGCTGATGTCAGGCCAACGCCGGCTGATTTCTTGCAACGTCGGCGGCGTCGCGAAGGTGACGCCGTCGTTCTGGAACTGTGCCACCCGCTGGACGAGTCCCCCTCCGACCACAAACACCGATCCAGTGTCCTCGTTCTCCTCGGAGAGCAGGTAACCGACGGCGGGAGCCACGTGGTCGGGGTCGAGCGTGTCCAAAAGGTCCTGCGGCGCAACGTCTGCGGTCATGCGGGTAGCGGCAAGCGGTGCCACAGCGTTGGCGGTGATGCCGTACTTGGCCCCCTCGACCGCCAAGGTGTTGATCATTCCGACCAGTCCCAGTTTGGCGGCGCCGTAGTTCGCTTGGCCGAAGTTGCCATAGATGCCGGCAGTCGACGTCGCGGCGACGACCCTGCCGAACTTCTGTTCGCGAAAGTGTGGCCATGCGGCTCGCGTGACGTAAAAGCCGCCGTAGAGATGCACTTTCAGCACGGCGTCGAAGTTGTTCGCAGATAGGTTGTGAAAGGCGCCGTCGCGCAGGATGCCCGCGTTGTTGACGACACCGTGCACGGCACCGAAGTGCTCGATGGCCGTGTCGACGATCGCCTCCGCGCCCTCTGGCGTGGCAACCGTCGAATAGTCGGCGACCGCTGACCCACCGGCAGACCGAATCTCGTCGACCACCGAGTCGGCCATGCCCATTCCCGACCCGGACCCGTCACGCGCTCCGCCTAGATCGTTGACGACGACCAGCGCACCGTTGTCGGCAAGGAATCGTGCGTATGCACTGCCCAGGCCACCGCCGGCTCCTGTGACGATGATGACTTTGTCCTGCAATCCGGGCATTTCAACACCTTCCGATGTTCATCGCGGCTCCCGAGCCTCGCCGCCCCAGCGGCCGTGTGACGGGTCGAGCAGACCCATGAGGCGTTCCTCGGGCAGCCAGATGATCGCCTCGAGTTCCAGCGCGTCCAGATAGCGCACGCGACCCCCGTGGAGATCCTCCAGGCGCAACCGGGGCGCATTTCCGTCGGTGTCGAATCGCACTGAAACCTGGGCAAACTCACTGCCGATGACGCCATCGCCGTCACCAAACTCGATTGTCACAACGCCCCTCAGATCAGGAAGCCCAGGGTGGGTAGTGGTTGATCGTTGTCCACCAGCACCACCTTCTTGTAGACCAGAAGGAGGGCCTCGCCTCGACGACGTAACCGGTAGGTGGTGCGGCCGCCCCACAGATGGGTTCCGCGCGCTCGTGACTCGATTGCCAGGAAGTTGGCTGCGAGCTCGAGGTCGACGCCTCCGTCGGTATTGTCTTTGCCGCCAAGGAATTCGATGTTCGACAACAACCGGCGCAAGTTCGACGGCGGCGCCTGCGCATAGCGCTTGCCCGTGCGTAGCTGTTTCAAGCGAGTCGAGATGCGATTGCGATTGTCGTAGATGACGGACATCTGTCGCGCGGGATCGGAGCCCTCACCCTCGATCGGCACCCAGTACAGCGCATCGTCTGTCCACAGTGCTTCCCACGCGTCGTAGTCGCCCTCGTCCGCCAACCGAGCCTCCCGGTAGAGGAACTGCTCAACCGCGTGCCGGTCGAATCCGTCGGGGACCGGCCCGAGCCCTGTCTCTGCGCTCACAACGGACGTCACAGTGCCCATCAGGTTGCCTCCATCAGGCTTCGGTACTGTCTCCAGAACCCGCGCATGCCGGTCTCGTCAGTAGCCGCGCCGATCGTGAAGCCGTTGTCGTCGACGCCCTCTCGGTTCAGCCCACGGCGCACGTCGAGCCATTCCGGTGACAGCGACGCGAGACCGGCCTGGTTGCGTTCGTACATCTCGGTGTCGTCGGCCAGCAGCATGCCTGCCGGACCCACCGACCCGACGCACTGTGACACCATGCGCCGGTTGAGTTCATGCGCTCCCGCCAGTTGCACCGCCGTCGAGTGCTGGATGCACTCACCCACCGCGACCGGTTGGATGTTGAAGACCTGGATCTCCGCGATGAACAGGTTCGGGAAGATCATGACGTGCGGGCCGCCCTCGATGAGCATGCGCTCCGCCTCAGCGCCATGTTTGGCGCGCATCGCCGCGACGTAGTCGGGGACCCGCGACTCCGTGGTGCCGAACCAGCGCATCGGTTCGGCGAACTTGCGAAACTCCGGACGCAGATCGTTCTCGCTGTGCCCGTTCCCAAGGTCGCGGGTGACCGCGGTCGACGAATCGCTGTAGAGATGCCCGATCGTGCTGCCGGTCACCCCGAAGATAGATCCGTGCACGAACTGTGGGTGGTAGCCATCGGTCTCGTTCTCGGCCAAGAGTTTCCAGTTCGCCCGAGTACGATGTTGCAACCATCCCGCGGTGAGCTCAACGCGGTCTTCCGGAGACAACCGCACCAGCCGGTCGATCTCGCCGGCCGCGGCACCGAGGTGATCCATCAGTGTCGGACCATCAGTAGCGAAGCTTCCGAAGACAAAGCCATGGTAGGAGTCGACCCGCGGCACCCGCGCAAGCGCGAGGTCGAGCTTTCGCTCGCCGTAGCCCTTGAAGAACGGGAAACCGACCAGCTCGCCGTTGTTGCGGTACGTCCAACCGTGATAGGGGCAGCGAAACGCCGACGCATTGCCCTTGGCGTCGTCGCACACCTGGTTCCCGCGATGCGCGCATCGGTTCAGCAGAAGGTGCAGTTCGCCGTCGCGGTCGCGAGTCATGATCACGTCCTGCAGACCGAGGCGTTTGCGCACATAGTCGCCGGGCTGAGCCACTTCGCTCTCGTGTCCGACGAAAACCCATGTGCGGTACCAGATCTTGCGCAATTCCTCGGCGAAGATGGCCGGGTCCGTGTACAGCGAACCGTGCACCTTGTCCCGCTTGATCAGTCGGTCGTACCGACTGTTGGTGCCAGCCGCTGGATTGATGACCGCGGTCATCGTTGCGCTCCTTCCCCGGCGCCGAAGACCGGCCGCCGTTTCTCCCGAAAGGCGGCGATGCCTTCGGCGAAGTCGTCGGTCTCGAAAAGCCCCGACTGGCAAGTGGCCTCGCGCTCGAGTAGCTCGAATCGGTTGATGGTGCCGGCATCGGCCAACAGAGTCTTGATCACTCCGTAGGCGCGCGACGGCCCCGCCGCGAGTTGTCGGGCATCGCGGCGGGCCGAATCCAGGGCCCGTCCCGGCTCGACGACGGCGTCGATGAGGCCGATTTCGAGAGCTTCCTGCGCGGTGATCGGTGCTGGCAGCATCAACATCTGCTTGGCCCGCGCCGCTCCGATGCGTGCAGGCAACGACACGAAGGTGCCCATGTCCCCGGACAATCCGACATTGGTGAAGGTGGTTGCGAACGTCGCGTCGCGCGCCGCGACGACACGGTCACAGGCGGCGGCGAGGGCGGTGCCCGCACCGTATGCCGACCCCTCGACGGCAGCCAGCACCGGCTTGGGCGTATTCCAGATCGCGCGGATGACGCGCTGCGCCAGCTGGAGTCGGTCCAGGGCACGCTCGGCGGGCATGCGCTCCATCGTGGAGATGTCCCCACCGGAGCAGAATACTGGCCCAGCCCCGGTCACGATGATCACGCGGATATCGCGATCGCGGTCGGCGGACTCGATCGCCTCTGCAAGGGCGATGCGTAACTCGATGTCGATCGCGTTGCGCTTCTGCGGCCGGTTGAGCGTGACTGTGCGTACTGCGGCGTCATCGTCGACGAGCACCGGACCTGTGGTTGTCGTGGTCATCGGCCGGTGAACCTCGGTGAGCGGCGTTCGATCACGGCACGCAAGCCCTCCAACGCGTCGGCGGTGCCGGACAGTTCGGACACCGTGCGTGACTCTTCGGCCAGTCGTTGCTCAACCGAGGCGCCTACTCCGTTCCATACCAGCCGCTTGGTAGCGGACATGGCAAGGGTTGGCGAGCTCGCTAAGGTGGTGGCGATTTGTGTTGTGCGGGATGATAACTCATCGTCGGGCACAGTTTCGGTGACCAGGCCGATGTCCAACGCCTCCGCGGCGGACAATGTCGGATTGAGCAGGAGCACGCGCAGCGCCTGGCGCAGTCCGACGAGCTGGGTCAGCGTCACGGATGACCCGCCATCGGGGGCCATTCCCACCCGCACCGCGCCTGAGAAGAATTTCGCCGACTCGGCTGCGACGACGATGTCCGAAGCGCAGACCAGCCCCAGCCCGCCCCCGCCTGCGGCGAAACCCTGCACTGCGGCGACCACGGGTATGCGCAGCTGGATCAGCGCCGAGGTCACCAGCTGCAGCCAGGCCGTCGCCTCGCGCAGATACTGCGGTAGATCCGCGCCCTTGGACTCGAAGGTGTGGATATCGCCGCCGGCACAGAAGTTGCGTCCCTCCCCGGTCAGGAGCACCACCCGCACCGAGGCATCGGAGTGGCAGCGCAGGATGGCCTCGTGCAGTGCCTTGAGCAGCTCCACGTTGAGACCGTTTGAGGCTTCGGGCCGGTTCAGACGGAGCCGTGCGATGCCGTCGGAGCCGACATCGAGTGTCACGGGCGGTGCGTCGATGGCGGTCATGAGGATGCACCTACCCGTGTGAATTCGTCGACGCCGTGGCCGGCGATGTGCTCGACAACTGCGGTGATTTCGTCGTCGAGGCCCTGTGCGAGCGGCCGCTCTCGTCCGGCTCCGACCAGCTTCTTGATCGAGGCCATTGCGGCGCGGTCGCGGCCGGCCAGCTTCGCCACAAAATCGTGCACACCCGCGTCGAACTCTTCGGGCGCAAAACTGCGGTACGCCAGCCCAATTCGTACGGCGTCCAGGCCGTTCAGACGGTCACCGCTCAAGAGCAGTCCCAGCGCGGTCTGGCGCCCGACGAGGTGTGGCAGCCGCTGCGTACTGCCGCCCCCGGGGATCATGCCGAAGTTGATGTGGCTGTCGGCGATCTTGGCGTCGTCACTGACGATGACGATGTCGGCTGCTTGCATCAGCTCGAAGCCGCCCGCCATGGCGACACCCTCGACGGCAGCGATCACAGGCACATCTATCGCACTGATGGCGTCGCACGCGCCGCGGAAGGCCGCGAACAGCGTCCCCAGCGGCTGGCGGCCAGCGGATCGGAGGCGCCCAACCTCAGCGACGTCGCCCCCGGCGCAGAAGTTTTCACCTGCCCCACGAATGACGATCACTTTTACCGTTGGGACGGCCGACAACTCGCGCAGCGCCTGTTCGAGTTGGCGGGCGAGTTCGGTTGTCACTGCGTTCATGCGGTCGGGCCGGTTCAGCGTGATGTGCCCGACACCATCCGCGACGGCGTGCAGTACGACGCTCACATGTCTCCCATCGTCGCCGGTTTTTCTAATCTAGGTTAAACTAACTCAACGCCCGTCACAAGCGACGAGCACAGTGAGGAGTCGACATGGATCTCGGCTTGGCGGATGCGCGGGTCGTCGTCACCGGCGGCGCCTCCAATATCGGCCGCGGCATCATGCACGCGTTCGCGGCCGAAGGCGCGCGCATTGTGATCAGCGACATCGACGGGCCGCAGGCGGAAAAGGTTCGGGCCGAGGCCTTAGAACTGGGAGCCACCGATGTCACTGTGGTGGTCGGCGACCTGACCGAGCCGGGAACGGCCGAAGCCGCGGTCGACGCCGCCCAGGGGGCATGGGGCGGCCTGGACGTGCTCGTCAACAACGCAGGCTGGAGCGTTCCCGGATTCATCGCCACCGACACCGATCGGGACAAGTGGCAGCGCACCATCGAGATCAACCTGTTCACCGCGATCGCCGCTACCCAGGCGGCGATACCCGTCATGAAAGAGTGCGGTGGCGGAGCGATTGTGTTCATCGCGAGCGACGCGGCATTCGGCCAGATCCGGCAGGGGGTTTACGGCGCCTCGAAGGCGGCCATGGTCGCGGTGGCTCGCACCACCGCACGCGAACACGGCCGTCACGGCATCAGGTCCAATGTCGTGTGCCCGGGCCTCGTCATTCCCGACGGTCCAGAAGCGGTCGGCGCCTCGAGCCTGTGGGCGGTCGGAGAGGAAGCCGTTTTTAATCAAAAGCAGATCGACTTCATGCTCAAGGACACGCCACTGCAAAGGCTCACCACCGCCGAGGACATCGGGCGCGCCGTCGTGTGGTTCTCCTCTTCTCACGCGGCACGCCAAGTAACCGGGCAGCTGATCTCCGTCAGCGGTGGTTACACGATGCCCTGATTCAGAACCGCAGTGTCGAACCAATGACAAAGGAGCAGCGCGACTTCCACATCGAGCCGGTCGCCGGCGATTGGCCTGCCACGACGTTCGATTGCGCGCTGCACGCGGTACTTCACCGAATTGACATGCAGGTGCAACTCGTCGGCGGTGGCCTTGAAACTCGACCCGGTGTGCAGGAACTCCCTCAGCGTTTCACGCATCCGCTCGTCACTGTCCGTGGCCGAGGCAAGGGGACCCAGGACGTCGCCAACCCATGCGCGCGTGTCCTCAAGATCGGCAGAGAAGTGTGCGGCGACCACGAGTCCGGGATCGCTGACCACCGTGACCGTGGGCGGTTGCGATCCCGACGCCAGCACGACGGCGCGTACAACCTGGGCTTGCCGATGCGAGCGGCGGAAGCCGTCGACGCCCGCTACCGGATCACCAGCAGCGATCCATGGTGCGTCTGCCCGCGCGTTGACGAATTCGCGAATAAGCGCTGCCGCAACGGCCGCCGCTTCGGTGGTAAGCGGCACCCATGCCCACCCGGTCACCCGGTCCGCGGCGACGAACAGTGGGCGCTCGTCCGCACCCAGCGATTTCGCGAGATCCGTGACAAATCGCTCCATCACGACGAGTTCGTTTCCCTCTTCGGACTCGCCACACCACACGATCAGAGCTAGGTGATTTCGGTGCAGCGGATAGCGAATGACATTTGTCATCTCGTCGATGTCGATGTCGCCGCCGGCAAGCACCTCGCGAACGCGTAATGCCCGCAGCCGGCTTTGGTTTGCAAGCCAACGATCACGTTCGTTTTGGTATGCAGTCAGCACTAAACGCGAAATCCTGTCGATATACCGAAATGACGTTGATGTGATCTGTTCGAATACATCTAGTCCAAGCCGGGTTTCCAATTGCGCGGCGCGAATTTCGTCGAGCACGGTTCGTACGACAGCCTGGTGGCCGAGCCGGTAGCCGCGCACCAAAGAGTCGGCATCCACGCCGCGCTGCGCCAACCGTCGGGCATGCTCGAGCGCCGCCGTCGGCGGTTCGACGTTGTCGATGGAGATGCCGTGGCGGACGGCCGGGAAGAAAGCATCTAGGTTTCCCTGAACGGCGTCGTAGAGCAGGCCAAGCAGTTCGCCGTCGCCGCCGACCTCCGACAGCTCTGTGAAGAGAAGCTCCTGGATGGAGTGCGTGATCTCGGCGAGTTTGTCGTCGAGCCGGCTGATGATCAGCGCCGCCGACTTCGCGACGAGCGCCTCGTCCTCGCGGCTTCGCTGCCCCATGAACCGACCTTATGCCGCACCGACACCCAACTCCATGGAATGACCAGAGCGTCAATATTGGGCGGGCTTTGGCTGCTGCGGACAAGGATTCTTTGAAAGCGGGACAAAAGTTGGTCGGTTGCCGACGTAGCTGCGACGGTCGGACCTCCGTAGCGTTTCCCATGAACACGACATCGAGAAATCTTTTTCAAAACTCGAGTGCTCAAATTTCGCCAATTAAAGCCGACGATCCGCTTTGCGGAGAAGAGTGAGTTTAACCATGTTCACAGCCATCTTCATCATGATGCTGGCGCTGCTGCCGGTCCTTGTCCCGGCAACCATCTCCGCGTTCCACGGTGTTGCCGCTGTCCGTCGTCGCCGCGCGTCGGCCTGATCGGTCAGGCGAACATGTTTCCGGGAACCCATGCGGCCGCCGCCCCCAATCGTCCGGCCGTCGTGATGGCCGGCTCGGGCAAAACGGTTACCTACCGCGAGCTCGACGACAATTCCGCGCGGCTCGCGTCCGCGCTGCACGCACTCGGGCTGCGTCCAGGCGACGTGATAGCCCTGATGTCGGACAATTCGGTGGAAGCCTTCGATGTGTACTGGGCGGCACTGCGTTCCGGGCTGTACATCACCGCCGTGAATTGGCATCTGGCGCCGGAGGAAGCCGCATACATATTGCGCGACAGCGGTGCTCAGGTCGTGATCGTCTCGGCCGGGGTGCGGGCGGTGGCCGAACCCGTCGTGTCTCTGGTTCCTGAGGTTGCGCACTGGTACGCGTTCGGCGGGGACGTCGCCGGCTACAAGTCCTACGCCGAGCTGTTGGTGACCGCAGGACCGCGGTTGACCGACCAGCCCCGTGGTTCGGAGATGCTCTACTCGTCGGGCACCACCGGCCGACCCAAGGGCATCAAGCCGCGCCTGCTGGGTGGGCAGGTCGACGAACCCGGTGATCCGTTGGTCAGCCTGCTCGCGAGCGCGTTCCACATAGTCGCAAACGACATCTATCTGTCGCCGGCACCGATCTACCACACGGCGCCGCTGAAATGGTGCGCATCGGTGCAGGCGTTGGGCGGGACCGTGGTCTTGATGGAGCGGTTCGACGCCGAGGAGGCGCTGGCCGCGATCGAGCGCTTCCGGGTCACCGTGACACAGATGGTGCCGACCATGTTCGTGCGGATGCTGCAACTGCCTGACGAGACCCGGACCGCGTACGACACGTCGTCCCTGCGGCTGGCCGTGCACGCCGCCGCGCCGTGCCCGCCCGACGTCAAGGACGCGATGATCTCTTGGTGGGGGCCAATTCTCGTCGAGTATTACGGCGCCACCGAGCAGCACGGCACCACGGTCATCACCACCGGTGAATGGCGAGCCAAGCGCGGCTCGGTGGGCAAGGCTGCGATGGGCGTGCTGCACATATGCGACGACGACGGCACCGAGCTTCCCGCAGGCGAGATCGGCACCATCTACTTCGAGCGGGAGGTCGCGCCGTTCGAGTACCACAACGACCCGGAGAAGACCACTGCCTCAAGGCATCCCGCCCACGACAACTGGTGCACCGTCGGCGACGTCGGTTACCTCGACGAGGACGGCTATCTGTTCCTGACGGACCGCAAGGGCTTCATGATCATCTCCGGTGGAGTCAACATCTATCCCCAAGAGGTAGAGAACACCCTCGCCCTGCACCCGAAGATTCTCGACGTCGCCGTGATCGGCGTGCCGGACGCCGAAATGGGCGAGCAGGTGAAGGCGGTCGTCCAATTGCGCTCCGGCGTCACACCATCCGACGAACTTGCCACCGAGATCATCACCTACGTGCGCGATCGGATCGCACGCTACAAAGCGCCGAAGTCAGTGGACTTCGTCAGCGAATTACCGAGATCTGCAACCGGAAAGCTCGTCAAACGAGTCCTCATCGATCGCTATGCACGAAGGAGCACACATGTCTGAGTTCGCCAACAAACGCTACATCGTGACAGGCGCGGCATCCGGGATCGGGCACGCAGTGGCCGAGAAGCTACTCGCGGCTGGGGCGGAGGTCTACTCGCTCGACCGCAACACCCCGACAGCCGCGGTCACCAGCCACATCGAAGTCGACCTGGCGAATCCGCGCAGTATCGATGCCGCCATGGAGCAACTCGAAGGCCAATTCGACGGATTGATGAACGTCGCAGGAGTGCCCGGTACTGCACCGGCGGATGTGGTGCTGGCGGTAAACGCTCTGGCCGTTCGACAGTTGTCCGAGGCAGTGTTCGAACGACTCAAGCCCGGAGGCACCGTCACGACTGTGTCGTCGACGGCGGGCTTTGGTTGGCCCGCGCGGCTCGACGTGATCGGCGAACTTCTGTCAACGCTTTCCTTCGAGGAGGGGCTGGCCTGGTTCAAGGACAACCCACAGCAGGGCAACGCCTACAACTTCTCCAAGGAAGTCACCACCGTGTACACGATGTCGATGGGTCTGATGGCCGCGCAGAAAGGGTTTCGCATCAACGCGGTGCTGCCCGGCCCGGTGGAGACCCCGATCCTGGCCGACTTCGAGGACACCATGGGTAAGGACAACCTCGACGGCCTGAAGGCCTTGCTCGGGCGTCACGCAACCCCGGACGATATCGCAGGTGCGATCGTCTTCCTGGCATCTGATGCGGCGCAATGGATCAACGGGCACGCTCTTGTTGTCGACGGAGGGGCGACCGGAGCGGTTCTCACCGGCGTCATCCCGGCACCGGAGATCTGAAATGCCCAGCCAGACAGCATCTTTAGACGTGGCCGCGTTGCTGAACGATCTTCGAGAGGTGTTCAGCAGCGGGCGCACCCGCGGGTTGGACTGGCGCCTTGACCAATTGCGTGGGATTGAGCGGCTGTGCGATGAGCGGGAGACCGAGATCGCCGCGGCGCTCGCCGAGGATCTGGGCCGCGGGCCGGTGGAGGCGTGGCTCGGCGACATCGCATCGACCAAGGCCGAAGCGACCTACGCCCGCAAGCGCCTGAAGAAGTGGATGCGCCGCCGTCGGGTCTCGCTACCGCTGAGCCAGCTACCCGCACGAGGCTGGGTGCAGTACGACCCGCTCGGGGTGGTGCTGGTGATCGGGCCGTGGAATTACCCGCTGTACCTCAGCCTGGCGCCGCTTGTGGCGGCGCTTGCAGCCGGAAACTGTGCCGTCGTGAAACCGTCCGAGTTGGCCCCGGCCACCTCCGCGCTGCTGGCGCGACTGGTACCGCAGTATCTAGATCCGCAGGCAGTACGGGTCGTCGAGGGCGACGCGGCGGTCACGCAGGATCTATTGGCACAGGGTTTCGACCACGCGCTGTTCACGGGTGGCACGGAGGTCGGCAAGAAGATCATGGCCGGCGCGGCCCCGAGCCTGACGCCGGTCACCCTGGAACTCGGAGGCAAGAGTCCGGTCATCGTCGCGGCCGACGCCGACCTCGACGTCGCCGCGAGGCGCATCGCATGGGTGAAGCTGCTCAACTCCGGGCAGACCTGCATCGCGCCAGACTACGTGCTGGCCGAACGGTCGATTGCCACCGAGCTCGTCGACAAGATCGTGGCGAATGTGCACGAATTCCGTTCCGGCGAAAGCGATCCGTCCATGCAGATCGTCAATCAGCGGCAGTTCGATCGCCTTGTCTCGCTGATCGGCACCACCGACGGCATCGTCGTCACCGGTGGCGGATTCGACAGCGCCGCGCTGCGCATCGAACCCACTGTGATCGTCGACCCATCGCCGACCGACGCGGTGATGGCCGATGAGATCTTCGGTCCGATCCTGCCCGTGCTGACAATCGATTCCCTCGACTCAGCTGCCGAGTTCGTCAACGGCAAGCCAAAACCCCTGGCGTTATACCTGTTCAGCCAGTCGCGTCTCGTTGCGCGGACACTGATCGATCGGATCCCGTCCGGCGGTGCGGTGGTCAACCACGTGGCGATGCACTGCATGGTGCCTCAGTTGCCGTTCGGCGGTGTCGGCGCCAGCGGGATGGGCGCCTACCACGGACGGTGGGGCTTCGAAGCGATGAGCCACCGCAGGGCGGTCCTGGCCAAGCGGGCACGACCCGACCTGAGGATGGTGTACCCGCCGTACACCGACCGGGCCGTCAAGATCATGCGGAAAATGTTCTGATGCACCGTCTTTCGGCACTGGATGCACAGTTCCTAGCGGCTGAGAGCGGAAATTCCGGCTCACAGTATTGCGGCGTCGCGATCTATCAGACCGGCAAGAGGCGGCCGATCACCGCCGCCACAATGCGGGAACGGCTCGCGGACCGAATCAGGCATTGTCCGCCGTTGCGCTGGAAGCTGGTCACGGTGCCGTTCAATCTCGACCGGCCGGTATTCATCGACAGCGAGGTAGACCTCTCGGATCACGTCTGCGAGACCACGCTCACAGCGCCCGCCGATGAGCGCACGCTGGCCGCCGAAGTCGCCACCATCCTGGCGGTGCGGCTCGACCGCGACAAGCCGTTGTGGAAACTGCAGGTGATCCACGGGCTGCCGGGGCGCACCGCAGTCGTCATGACGTTGCATCACGCCGCCGTCGACGGCATCGCGGCAAGCGAGATCTTCGCCACGATTCTGGATGGGCCTGCGGACACGTCGTCGGCCCCCAGCGATGACGATGCGGACGCCGTTCCCAGCCAGACCGCTTTGGCGGCGCGCGGTATCGCATCGATTCCGGCGAGGCGGGTCCGCGCTCTGCGCTCGGCCCCCGGCGCGCTGGCCCATCTTGACCAAGTCCCAATCCTGAGGTCACTGCCTGGGGCGCATACCCTTTCGCAGCTCGTCAGGGGCGACTTGAGCGCCAAATGGCTCGACGCACCCCGAACACGTTTCAACGCAAAGCTTTCGCCGGCGCGCTCGGCGGCGTTTTGCACTGTCTCATTGAGCGACGTCAAGGCGATCCAGAACGCGCTGGGCATCACCGTCAACGACGTCGTGATTGCGCTCTGCGCCGGCGCGCTGCGCCGCAGGTTGACTTCGACCGACGATCTGCCAGAAACCCCACTTGTCGCCTACATCCCGGTGTCGACCCGGTTGCCCGACGCGAAAGACCGTTACGGCAACGCGATCACCTCGATTATTGCGCCGATCCCGACCCACCTGGCCTCGGACCGCGAGCGACTCGAGTTCGCCCACGAAACGTTCAAGCGCGCAAAGCAGCGCTCGCGCGAGGCGCCGCCGAGGCTGTTGAGCGACGTAAACGAGCCAATCCCGTTGCCGGTATTCGGCGTCGCTGCTCGTGGCCTGATGGAATTGGTCTCCTCGCGCTTCGTGCGCCCACCGGTGAACCTGATCATCTCTAACGTGCCGGGCTCCCCCGTCAAGTTGACCTGTCACGGCGCCCCACTGCTCGCCCACTACCCGATGAGTCTGATTTTCCACGGTTTCACACTCAACATCACGGTCGTCAGCTACGAGCAAGGACTCGACATCGGGATCGTCGGCGACGCTCAAACACTGCCCGACGCATGGGATTTGATGGACGATTTTCGACTCGAGCTGGCCGAGCTGGTCACGTTCGTCACCACAGAAGGGAGCTCCGAGCTATGACTTCCGCCAAAGAGGCACCGGCCGTGGCATCCGCCGCAAAGGTGCACGAGTTCACGACCGACCTGGTAGTGCACCGACGGCATGCTGCTGCGGATGGCGTCGTGGCGCTGGACCTGGTGGATCCGCAGGGAGACGATCTGCCGGCCTGGGAGCCCGGCGCACATGTCGACCTCCTCCTCGACGAGAGTTTGGTTCGTCAGTATTCGCTCTGCGGTGATCCACGAGATGCCAAAACCTGGCGCGTCGGCGTGCTGCTCGATCCAGCGAGCCGCGGCGGCTCACGCCATGTCCACGAACGCCTCGTTGAAGGCGGCAGCGTGCGAGTCCGAGGCCCCCGCAACCACTTTGCACTCGTCGACTCACCGCGATATCTGTTCATCGCCGGCGGGATCGGGATCACTCCGATCATCGCGATGATCGATTCCGCGCAGCAGGCCGGTAGCGACTGGACACTGATCTACCTCGGACGCAGCCGGACGACGATGGCATTCGCCGATGCGCTGACTGACTCCTACGGCGACCGCGTCACGCTGTGGCCGAATGACCAGAAAGGCCATTTCGACCTTGCGTCCGCGCTCGATGAACCCTCAGATCAGACACTGGTGTACTGCTGCGGACCCGAACCACTGTTGACCGCGGTGGAGCAGCACTGCGCGCACTGGCCGGAAGGCAGCCTCCACATAGAGCGGTTCGCGGCCAAGGCGCCCTCTGCCGAACCGGCCGAAGGCGCATTGGACAGCTTCCAGGTGGTGTGTCAGCGCTCCGGTGTGACCGTTGAAGTGTCCGAGGATGTGTCCATCCTTGACGCGCTGGAGGACGCCGACATACCCATCATGTCGTCGTGTCTGGAAGGAATCTGCGGCACCTGCGAGGCAACGGTTTTGGAGGGCACACCGGATCACCGTGATTCGATGCTGACCGAAGCCGAACGTGCCTCCGGCAACAAGATCCTTACATGTGTATCCCGTTCCCGCTGCGAGAAGTTGGTGTTGGACCTATGACCGCGAATTACCCCACCAAATGCTGGTATGTGGCTGCAACAAGCGACGAGCTGGGTGACGCGCCGCTGGGCCGCCGGTTGCTCGATCGTGACATCGTTCTGTGGCGAGCACCGGACCGGCGGATCGTGGCATTCGACGACCGCTGCGCGCATAGGGGCTTCCCACTCTCGGACGGCCATGTCGACGGTAACCGGCTGGTCTGTGGATACCACGGCTGTGCTTATGCCGCGGACGGCCGGTGTGTGCACGTGCCGACACAGTCCTACGTGCCCACAGGGATGAGTGTCCAGACGTTTCCGATACTGGAGGAGCCGCCCTTCGTCTGGGTCTGGCTCGGGCCGCCTGCGGCCGCCGCCGCAAGTCGACCACCGCGGACTCCGTGGCTGAACGACCCGGGATGGTCCTCGTTCGCCGATACCTGGCAGGTAGAGGCCAACTACCTGATGGTGCACGAGCACTATCTCGACTTCTCGTACGCCCCAATCGTTTACCGCGATGAGGTGCCGCCTGGCATCGAGCGGTTGCCGGCGTTCAATGAAATCGTGGTCACCGAGACCACCGTCTCTTACACTCGTCTGCTTCCGGAGGCGCCGCTCGCGGATTGGGAGGCCGAGGCGACCGGACTGGATCCCGCAGGTTTCTATACCCGGCGGGAAAGCGGAACGTTCGCCTCACCTGCTATGCACATCCAGCGGTGGGAGGTGGAGGCCGACGGCACGAAGTACTCGAACGTCCGCACGCATGCGATAACTCCCGAAACTGCGACGGCGACACATGTTTTCATGTACGCGTCGTACAACTACGGCCCGGGTGACGAGACCGTCGCCACGACGCTTAAATCGCTCGTCGGCAAGCTGGTCGATCGGGACAAGGTAATCCTGGAAAGAGCGACTGCCCGAACCGGCTACGACGGCTGGCGATCCGGGGTTGAGTTCCAGGCCGACGCCGCTGCACTACGCGCGCGACACATCGTAGCGGTCATGCTCGCCAAGGAGGCTGGCCGCTCCGCGCTTCGTCCCGGCTGGGCGAAGGCGAAATCTCTTATCAATAACTAAGAACCACGCACGAAAGGTGACTGCGATGACCACCACACCGAATCTCGCCGATGTCGAGCTGTCCAAGGTTGACCTGACTGATCTCACCTATTTCGAGGACGGCCCTCCACACGAGCTCTTCGCACGAATGCGGTCGGAGGCGAGCCCACACTGGAACGCGCTCACCGGTGACGAGCCGGGGTTCTGGTCGTTCACCAAGGCCGCAGACATCGCGACCATCAGCCGCGACCCCGCCACGTTCTCGTCTGCTCGCGGCGGGGTTTTCACGACCGCCCAGGGCGCGGTTCCTCCCGAGGTGTTGGCGGAAGTCATCCTCGGCATGGATCCGCCCCGCCACACCATGCACCGCAATGTCGTGCAGGCTGTCTTCAATCCCAAGTTGATCCGGGCGAAAGAGGAGAACATTCGCGCGACCGTCACGACGCTCATCGACGACGTGATCGAGAAGGGCGAGTGTGACTTCGTCGAGGACATCGCCGTTGAACTGCCCCTAAAGATAATCGCCGACATGCTCGGCGTACCACAGGACGACCGCAGGCAGCTCTTCGAATGGACGAACACTCTCTCTCGGGCGGCCGCCACCGCTGACCCGCAGTTGGGGATGGGCGCGCTGATGGAAATCGGCGGGTACATGAACGGACTTACTGCTGAGCGAAAGGTGAATCCTGGCGACGACCTCGTTTCTCGGATGATCACAGCAGAGGTTGACGGCGAGCGTCTGAGCGAAGCCGAGGTGACCTTCTTCTTCGGCATCTTGATGTTCGCCGGGAACGACACCACGCGAAACACCGCGTCCGGTGGGATGCGTGCCCTGATCGAGAACACCGGCGAGCGACAAAAGCTGGTCGACAATCCGGACGGAATCCCGAACGCCGTCGAAGAGATGCTGCGGTGGGTCACACCGGTCATCTATTTCACTCGCGTGGCCCAATGCGACACCGAAGTCGGTGGACAGCAGATCCGCGAGGGTGAACGGGTCGCTATGTGGTACTCGGCCGGGTCCCGTGACCCCGCCGCGGTTGATGATCCGGAACGATTCGACGTGTCCCGATTAAAGCCTCCCCATCAGGCATTCGGGGGCGGCGGAGCGCACTTCTGCCTCGGTAACCCCCTTGCCCGGCTCGAATTGCGGATCCTGTTCGAAGAACTGATGCGGCGAATGCCGGATATGCAATTCGCAGGACCGATCAACCGTTTGACATCAAATTTCTCGAACGAGTTGACCTCAATGCCGGTCACGTTCACGCCGGGCATGCGCGAAGGCACTAACACCACGATGCCGAGGTAGACGAGTGGAAACCGCACCCCGAACCCAGCACCGGATGTGGCACGACGTCGGGGTTCCGGCCGAGACGGTCGCAGTTCGCAGCGAGGTGAGGCGCGCAGTCGAAGAGCGTGTCGCCCCGTACGCGCGCGAGATCGGCCAGCGGGAAGAGAGCGTTGATAGCTTCCCGTGGAAGGCCTTTCGCGGTTTGGCCGAATCCGGCGTGTACGCACTGCCCTTCGATTCCGAATTCGGTAGAGGGCTGGCGTATCCGTTTCGGCAACCTGCACGGCTACGGAGGAGATCGCCTACCACAGTTCCAGCATGGCAGGGGTGTACGACGGGCAGTGCATCCTCGTTCCCAAGGCACTATCGTTCGCCGATCCTGACCTACGCGAACGACTCATCCCGGGATTCGTGTCGGGCGAGACGGTATTCGCCTTCGCCACAACCGAACCGGAAGCCAGCAGCGACCTGTCGGTCGACTCGATGAAGACCACCGCCGAGCAGACGCCGAGCGGCTTCGTCGTGAACGAGCGCAAGCGATGGATCACCAATAGCCCAGTGGCGGATTGGGTAACAGTGTTGTGCCGTAGCGGCCGCGGCATGACCATGCTCGCCATCGACCTCAAGAACAGTGCGGGAGTTCGGGTCGGAGCTCCTGACCTCAAGATGGGTCATCGCGGTCAGCTCACTGCCGATATCGTGTTCGACAACGTCAAGGTTCCTGCGTCGAACGTGCTCGGACAGGTCGGAAATGGCCTCTCGGTTGCCCTCGCTACGCTGACCTACGGCCGAGTTGGTATCGCCGCCGCGGGGGTAGGCGTCGCGCAGGCCGCACTCGACCTGGCAGTTGAGCGAATGCGAACCCGGACACTGTTCGGCAAGCCCCTCGGTGCGATGCAGCACTGGCAGTACCGCCTCGCGGAGCCGGCCACCCAACTTGAGTGCGCCCGCATCCTGTACCAGAAAGCGGCGCTGCGAATCGACGGCGGTGAATCCATCGCCGAGCCAGAGGCCGCGATGGCGAAGACCTTCGCGACGCGTTTGGCGGCCGATCTCGCACGCGACGCGATTCAGGTGTACGGCGGCTACGGGTTTGCCCGACAAGTATCGGAGACCGGTGAGACCTTCCGGCTGGAAGAACTCTACCGAGATGCCAAGATTCTGGAGATATTCGAAGGCGCCAACGAAGTGCTGCAATGGGTAATCGCTCGACAACTCATCGGCCGAGACGTCACCGGATAGACCGACACCAGTGCAATGATTAGCGGTCCTCGAGTCGGGCAAGGGCTCGCGGCCAGGTCCACTCCGGTGACGCGATCGAACGCTGGGCGGCAAACCTCAACACGTTGGCAGCCCAATGACCTCGACAACGTGGCCGACAAGATGGACGACCTGGTTTCAGGATGGGCCCACAGAGGAAGCAGGTCAGGGCGAAAATACGCCCTGACCTGCTTCTTCTATTGTGGAGCTGCCGGGAATCGAACCCGGGTCCTACGGCATTCCCTCGAGGCTTCTCCGTGCGCAGTCCGCTATGCCTCTACTCGGATCTCCTGATCACGCGAACAAGTCAGGATGACGATCCCAGTCGCTGTTTGGTGTCCCG
>JBKPSU010000076.1:0-4451 GCA_046735135.1 Actinomycetota bacterium
GTCGACGCCTTCGGCGTCATCGACATGGTAGCTCTCCCGAGGATCGGCTGACTAACGCGGCGAAGGATGGGTTGCCCCCCGCCGAGCGACTGTATCCCCATCGAACAGCCTGCGCCACGAAGACCTGGCGTTCATCCCGATGCCACCTGCAGGCAAACTGATTCTCGCCGAGTTACTCTCGACGATCCATCGAGCAACGGGCTCTAGGTCTTGGTTGCTGTCGACCACGGGCAGTGACTAATCCATCAGTGGGCGCCGTTGGAGGTGGCTCTGTGTCGCCCTGGGTGTCTTAACGCCTCTTTCGGGGTCGTAGCTGCGCGCGTGACCGCGAGTGCTGCCGAGTTGGCGGCCGTATCGGACGGTGGAGTAGGCCTTCCCTCGCTGAACTGATGTTCTACGCCGCTCCGTCAGCCGCTGATCGTCTGCATCGCAACGACAGTCGCCGCTGAGGCGAGTTTGGCACGCGGTCGGCGCGAGTGGTTTTGCCCGACGCGATCAGCTCGAGTGTTATGGCGACTGCGCATGTTTGTGAGAGCAATATGGACAGCACGATCAGAGTATCTGTACTGCGCCGGCTTGCGTTGCCGATCCCGTGCTGAGCAGCACATAACGAAGGCGCCGGGGAGTGTGACCACGCCGACGGTCCTGGTTCGGTCGAGGTTCGGCAGGAGTGCATCGGCAGAGTGGGGCCGACGATTTCCATCCGTGCGCCGATCGCTGAATCCCAGGCTGAGAAGGCCTCGACTGCCAACGGGGGTACCGAGCGTATCGCGTGCTCGCCGCGCAGCGACCGCGGCGGCGGTCATGGCGCTTCGCAAGAGGATGCCGGCGATGGGTCCGGATACCGATACCGGTCAGGGATGAGCGCGGACGCGAGCAGTAGTAGCACTACCAAAATCAGGTGCCACCGCGTGGGTTACGACGGACGTGAGGGTGGGGCAGTCGAGCCACAACGTCCCCATGCCTTCGGTCGCCGCTCGCCAGAATTGATGCGCTCACTCGGGGCCGGTGGCTTCGGCGTATTCAGGCTTGGCCAGTTTTTCCGCGAGCTGGTCAAGCTCGGCCTGTAGTTTCCGCCTTTCATCGGCTTCTGCATTCTTAAGGTCGCGGTCGGTGCGCCGCCGGGCATGCACCACCTTCTCCACGTACTTGTTAGCGTTTTCAATCGCGGAGTCGATTTTTCTGAGGACGTCCTCAACTTCGGCGGGTCGTGCGACGGCCTCAATTTTGTCAGGGTGGTTTTCTGTTCCGGTTACGGTGACTTGATGCCCGCGAAGCGTCTGCAGGAAACAGTCCGTCCAGGCAAAGGGGGGTAGAGGCAGGATCTGAAGCCGAATAATGGCTTCCTGCAGCGTTTCACCTACTTCAAGCTCCGGCTTACCGACTCTGGATATGCCCCATGTTTCTGACATCGCTAGCCCTTTCCGTGGTTTCTCATTGTCGTGGATGGTCTTAGGTGGTTCCGCTCGTCGTGGCCGATCTGAGGGAACACGTCGGCGAGGTATTGAGCGTGTCGCACTCGTCGGCGAGATCGGCAACTCAGCCCTAATTCTTTGCGTCGTCTTGAAGTCCGCGAGTGCCCGCCGGCGGCGGAATCGCCAGACTCACTTACATTTTGGTGTATCGGGCCATGGCGAAGCTGTAGAGGCCGTAGGTGATGATACCCAGGCCTGCGGCGATCAGCAGCGCCGCGCCGTATGGTTGGGCGCCAAGTGTTTTGAGGGCCCCGTCGAGTCCGGTGGCTTTGTTCGGTTCCGAACGAGTCGCCGCGACGACGACTAGCACGCCGGCACCGGCGATAGTCAGGCCTTTGGCGATGTAGCCCACCATCCCCAGTCGTCGCACCAGGTCGCTGGGGCGGCCTTCGAGATCCTCGACAAAGTTGTGGCTGGCTCCCTTGTACACGTGATACCCGCCGACCGCGACGATGACCACGCCCGCGGCGATGAGGGCGATCGTGCCGACGCTGGTCTGCATGAGGCGTGCGCTGATCCCCGAATTCTGTGCACCGGTGGACTTCCCGGCGCCCCGGGCGAAGCCGAACGTCGAGGACGCAAGCGCGAGATAGACCACCGCCAGCGCGAAGGCCTTCACCCGATCCAGAACTTCCGACGATGCGGCCTGGGATTTGGGGTCGGTCTTACGACCGAGGGCAGTTTCGACGAGGCGCCACAGGACCATCACCAAGAACGCGAGGACGGCGATCCAGAGCGCCACGATGCCGCCTGGTTTGGCGGCCACTGCTGCGAGCGCCCCGGACTGGTCAGCGTTGCCGCCGCTGCCGAGCGCGATCCGGATAGCGAGGTAGCCGATGGTGAGATGCAAGAGGCCGCTCACGACATACCCAGCTCGGGCGAATCGTTCGAAGACGCTGTTTTGGGCAATCTGTGTCGCGGTGGAGGACGCGGCGTGGTCAGACATTCAGGGCGCTCCTAACCGAGCCGATCACACGATCGGCCGGTCCGGTGTGCCGGGTTTGCGAGGTTACCCGGCTCTGGTCATCGATGGTGGGCCTTGCTTGCCGCGGGAGGTGCCACTAGGTGTCTGTCGGGTTTCTGAGTCTTCTCGCGGTTGGTTATCGCGGGTTTGCGTGTCCGGATCGATCTTGTCGGCGCGTGCGAACTCCTGGTTGACTTCGTCGCGGGCGGCGGTTGCGTTGCTGCGACGTATGTGCGCCTGGTGTTGTAGGCCCGCCGCGTGTGCTGCTTTGGCGTCGGCCTCGGCTTGGGCGACGCGGGCCTTGGCGGCGGTCTCGTCGGCGAATGCTTCGCGTTGCCCCACCTTGTGGGACTCATCGGTGGCTTTGTCGCGGATGTCTCCGGCTTCGACGCGACGGTGTTGGGTGCGTTTGTTGCGCGCCACCCACGCGATTGCGGCGATGAGCACAAGTGCCGCGACCGCGACGACGACGATCAGAAGGATGGTGGTGGTAGTCATGTCGGTTCCTTGGGTTGGTTGATCGTTTCGATGCTTGACATCGGTTGCAATGGAGTTCTGGATGACCTGCCGCACTTGATATTTCGCGACGGTGGGATTGATGCGGCGATGGTTCGACCGTGAGGCGCCGGTGAAGCGTGGACGCCGAGTCCGATGTGGCCGGTGGGCGACGTGGTGAGCGGTCAGTAGTAGTGGCGGCGGCCGCCGACCGCGTGTCCCATCCGCCCCATCAGCATCATTAGCAGGCCTACGACCAGGAGGATGACCCCGATGACCAAAACAATATGGGCGAAGGCGAAGGTGGGAACGAGGCTGGGCAGGAGCAGTCCCAGCACGATGAGGATGATTCCGAGGACGATCATGGCGTTGACCTGATTTCGATGCGGTTGGGTGGGTGGAGTTAGGGGCGTCGTGTCAGTGTTTGAAGGCGTCGTTGACCTTGTCGCCCGCCTGTTTGGTGTTGCCCTTGAACTGATCGACGCGCCCCTCGGTGCGCAGCCGGGTGTCACCGGTGGCGCGGCCGAAGTACTTCTTGGTGGCGCCCTTGGCCGCCTGGACCTTGTGGGCGAGCTTTTTTCCGATGCTCATTGCGGCTTCCTTCGTTTTCAGTGATCACAAGGCTGGGGGACGTGAGCCGACAGAAATCGAACCGGGGTTGGCGCCTACCGGCGTGCGGCGACATGTCCGGTTCCGGTTGGTTGTCTGCCGCGGGAGAAGCGACCGAGCAGGGAAATCCGGCCGCGTGGGGTCGGCGCCGGTTGCGGGTTCAGCGCAGGGCCGCTGGTCGCGCTGATCGGCTGTTGTTCGACCCGTTGGTCACGTTCCTGGTTGAGAAACGCCGTTTCGCGCTGTGACCTGGCGAGTTGGTCTCGGGTATCACGCCCGCGGCGCGCGGTGCGCCGCGCACCGGCCAGCAACACCGAGAAACCCAGCATCGCCGCCACGCCGACCACGATGCCGAAGAGAAACAACGTGCCGGTCGACCCGGTGACGTGATAGCCGAGCACGGAGAAATTTTCGGTCAACGGGTGCGCAGGCCCCGCGTTGGCCAGCACCCCGATGAACCCTACGATCGCCGCGATGAGCAGAACAATCAATCCAACGATGACGATCATGTCGAGGCCTCTGATCCTGGTGCTAGACCTTCAGTACACTCCTTGTCAGCGGTACTGTCAACACTGTGAACACAGTGTTGACTTACAGCGTTAACATGTAATGTCGGCGTGCGATTGCTGGGCGCCTTGACAACGAGGCAGACGGGAAGTGCTGTGGCAATGACGACACCGCCGACTGCACCCCGCGCAGGCACTGACGACGGTGAACGATCCGTCGCGGCCGCCGCGCGAGACAACGATCAGCTCACCCGGTCGATGATCCTGCAGACGGCGCTGGCGATCGTCGACCGCGACGGCGTAGACCGATTGTCCATGCGGCGCCTCAGCGACGCATTGGGCCGTGATCCGGTGATGATCTACCGCCACGTCCCCAACAAAGCCGCCGTGCTCGACGGCGTC
>JBKPSU010000077.1:0-27999 GCA_046735135.1 Actinomycetota bacterium
AAGGTGTTCGGACAGCCAGGTGCGCACTTCCTCACGAAATTCGCTGTGCGACGGGGCGATATCGATATCCATAGTCGTCTAGAAATTCAGTGGAGAGTAGGGCGCGAACGCCGGCGGCCTTTTCTCGGTGAGACTGCTGACCCCTTCGGCGAAGTCAGGTTGCGCCTTGGCGAGAGTCAAGAGGTACTGGGAGCGCACACGCGCCTCCTCCATGGTGGATTCGCAGTCACGCCAGACCTGGGACTTCATCATCGCCATCGCGACCGGTGACACGTTGGACGCAAACTGGCGCGCGAAGGCAACGGCGTCCGCCAGCACCTCACCTGGCTGCGAAAGGCGTTGCACCACACCGAGTTCGAGGGCCTCCTCGGCGAGAAAGACCCGTCCGGAGGCCAGCAGGTCGAACGCGTGCGCCGGGCCGACGAGTCGGACCAGCACCCAGGCCGTCGCATCCTCGGCAGGGAGCCCGCGCTTGGCGAAGGCAGTACTGAACTTCGCACCCGCCACCGCGAAGCGATAGTCGAAATTCAGCGCTTGCGCCAGGCCGATACCTGCGCACGCGCCGTTGATGGCACCGATGATCGGCTTGGGAATTGTGGTGGCGTAGGTCTGCGGCTTGCGATTGGTCGTGTATCGCTTACCGCCCGAAACATCAGACAGCACAGATGGATCGAGGCCAGGAACGAATGAATCGTCGGCACCCGTAACGACGATGACCCGTACCGTCTCATCAGCCGCCGCGCGATCGAGTGCATCGTAGAACTCCGTCTCCATTTGCGCGGTCCACATGTTGCGGCGTTCTGGCCGACTCAGCGTCAGTACCGCGACGCCGGTGTCGTCTACGTCGTAGAGAACTGTCTCAGCCATTTCGATTCACCAGCCTTCTCCGACGTCGGGCAGAGTCGGGTGCTTGGAGGACGTGAAGTTCGGCGGGCGCTTGGCGAGGAACGACTGCACGCCCTCAGCGGAATCATCCTGACGGCCCATCCAGCGAAACACTTCCCACTCGCGGTGGAACGCCGATTCACGATCAACTTCACTCAACATCTCGTACATCAGCTGCTTTGTGGCCGCGACCGAGGCGGGCGCTGTGTTCGCGGCAATGTCGGTAGCGATCTCCGTCGCTCGGGCCAGGACCTGGTCACCGGGCACCGCTTCCGCGGCGACTCCCAGTTCGCGGGCCTCTGCCCCGCTGAACAGCCGCCCGGTCAGCAGTAATTCGATGGCGGTCCCGAGACCAACCAGCCTGGGCAGCAGCCAAAGTGAATTCTGCTCGGGCGTGAGGCCGCGGCGTGTGAAGACGAAGCCGTACTTGGCGTCTGCATTGACGATCCGGATGTCCCACTGCAGGGGAAAAGTCAGGCCGATACCGACCGCAGATCCGTTGAGGGCGCCGATGATCGGGGTGCGCATGCGCCACGGGCGGGGCCTGCTGGCCATCGTCGCACGCGCCCGCTGGTGCTGAGCATCATCGAACGCGAAGTTCGAGCCACCGGGCTCCATATCAGCACCTGCGGAGAACAGCCGGCCGGCACCGGTGACAACGATGGCCCGGATCTGATCATCTCGATCCAGGATGTCGAGTTGGCGATGAAGCTCGTCCTGCATCGCGGAGGTGAATGCATTGCCGCGGTCGGGGCGATCCAGCCAGACCGTGCCGATCTGGTCGGCACGCTCGACGCGGATGCCTTCTACGATGTCAGGCACGTGGTCTACCCGAGCCGTCGGAGTTCGGCCGCGCCTCGGCAAGCAGTCCTGGTATCACCTCGCCGAGCTCGGCGGGATCCCAGCGCGCATCGCGGCTCACGCCTGGTCCGGCCATCCATCCTTCGGCGACCGAGATCGATCCGGCTTTGACGTTGAACACCCGTCCGGTGACCTCGGCGGCCTGCGCTGAGGCCAGCCAGACGACCAGGGGTGCGATGTTGGCCGGCGAGCCGGCGTCGAAACCGGTGCGCTCTTTGATCTCGGCCATTGCCGCGACGTAAGCGTCAAGACCCTCGGTCATTTGCGTGAGGGCGCTGGGAGCGATGGCGTTGACGGTGATACCGATTCGCGACAACTCGTCGGACAGGATCACTGTAAAGGCCGCTATCGCCGCCTTGGCGGCTCCATAGTTGGACTGACCGACGTTCCCATAGAGTCCTGACGGGGACGACGTGTTGATGATGCGCGGATTGTCCACCGGGGCGCCCGCCTTGTGCTTTTCACGCCAGTAGGCCACCGCGTGTTTAGTCGGTGCGAACGTTCCACGGAGATGCACCTTGATGACGGCGTCCCACATGTCGATGTCCATGTTGACGAACATCTTGTCCCGCAGAATCCCGGCATTGTTGACGAGGACGTGCAGATCGCCGAAGGTATCGAAGGCAGTTCGGACCAGACGCCCAGCACCCTCCCACTCGGAGATGTCGTCGTTGTTCGCAACCGCTTCGCCGCCCATCGCTTTGATCTCGTCGACGACGTCCCCTGCCGGCCCAAGGTCGTTGACCACGACCTTCGCGCCCTGACGTGCGAATTCGAGTGCATGCTCGCGGCCGATTCCACCGGCAGCGCCGGTGATGATGACAACGCGTCCGTCATGTAAGCCCACTGTGGCCCCTTCCTATGTCAGCGCGGTGTACCGAACACCGCACGTGCGTTGGCGCCGAGATACCCCGATTGAGAATCACCCGTCAGTGGCACCGCCCTACCTTCGGTAATGGTGCGTTCGAACGGCAGGATCGGATAGTCGGAGGCCCACATGAGTTTGCGGGGGTTGCGCCTCTCGGCGAACCGCACGATCTCCTCCGGAATGTATTTCGGCGCCCAGCCCGCTGTCATCGCGTACACGTTGGGATGTTTGATCAACATCGCCACCGTTTCCGAAATCCACGGATCGCCGAGATGACTCATGACGATTTTGAGATCGGGGAAGGCCAGAGCCACTTCGTCAACGAGGATCGTGCGCTGCAGCTTGGCCGGCTTCATCGGCCCCGGCACGCCGACGTTGATCGAGACCACCACGTCCTCGTCACATGCAGCGGTGTACAAGGGGTAGGCGAGTTTGTCGTCGATCGCGATACCGGTGAACATCGGGATTATCCGCACACACCTGATTCCATACTCGCGCACTGCAATACGGACATGGCGTGCCGCTTCGTAGCCGAGCCGAGGGTCGATGCCCACGCTGGTGACGAACCGCCCCGGATACTCGGCTTGAAAGCCTGCAAGACGTTCGCATGTTTCGCGGAGCACCTTCTCCCCCGTTTTGGTGCCGTGCACGAACGGCGGAGTGATGTCTCGCGGTGCCTTGGACAAGACACCGGCCGCGATGCCCAAGCGATCCATCTCGCCGACCACGTCGGCAATCGTCTCGCCACCCTCGTAGGCGCTGTTACCCCGTTTGAATCGCGCAACGACCGACGGATCCGGAGTGACCTCACCGGGCGAATAGGGCAAATTGATCCATGCATCGAAGACCTCGACGGAATGGGCATTGTCGTTGCTCATGATGTGGTCCTCATCGGCCGATGTACTTGGGCGGGCGCTTTTCCTTCATCGCCGCCAGCGCCTCCGCCGCGTCCTCAGTGGCCGCCACCACCGCGAAATGCGACGAAATCAGGTCAAGCGCTGTGCGCAGATCGACGTCGGCGGACTGATAGGTCGCGCGCTTGATCATCCGCACGGTGACAGGAGCCTGGTCGGCGATCGATCTGGCGAACCGCTCCGTCTCGTCGGCGAGTTTCTCGGGAGCTGCCAGACGGTTGACCAGGCCGATCCGAAGCGCTTCTTCCGCATCGATGAAGTCACCTGTCAGCAGGAGCTCCAGCGCCTTCGAGGTGCCGACGATCCGGGGCAGATAGTAGGCGCCCCCGTCGCCCGGGGTGAGCCCGACTTTGACGTAACCTTCCGACACCTTCGCCGTTGTGGACATGATGCGAAGGTCGCACATCAGCGCCATGTCGAGGCCGGCTCCGACGGCCACACCGTTGATAGCTGCGATCACCGGTTTGTCCAAGTCGGCCAGCGCATGGGCGACCTGGTGTATTTCGTCGTGTAGCTGGCTCTTGCGCTGCAGAGGAGTGAGATCGGGGTTGGCGTTCGAAATCGACCCCAAATCGACGCCGGAGCAGAACGCCTTGTCACCCGACCCCGTCAGCACGATCACCCGTACCGCGTCGTCGCGTTTTGCCTCGCGCAGGATGTGCGCCCATTCGCGGATCATGTCGAAGGTGAAAGCGTTACGGGCCTGCGGCCGGTTCAGGAGGATCGTGCCCACCCCGTCGCTCACCGACCACTGCAGGTCGTCCACGTGCTCTCCTCCGACGGGCAGCATCAATCCGTTAACTTATTTATACTTATATCAAGGGCCAGGGCGACAAGTCCAGACCGGTGAGTACGCCGGGGCCGCTCGTATAATCAGCTAACTCATTGTACTATACCGCCATGTCCTCATCACTGGACAGCTTCGCAACGCTGCCACTGTCGGATGCTGACCGCGAGTTTCGCGACGAAGTGCGCACGTGGCTCGACGAGCACCTCACCGGCGACTATCTCGGCGTCGCCGACCGTGGTGGCCCCGACGATGACGACAACTGGGAATTACGCAGGGCTTGGGAGCGTGAGCTTGGGAGCGGCCATTGGCTCGGTTTGTCGTGGCCCGAGGAGTACGGCGGGCGCGCCGCCTCGATGACTCAGGAAATAATCTTCGCGATGGAGTGCGCGCGGGCTCAGGCGCCACCGCGGGCCGCGTTCCACGGTGAGTCGTTGATGGCGCCGACCGCGCTCACGCACGGGACCGACGAACAGAAACAACGACTCCTGCCACCGATGTCCCGTTCGGAGATCGTCTGGTGTCAGGGCTACTCCGAACCCGGCGCCGGATCGGACCTTGCGGCGATAACGACGCGGGCCGAACGCGACGGCGACGAGTGGGTCATCACCGGCCAGAAGATCTGGACGACGTTCGCCCAGCACGCGGACTGGATCTTCGCGATCGTGCGTACCGAGCCCGGTTCGACACGCCATGCGGGGCTGTCGTACATGTTGATTCCGCTCGACCAGCCCGGGGTGCAGGTCGTCCCGATCCGAACCATGCTCGGCGACAGCGGCTTCAACGAAGTCTTCTTCGATGGAGCGCGCACGTCGGTCACCAATGTGCTTGGTGCAGAGGGAGGCGGTTGGGCCGCAGCGATGACGACGCTTGGTCACGAGCGTGCGACGTCTGTGCTCAATTATCAGTTTTCGTTCGTCCGAGAGATGGGCGAGCTCCGCGAACTGGCGCGGCGACGGCGTGCTGTCGAGGACCCGATCATCCGCCACCGACTCGTCGACTCCTACATCGGTCTGCAGATCATGGCCTATAACAACCTCCGCTCGCTGTCAGCAGCGCTGCGGGACGGAGAGTTCGGGCCCGAGGCTTCGATCGGTAAGTATTACTGGTCGCGGTGGCACCAGCAGTTCACCGAAATCGCCATGGACGTTTTGGGTCAGGAGGCACTGCTGAGTGCTGACTGGCACTCAGGACCAGATTCGGCATCAGAAAGCATGCGGCGCGCATACGTTCGCGCTCGCGCGGAGACCATCTACGCCGGCACAAGCGAGATACAAAAGAACATCATCAGCGAGCGCGTGCTCGGCATGCCGCGCGAACCGAAGGCCGGTTCGTGACGGGTCCGCTGGCCGGAATACGGGTGCTCGACTTGAGTCGAATACTGGCTGCCCCGTTGACTTCGCAGCTTCTCGGCGACATGGGCGCCGAGGTGATCAAAGTCGAGCGTCCCGGTGTCGGTGATGACGCGCGCCAGTATGGCCCTCCTTTCCTCGGCGATCCCGACGACAACCAGTCGGGCTTTTATCTCAGCGTCAACCGCAACAAGCGCTCGGTCACCATCGACCATTCCCGGCCAGAAGGCGCTGAACTGATCGCCGAACTGGCCGAACGGTCCGATGTCCTCATCGAGAACTACCGCAGTGGTGTGCTGGCGAAGTACGGGCTGGACTTCGAGAACCTACGAACCCGCAATCCGCGTCTGGTGTACTGCTCTGTCACTGGATTCGGTCAGGATGGTCCTTACGCACCGCGCGCTGGGTACGACGGCGTCTTTCAAGCAATGAGCGGGATGATGAGCGTGTCGGGAGTCCCCGACGGCGAACCTGGAGCCGGCCCGATGAAGGTCGGGGTTTCGATGGTGGACGTGCTGACCGGCCTCTACGCCGCCTCTGCAGTTCTTGCCGCACTTCACCACCGTGACAATGTCAGCGGCACAGGTCAATTCATCGATCTGGCGCTGCTGGACTGCGGTGTGGCGGCGTTGTCGCACTACGTTCAGAATTACTTGGTTTCCGGTGTGGCGGCGCCCCGACGTGGCAATGGGGGTTTCGGCGGCATCCCCTCGCAGGCGTTCATGTGCGCCGATGCAGAGATCTTCGTCGTCGCCTCCACCGCTCGGCAGTGGACCGGACTCACCACCGCACTCGGGCGGCCCGAACTCGCCACGGACGAGCGATTCGCCACGGTCTCAGCGCGCATCGCCAACCGCGATCTCGTGCTGTCCACCCTCAACGAGATTTTCGCCCAGCGCGACGCGACTCACTGGATCGCCCGACTCGAGGCCGAGGATGTTCCGGTGAGCCCGGTCAACACCATGGCTGGCGTATTCGACAACCCGCAGATTCAGCACCGCCAGATGCGCCGCACCGTCTGCACCGCAGACGGGCGCTCAGTCGACCTGTTGGCCAACCCCATTCGCTTCTCCGAAACTCCGCTGGACACCTACACCTTTCCACCTCAGCTCGGCGAGCACACCCGTGAGGTGCTGATCTCGGTGCTTGGGAAGTCCGACAGCGACATCGAAAAGCTTCGCGCGTGCAACGCGATCTAGAAATCTGTTCCGCCACAATGCAGGAAGGCTCCGATGAACACCTCCACCAAGACCGCCTCGAATCCGACTGGCACGTTCAATCACGGCGCGCTGGCGTCGGCCCGCGACTTCAACGCGCGCGACTTCGTCACCGACGAGTCGATCCTCGGGCTGCGCCGCGAGGGCGGATACATGTGGGGCTCATTGCGTGACGAAGACGGCACGCTCTACAGCGTGATGCGCCGCATCGCTGCCAGCCCGCCGGAGGAGCGCCAGGATGGCCGGCAGTCGTTGGGAGGCAAGTTGATCGTCTTGGGCACCGGCGCCGACCGCGAGGGGATGCAGTTGTGCAAGGAAGCTCGTTATGCGGTCGATAGCGCGTCGATCACCGCCGAGCTGGTCGATACGGACACCGCCGTGCTGGCCTCGACGCGCGGTGCCGAGGGACAGCCGATGCGCCTTGTGCTCAGTGAGGAGAATTTCTCGTACACCGAGGACGGAGTGATCGACGTATCGGGCAGCATCGTGGTCCCGCCGGTGCAGTGGTACCTGCCGGGGCGCGACGCCTCCTTGATGTACATCAGCCAGACCTGGCTGGTCGACGGCCTCCTGCTTGGAAAGCCGGCCCGCGGGTTCCTCTTCTGGGAAGAGGCGTGGATGTGTCCCGGCGGCCGGCTCTATATGGAAAAGGATCCGCTTCACGATGCCGAGTACATGACGTGGTACTCATGGGCGAACCACTGGGATGATGGGAGTTGCGAAGTGGGCCACTTCCTGTTCGGGCAACGCGACTTTCACGTTGGCGTCACCGCGCACAGCGACGGTACCGTCACTTCAGCGCGTTCAATGGACATCGAGATCACGCGCGCGGCCGACGGCCACTGGCACGACGGAATCGACTACACGATCGACGGCGTGAAATGGGTGTGCGAACCCGACCCGCAAGGTCATATGCGGGGACTGGGCAAGATGCCGAATCCGCAGCAGGAAGGGCGCATGCACCGTGTCGACGACACCCGTCAGCCCGACGTCTGGATGGCGTGGGGTGAAACAGTTCCTGCGGCAGGTAATTCACGCCGCATGTAGCCCGCGACCGTGAACGGCCGCGCGAAACTCGGTTACGCCGGATACTTGTCGCGCGCGGCCCTTCGGTGGCCCGACAAAGTGGCGCTGCGGTTCGAAGACCGTCAGCTGACGTATGCGGATCTGGAGACGGCGGCGGAGTTCGCCGCTGGCCATCTTGCAGCGGCCGGGATCCAGTCGGGCATGCGGGTCGCCCTTCTCATGGAGAACTGCCCTGAATACCTCATCTCGCAGTTCGCCCTGGCGCGGTTGGGAGCAGTTTTCGTCACGCCCAACCCCTATTGGACGACCACTGAGCTCGCACAGGCACTCGAGGCGGCCGAAGTCGCGGCCGCGGTTCACGCTTCAAGATTCGACGAATTGGTTCGGCGATTCGCGGTCACTGTTTCCGATGAGTCGTTGACCGGTTCTACGCAGCAGAGTCCCGCCGTCGTCGACGTTGACATGCGCGATCCGCTGTACATCCCGTTTTCGTCGGGCACCACTGGATTACCCAAGGGCGTCGCGCATACCGGCGAAAGCCTCTGCGGCGGAGTCGATCAACTTCGTCATCATCTCGGCTTGTCGTCCGCGGATCGGCTACAGATGGCGCTGCCGTTATGCCATATCTTCGGGGCTACCATGAGCGCGGCGGCGTTGAGCGTAGGCGCCGAAATAACGCTGTTTCGACGGTTCGATCTCGACACGTCGCTTCGGCATATCAAGGATGCCGGTGTCACCATCTGGCCCCTGGCAGGCACCGTCGCTCACCGCTTGGCACAGCGCGACGACCTTCGGCGCGAGGACTTCTCGTCACTGCGCTTCTTCATGTGGGGAGGTAGCGCGGTGCCGGTGGAGTTGGCCGAGACGATCACAGCGCGCACCGGCGTCCGGTTCCTGTGCTCCTACGGCATGACCGAAGCAATGATGGTTGCCTTCAATCGGGTGTCTGAACCCGAATCTTGGCGGCTGGACTCACCCGGCTATCCGACCCTCGGCACAGAGCTACGGCTTGGGACCGCAGGTGAGCTGGAGGTGCGCGGACCGAGTGTGGCGTCGGGTTACACGGGTGCAGATTCGCAGGCGTTCACTCCGGATGGGTGGTTTCGGACGGGTGACCTCGCCGAGATCGCGCCAGACGGGCGGCTTCACATCGTCGACCGCATCAAGGACGTATTCAAGGTCTCCGGATTTCAGGTCGCACCGCTCGAGGTCGAACATGTCTTGCTGACTCACCCTGCAGTCGCCGAGGCGGCGGTCATCGGTCGCCGCGACGACCGTACCGGCGAGGCACCCGTCGCATACGTGGTTCCGAGAGCGCATCCGGTGAATTCCGACGAACTCGCCGAATTCGTCAGTCATCGACTCGCCTCCTACAAGCGGCCCCGCGAGTACCACTTCGTCGACGAACTGCCGCGCACAACTGCGGGCAAGCTGCAACGGCATCGGCTACGCGACCCACACGGCTAGTGCGGCAGCGACAGCCGCTACACCGTGCGGGAGCGCAGCGCCGGCACGACATCGCGCTCCAGGAGATCGGTGGTGCGCTTCCACGCGTCGGGCTCCTTGGGGCCCGCGAAGATCACGGTTTCCGCACCGGCATCGGCGAATTCGAGCAAACGCGCGACCACCCCGGCGGGACTGCCCGTCACCAGATAACGATCGGCCATATCCTCGAAATCCTGGTTGTACGTTCCGCTGACCGCGGTGACCGCATCACGCCTCGCCACTCTGGGATCACGATCAATGGCACCCCAACAGAACACCGCGCCATGAATGACGTCCGTGCGCCCATGGTCGGACGCATAGCCGCGTACTGCTTTCAGGCTGCGCTCAAACTGCTCGGGTGTGTAGAGGTACGGCATCCAATGGTCGGCGAACCGGCCTGCGCGACGGAATGCTGCCTCACGGCGTCCACCGACCCACACCGGCGGGTGGGGCCGCTGGACCGCCGGCGGCGTCAACGTCAGACCGGGCACCTGCGTCCAGCGACCGATGTGATCCACTCGCTCGCCGCTGAACAGCTTCAGAATCAGCTCCAGTGCTTCGTCGGTGCGCCGTCCCCGCTCATGGACCGGGATTCCAGCCGCGGCGAACTCCGGCGGGAATTCACCGCCGACACCTACGCCGAAATCGAAGCGCCCGTTAGACACCTGGTCCAGGGTCGCAGCGAGTTTGGCCGCGACCACCGCCGGATACAACGGTAATACCGTCAAGGCGCTGAGCAAGCGAATGTGCTCGGTAGCTCCGGCGGCGGCAGCGAGCGCCACGAACGCATTCGGTGTCGGTATGTGGAAGAACAGATGTTCCCCGCACGCGAGGTAGTCGAATCCAGCCTGTTCAGCCCACCGTGCCGTGGCGGCCACGCGGCGCTGATCCGGCGTCAGCGAAATCCCTACGCGCACATTAACATTCTGTCTCGGCGCTCCTTGCGGAGATGGTGACCCGGCTCGAGATGATCAGTCGATCAGTTCGTAAATTGTGGCATTGGCCGTGCCGCCGCCCTCGCACATCGTCTGCAGACCGTATCGACTGTTGGTGCGACGCAGATGGTGGATCAACGTAGTCGCCAGCCTGGCACCCGAACATCCCAGCGGGTGCCCCAGCGCGATCGCCCCGCCGACCGGGTTGAGCCGCTCACGGGCCACACCGGTGGCCGCCTGCCAGGCCAGCGGCACCGACGCGAATGCCTCGTTCACCTCGAAATAACTGATGTCGTCGATCGACAGCCCGCTGCGCTTCAGCGCGAGCTCCGTCGCCGGGATGGGGCCGGTCAACATCTTCACCGGGTCATCGCCCGTGCACACCGCGGTGTGAATTCGCCCCAGCGGTGTCATGCCGAGGGCCGCGGCCCGCTCCGACGTGGTGATGAGGACCGCCGCAGCCCCGTCAGAGATTTGAGAGGCGTTGCCGGCTGTGATCTTCCCGTTGTCGACGAACGGCGCCTTCAGCGCGGCTAACTTCTCGACGGTTGACCCTCTGCGAACACCTTCGTCGACACTGATTTCGCCGGCTTCGGTGGCGACGGTCATCGTTTCCTCGGCGAACAGGCGGTCGTCCTGTGCTGCCGCTGCCCGCTCGTGTGACTCGATCGAATACTCGTCGAGCTGGGTGCGCGAGAGACCGTATTGCTCGGCGATCAGCTCGGCGCCGGCACCCTGATTGAACCGGCCGTTGAACCCCGGCGCCTTGAGTGCATCCGCGTAACGGTCCACCGCAGGTCCCCCCATGTCACCGGTGCCTTCCACCGAGGCCGCACCCATCGGAACGCCCGACATCATCTCGACGCCGCCGGCGATCACGACATCGGCCTGTCCGGAAACAACGGCGGCAGCCGCAGTCGAGATGGCCTGCTGCGAGGATCCGCATTGCCGGTCGACGGTGAAGCCAGGCACGGATTCCGGCCAGCCCGCGGCAAGGACCGCCATGCGGCCGATGTTGCCTGACTGTTGGCCGATGCTGATGACGTTGCCCCAGTGCACGTCGTCGACCAATGCTAGATCCAGGCCCGCTCGTCTGGCCAGCTCATTGAGCACCATCGCCGACAGTGCGACCGCGTGAACCTGTGCCAACCCTCCGTTGCGCTTGCCGATAGGTGACCGCACGGCTGCGGTGATGACTGCGTCACGCATAGGTTGCCTTCCGTTCGCGGCGCCGCGAACGGCACGACACCGAAGTTTGAGTAAAATCAGTTTAATTTATAATCTTAATCGAGCCAAAGTTCGACCCATCCATGGCGTACTAGAGCCGGACAAGGAGTGGCCGATGTCTACGGCACTGGTTCCACCGTTCCGGCCGTTGGCCGCGCAGACCAACGACCTGCGCGCTGCGGTTCGCCAATTCCTCCGTGATGATCGGGCGCAGTTCGGATGGACCTCCCGAGTTGACTCGTGGATCTCCTCCTGGGATCCGGAGTTCAGCCGTCGGCTTGCCGCCAAGGGGTGGCTGGGCATGACCATCCCCCGCGAATACGGCGGTGGCGGATTCAGTCACGTCGAGCGCTTCGTGGTGATCGAGGAACTCCTTGCCGCGGGTGCGCCGATCGCGGCGCACTGGGTCGCCGACCGGCAGGCGGGTCCGTCTCTGCTCAAGTACGGCAACGACGCTCAGCGGCAGCGGTACCTGCCGGCAATTGCCCGTGGCGAATGCTATTTCGCCATCGGCATGAGTGAGCCGGAATCTGGATCGGATTTAGCGAGCGTGCGGACGCGCGGAGTCCGCGTGGACGGCGGTTGGGAGCTGACCGGAACCAAGGTCTGGACGTCGGGCGCCCACCATGCGCACGCCTTCGTCGTTCTCGCTCGCACGGCAGAGCTCGACACCGCGAAGCGCCACGAAGGGCTCAGCCAGTTCGTCGTGCCGCTGGACTCCGACAACATCGATATACGGCCGATCAAGCTGCTGACCGGTGCCCACCACTTCAACGAAGTGGTCCTCTCCAAGGTATTCGTTCCGGACGAGATGGTGCTGGGCGACATCGGCGGCGGATGGGAACAAGTCACCTCCGAGCTCGGATTCGAGCGCAGCGGCCCGGAGCGGATCCTGTCCACCCAGCCATTGCTCGATGCGCTTGCAGACGACTTCCGGAAGTATGCTGACGCCGATCGGCCCTGGCGCGCACACGATTTGGGCGATCTCATCTCCCAGTTGGCAGCACTGCGACAGTTGTCGGCAAGCGTGGCGGCCGCGCTGAGCGGCGGCGAGCCAGTCGGCGTCGCCGCTGCCGTAGTCAAGGATCTCGGCACACGCTACGAGTCCGCGGTAGTCGACATGGCCGCCCAGGACAGCGACGTTCGGCCGGGCGTGGATGGCGACGACACACTGCCAAGACTCCTCGCGGAAGGAATCTTGCACGCGCCGGGCTTCACCCTTCGTGGCGGCACCAATGAAATTCTCAGCGGGGTCGTCGCCCGCGGTCTGGGGTTGCGATGACAACACTGACAACCGAGTCGGCAGATTTGCTCGCCCTCCGTGAACTTGCCGACGACATCTTTGCGGCGTCCACCGAACCGGTGCTCGACGCTCAACAGGTTGGCCTCGACTTCGACCCCGGACTCTGGAACACACTGAGCGAATCCGGGCTGACCCTGCTCGCTACACCCGAGTCACGCGGCGGAAGCGGTGCGGGTCTGCGCGAGGTGGCGGTTGTGATGGCGCGAAGCGGCTACCATGCCGCGCCGGTGCCGCTGGCCGAGCATGACCTCTTGGCGTCGTGGTTGCTCGGAGTAGCCGATCTGTCGGCCGCGTCGGCGTTGATGACTGCGGCGGTGACCAGCCAACGGCTGGAGAGCGGGCGGTTGAGCACAACCCTGGTACAGGTGCCGTGGGCCAACGTCGCCGAAACGATCGTCGTCGCCGGAGACGGATTCATCGCTGCCGTTCCCCGCAGCGAAGTCGCCGTGGAAGTTCAGCACGACATCGCAGGCCAACCCGCTGGGCAGGTAACGATCGACACCACCTTGAGTCCGGATCAGTACCGCGTCATCGACACTCCTCTGGGAGCGACATTCCGGCTACGGGGAGCGCTGGCCCGATCTTTGCAGATCTGCGGCGCCCTCACCCGTGCCCTTGATCTGGCTCTCGACCACGCCCAACAGCGCGAGCAGTTCGGCCGACCCATCGCCAAGTTCCAGGCGGTACAAGCGTTGTTGGCAAGCGCTGCTGGCGCCATTTCGGTAGCCGAGACGGCCGGGCAGTTTGCGGTCGAGAGCGTTGTGAGCCATGGATTCGACTCCGCGCATGCCAGATTCGCTGTGTCGGTGGCCAAGATCGAATCGGCCCGCGCAGCCACCCTGGTGTCGCGCAACACCCACCAAGTCCATGGCGCGATCGGTTTCACTCTCGACCACCGCCTACGCCACTTCACCAGTCGTGCGCTGGCGTGGCGGTCCGAGTTCGGTAGTCAGCGCGAATGGCAACAACAGCTGGGTCAACTGGTGCTCGACTCGAAAGCCAGCGCATGGGAAACAGTCACCGCACTGAGCTCGGGCGTTGCCGACGAGCTGCCGAATTAGTTATAGTATTAAACTGTATGGCGGTCGGAAATGACTCGCCAGGACCATCCTGATGTGGAGAACCACTGTGCGTCGAGACATCTTCGAACCCGAACACGACGAGTTCCGGGCCACCGCTCGCTCCTTCTTCGAGACGGTCTGCGTTCCCCGCGCCGATGAGTGGGAGGAACGGGGCTTCGCGGACCGTGACGCGTGGCTCGAGGCCGGAAAGCTGGGACTGCTCGGCTGGGAGATGCCGGAAGAGTATGGCGGTCTGGGCATCAAGGACTTTCGCTACAACGCCATCGTCAACGAAGAGTATTGGATGACCGGTGCCGTCGGACTCGGTCTCGGTGTCCAGAACGACATCCTCGCCGGCTATTTCTCGGACCTGACCACCGATGAGCAGAAGGAGCGCTGGCTGCCGGGATTCATCTCGGGCGAGATCATCACCGCTATCGCGATGTCGGAACCGGGGGCTGGATCCGACCTTGCGAACGTCAAAACATCCGCTCGCCGCGATGGCGACGACTACATCGTCAACGGCACAAAGACATTCATCTCCAACGGCCTGCTGGCGGACTTGGTCGTTGTGGTGTGCCGCACCAACCCAGACGCGGAAAAGCCGCACAAGGGTCTGAGTCTGATCGCCGTCGAGACTGGCATGGAGGGTTTCAGCCGCGGGCGCAAGCTCGACAAGATCGGCCAAAGGTCAGCCGACACAGCCGAACTCATCTTCGAAGACGTGCGCGTGCCCGCGAGCAATCTCATCGGCGAGGAGGGGCGCGGTTTTTACCACCTGATGCAGAACCTGCCCGCGGAGCGGCTCGGCATCGCTGTGCACGCCGCGGCCTCGGCCCGCAGGGCGATCGACCTGTCCGTTCAGTACGCCCGTGATCGCAAAGCCTTCGGTCAGCCGATCGGCACCTTCCAGGTGAATCGGCACGCCATCGCCCAGATGCAAACCGAGCTGGAGGTGATGCAGACCTACATCGACAAATGCATCATGGGCGTAAACAGCGGCGAATTGACCGCGGATGAGGCAGCAGGCGCGAAATGGTGGTCCACCGAGACGCAGTGGCGGATCATTGACCGGTGCCTGCAGTTGCACGGCGGCTACGGCTATATCAACGAGTACGAGATCGCCCGGCTCTGGCGTGACGCGCGAGTGCAGCGGATCTACGGCGGCACCAACGAGATCATGCTCGACATCGTCGGCAAAGGTATGGGCTTCTGAGCGGGGTACCCGAGGCGGTCATCGTTGCGACCGCCCGAACCCCGATCGGCCGAGCCTTCAAGGGATCCTTGGCTTCCGCCCGCGCTGACGATTTATGTGTGTCGGCAATCGGTGCCGCCATGGAGCAGGTACCACAACTTCCACCCAGCGAGATCAACGACCTCATCCTCGGATGTGGCGCCCCGGGCGGCGAGCAGGGTTTCAACATGGCCCGCGTGGTGGCCGTGTTGATGGGATGGGACACCGTGCCCGGCACCACCGTCACCCGCTATTGCGCATCGAGTCTGCAGGGGATCCGCATGGCGATGCACGCGATCCGCGCCGGCGAGGGCCACGCGTTCGTGGTCGGTGGAGTCGAGACCGTCAGTCGGTCCAGGCGCGGTACGAGTGACAGCCCCCCGGTGGACGAAGCCGCTGATCCTCGTGATCGATCGGCCAATCCATGGGTGAACCCGCGGTTCAAGGCCTCGCAGTCCCGGACGCGAGAACGCGCTTCCGCAGACGTGCCTCCGGACTGGAGCGACCCGCGCGACCGAAGCGAACTACCAGACGTATACATCGCGATGGGTCAAACCGCGGAGAACGTCGCACAGACTGAGAACGTCAGTCGCACAGACCAGGACACCTACGCAGCGCTGTCACAGCAGCGAGCCGAGAAAGCCGTCGAGTCCGGGTTTTGGGCGAACGAGATCTCGCCATACACGCTCGACGACGGAACCGTCGTCGATTCCGACGACTGCCCCCGTCCCGGGACGACCGTCGAGGCACTCGCGGGACTGAAGCCCGTGTTCAGGCCCACCGGCAGCGTCACCGCAGGCAACGCGTGCCCGTTGAACGACGGTGCAGCCGCGGTGGTGGTCATGAGCAAGGAGCGCGCCGAACAGCTCGGCATTCAGCCCCTGGCCAGAATCGTCGCGACGGGCGTGACCGCGCTGTCTCCTGAAGTGATGGGCATGGGTCCCGTCGGGTCGACCCGCCAGGCACTTGAGTTCGCCGGGATGGCCGTCTCCGATGTCGACCAGTTCGAGATCAATGAAGCATTCGCCGCACAGGTCTTGGCCAGTCAACGCCAACTCGGAATCGACCTGGACAAGCTCAACGTCAACGGCGGTGCGATCGCCGTCGGGCATCCGTTCGGAATGACGGGAGCGAGGATCGCCACCACGCTGATCAACTCACTTCGGTGGCATGACGCACAGATCGGCGTCGAGACGATGTGCGTCGGAGGTGGCCAAGGGATGGCCATGGTGCTCGAGCGGCTGTAATTACGCTGGAAACTACTCGAGCAGATCAAGCACCGAGTCCGCTACGCCTGCTGCGCGCAACCGGGCACTGGTTTCCAGAATATGCTTGCGCCACAACGCTTCCGCGCCGGCCGCATCCTTGGCGGCGATGAGGTCCACCAGCTTGCCATGGGTGCGCGTGGCGGTACTCGCGGCAGGTCCCTTCTCAGGGCCGCCCAGTGCCGGATCGGTCACATACCGCTGGGTGGCGATCTCGATGATGTGGCGCAAAACGTCGCTGAGAACCATCAGAGTCTGGTTGCCCGCCATGTCGATCACCATTCGGTGGAATTCGTTCTGGCGTTCGAGCAACTCTCTCGGATTATCGCGCGCAGTGCGTTCACTTTCCACCGACGCCCGCAGCCGTTTCAGGTCATCGGCGGTGCGCGTGCGAGCCAACATCGCCACGCACGGCGCTTCGATCGCCGCGGCCGCCGTGAACACGTCGGCCGTGGTTGCGTGCCGGTACTCCAGCACTAGTCCGGCGTAATGGGCGGCGGTCTCGAACCGAGGCACGCTGACCTCGATTCCGCCCCGCGAACCACGCTTGACGACCACCAGCGATTCCGATTCCAGCACTCGGATCGCCTCACGCAAAGTTGGTCGTGACACGCCGAACTGCTCCAACAGTTCTGACTCGCTGGGCAGGACTTCGCCCTCGGTCAGCTCGCCCCTGATGATCAGACGCCGCAGCTGACCGGCGATGACGCTGGCCGCCCTGCTCTGAGGCGGAGCATCATTCTTAGCAGTCGCGGGCATCGCTCTACTCTAGCCAGCTGAGCCGTCGCATCATCGGAAGCGGGCGGCGGGCCGCCTCAGACTTATCGGGTAGTCGTGCGCGTTTGTGGTCATTGGCACGGTTGCCGCCACGCATGGCTGCACGTCACGAAATAGGCGAGGAGAGGGATGACTCAGGCGCAATCGCATTCTTACTCGTGTCGGGCATGCGGGCAACTAGAATCCTGGCCCGTCGACTTCGTGACCGGGCCTGTCGGCGACGAGCCCGCGGTAGGCCTGCTCCGCGCTCGCGCCGTCGTTTATGACCGCGTCGACCTCGCGCGCGATGGGCATGTTGACCCCGTATTCGTCGGCGATCTCCATGATCACCCCTGCGGCTTTGACGCCTTCAGCGACCTGACTCATTCCGCTGACGATCTCATCGATGGGCCTGCCCTCCCCCAGTTGTTCACCAACTTGACGGTTACGACTTCGCTTGCTGATACACGTCACGATGAGGTCCCCCATTCCGGCCAAGCCCGCAAACGTGTCGCGGTTTCCACCGACGGCCTCACCGAGTTTGGACATCTCCCGCACTGCCCGCGCGATCACCATGGCACGGGTGTTGTCACCGATGCCGAGCGAGTTGCCCATTCCTACCGCGATGGCATAAATATTTTTCAAGGCGCCGGCCATCTCCACGCCCACCACGTCGTCGGTGGTGTAAGTCCGAAAACGTTGGGTGCGGAACAACTCTGCAAGCCGGGCGGCCAAATGAGGGTCGGGCATCGCCAATACCGCGGCTGCGGCGTGGCCATCGGCCACCTCGTGTGCGATGTTCGGCCCAGCCAAGATGCCTGCCGGGTGACCAGGGAGCACCTCTTCGACGATCTGAGTCATTCGCATCCGGGTGCCCTGCTCTAAACCCTTAACCAGCGACACCACCGGCACCCACGGCCGTATCACCTCGGCCAGATCGCTGAGCACGCCGCGGAATCCGTGCGAGGGCACCCCAACTACGACCACGTCGGCTCCGTGTACCGCCGCGGCGAAGTCAGTGGTTGCCCTGAGCTTGTCCGTGAGGGTGATGTCACTGCCGAGGTAGCGGGAATTCCGGTGGTTCTTGGTGATGTCTTCGGCAGTCGCAGCCGAGCGCACCCATTGCACCGTGGAGCAGCGTCGCGCGCTGATGTTGGCCACGGTAGTGCCCCAGGAACCTCCACCTAGGACGACCACGCAGGGTTCGCGCTGCGGACGCGTCATCGACGCAGTCGCCTACTGACGTGCCTTCGTGCCGACGACCCCAATGTCGACGTCCACGATATTGCGCTCAACTCCCACACGGCTGTGCTCGCTGGTCTGCCCGACGCGCATGACGGGAATATATCTCGGCGAGGAACTGCTCGGCCGCGACTGCGGCATGCGCAGCACGCGAGGAACCGATGACGTCGAAAGCATGTTGCGCATAGGGAAGTTCGGCATAGGCAACTGGCTGGTGACTGTGTTGACGAAGTTTCCTTGCGAACCTGCGGGCCTGCCGAACCGGGATGAACGAGTCGTTTCTTCCGTGCAGTACGAAAAACGGCGGAGCGTCGCTGCTGACGTGAGAGAGCGGTGACGCCGACGCGAATAGTTCAGGCACGTCTGCCCGTCGTTGCTTGATGACGAAGCGCTCGAGGAAGGGCAACATCATCGGATGCAGCGCTGTCAGTTCGGTCGACGTGAAGTCGTACACGCCATAGAAAGGAATGGCCGCCTGCACGGAGGTGTCCGCGCTTTCAAATCCCGGCTGGTAATGGCTGTCGTTGGCGGTGAGCGCTGCCAGCGCTGATAGGTGACCACCTGCCGATCCGCCGGTGATCGCAACGAAGTCGGGGTCGCCGCCGTACTCGCTGATGTGATCTTTGACCCAGGCGATGGCGCGCTTGACGTCGATGAGTTGATCGGGCCAAGTGTTGCGTGGACTCAATCGGTAGTTGATTGAGACACAGACCCACCCCAACTCGGCAAGATGGCTCATCAGTGGATGCGCTTGACCGCGCTTGTTTCCGGCCGCCCACGCACCGCCGGGTATCTGCAACAGAACCGGTGCCCGGCCGTGGCGCTTGAGATCAGGGCGCCGCCAGATGTCGAGGTGGTTGGCCTTGCCTCCGTCTCCGTAGGCGATGTCGGCATCGTGAGCGTAATCGCGGTATATGCGGATCATTCGTATGAATCCGGGCGGCTTGGGATTACCGCGGCCCGCCGTCGAAGGCTGCCACAGGTCCTCGGGGTCTGTCCGCCGGTCGGCGCCAAGGCTCACGTCGAGCGCTGTCGACATCGAAATATCGGCATTGCGCCCTGCCCGATCCAAGCCGAGCAAGCCCAGGCACGACACCGCCAGCAGTTGCCAAGCTACGCGTCGGGCCGGTGGCGGAGCGCTCCTCGCCAAAATTGTGCACAGGCTGGCCAGCACAGCGAGGACCTGCAGCGGAAGTTCCGTGATCACGACGCCGCCCCAGCAGGAGAGCGTTGATCGAAAGCCTCGTTTCGCCAGAGGCCAGTACCCGTTGATCGTTGCCACGGCTCCGATTGAGGCACAGACCACAGCGATACGCGCCCGGCGCTGTCGGTGATCGGTAACGTGCCGGCGCGAGAACCTGGGGAACGGCGAACTGGTCCATAAGCTACTCATGTACGCTCCCATGCAACCGCTTAACTATCTAGCTGTTTCGTGTGTACGCTGGTCGAGTTCGATCATCGAACACTCGACGGCGTTGTCTGCTCCGAGGACTCGTAAATGGATTCCCGGCTTCGGAACTGATGGCGCGCGATACGTTCAACTCGACGAATGTCATCCAAAACGGCTTGAAGCTCGGCGTGAAATGTCGCGCGTGCGTTCGCCAGGTCCGGAGCGGCCTCGAAGAGCCCTTGGTCCGCGGCGACTTGGCGTGCGGTGGCGAACAGCAGAGTCGAGACAGGTTCGGGACTGGCGAGCCGGCCCAGCGCGACGTACTGGTTTCCCACCCCCATGGCCAAGGTCGTCAACTCCTGCTGCTCGATGTCCGGCGGCGTGTCCCGAAGTACGTCAGCCAAGAGTGTGTACGCCTCGAAGAACGGCCGCAGCATCGCATGAGCGACGACCGGTGACTTTGCTTGCAAGAGAGTGTAAATCGGCTCGCTGCCACTGGAGAGTTGAGTTTCCCAGTCACCGTGTCTCGAAAGTTCTTGGGTGATGTTCGCGCGAAACGCCGAGGAGTCCGCGAAGTAGAAATCGAACTTCAGAAGATTTCGGAGCCGCATCGCCTGCGTCCAAAATGCTGCTACCCGGTCCCCGTCCGCCCGGGCAGCGTGTACGAGCGCCAGCTCGATGATGGACGTCTCGAGAAATGCGTGTATCAGCGAGTTTCGGTAGAACGCTGCGGCATGCTCCTGATCAGCTGCAATGCGCCACACCGACTCTCGGCCACCCGCTACCCGCGTTACCGGGTGTCCGTTCGAGATGGCTTCCACTGCGGCACGAACCCCCGCAGGAGACCTCATTGCAAGCGCACCCGGTGTCACTGGGGTCTCGGTGCACTCGAGATGGTCAAGTGCTCCTTGAAGGGTGTGGTGTAATTGCCGCAACGTCATCGCCAGCCCGCGGGCGCTCAACAACACGCTGCACACCAGCGCCGTCGCGTTGATCGGCGTCGCTCGCTGAATACGCCATGCCACCTCAAAGGCCATCTTCTGCAGTGCGAGTCGCTTCTCGTCGCGATCAATGGTCAGTGAGCCGCGCGGTTCGCCAAGGTAATGCCGCATCGAGACCGCCTCGGGGAAGCGAACATAGATTGTCCCGTAGTGCCGTTCGCCCTGTGCCTTGACGAAGTTGTAGAACCATCGCGCACCCTCTGGGGCCTTTACGGCACCCCGGGCGTACTCGGCGTACTCAGAAATCTCGTGTAGTTGATCGAAACTGATTGAGACCGGTTGCAACAGAATGTCATCACTGCGCCCGTCGAGGTAGGCGTCGGCGACGTAACTCATCAAACCAAGCTTCGGCGGCAGCATCTTGCCGCTACGCGATCGAGTGCCTTCAATAGACCAGCTGAGATTGAAGCGCTTCTCCACGACATAACCCACGTACTCCTTGAGCACATATTTGTAGAGGGGATCGGTGATCGAACGTCGGATGTAGATGACACCACCCCGTCGGGTGATGGGGCCGACCGGCCCGAACGCCATGTTGATTCCGGCGAACAAGTGTGCCGGCGGTAGCTTGTTCTCCTGCATTGCCACGGTCAGAACGAGGTTGTCGAGGTTGGATCTGTGTGACCACAGCATCACTGCGGGATTGCGGTCGAGTCGGCGCCGCATCACTTCGATCTGTTCGGTGTCGTAGTTGAGAATCGGGTCGAAGCCCCGCCCGATGATTCGTTTGCCCATCGCCGGAAGGACGTCCACTGCCATTCGGCTCCAGCCTGCAGCGAGTTCGTCGAGTATGGCTGCCGCGGCGTCGACCGACGCGCCGGGGATGGCATCCAGCCCCTTTCGAAACCGCGTAGATGCCAACATCTCGGGCTTTACCAGGCGTGGAGATTTGTATTCTGGCCCCAACAATCGGTATTCGACTCTTTCCAAGGCCAACCGAGCGCGCCTCAGCACGAAGTGAGCGAACTCGGTGGGACTGCCGCCGACGGTCGTGTCTTCCCAGCGTTGCCGCAGCTCTGTCAGCGTCGCCGGCTCACCGGCAAGCACTTGCGCACGCGACGAGTCGCGGCGGAGGATTCGACGCTGTGTTCGCACATTTCTGCGATACGGATCGCGACCGTTCAGTAAGCCGATCGCCTTGGAAACCAGCGTCACATCTGAGCTAGGTGACCAAAACACGCGCACTGGCACAAGCGATTTCGGCTCTGGCTCCTTAAGCTTGTTCAGTAGGTCGGCAATCACACCGCTTGAAGGTTTACCCGCTGGCAGCTCGACAACGTCGATCACCGCGTCCGGATGCGCGGTCCGCTGCAGCCGGAGCCAGTCGGTGATGAGTTCGCGTTCGACGGGGGAAGCGACTGCTGCGAGGACGAGAGTGGTGCCGGTTCCGTCGGCGATGGTCGCGGTGCTCGACGTATCGCTCATTTCCCCACTTTCCAGCTACCGTCGGTCGATGTTGCTGCCACGGACCAGCGCAGACTCACTGTTGGCCCTTCTTCGCCCGAGCTTTCCGCACTTTGGGCGCGGTAGCACTGACCGCCTCGGGTTCAACGACGCTTCTTTGGGCCGGCTGGGGCGACTCACCGGGAGGCCAATTTCTCAGCAGGTCGAGATAAATCTGCCGCACTTCGGCGATCCGGTCGGGCAGATCTTGCACCGTCCACCCGTCAACGGGGATGGGCGGGAGCACCACGACGTCCACCGTGCCGGGGTTCATCGTGTTCGAGTCGCGTGCGGCGATCGTCTCGGCGTTGCGAATAACGATCGGCACTATCGGGATTCCAGCCGACATCGCGATGCGAAATGGGCCCTTCTTGAAGGGGCCCACTTCGGAGGTGTCCAGTCGAGTACCTTCCGGCGCGATCAGGATGGAAAGACCCTTTTTCGCGTGTTCCTCTATCTTCTGCAGCGACTCAATAGCAGAGGCGGCATCGTCCCGGTCGATGTACGCCGTGTCGAGCAATTTCCCGATCGCGCCGGCGATCGGATCCTTCTCGAGTTCCTTCTTGCCGACCCCTGTCCAGTTGTCACGAACTAGCGCCGCCGTGATGAAGGGGTCAAAGTTGTTGCGATGATTGAAGATGAAGACCGCGGGTCGGTTCGCTGTAAGGTTATGCTCGCCCATGACATTGAGCTTCACGCCGTTGAGGGACAGTAAGAGTCTCGGCCAGTTTGAGGTCAGATAGTTCAGCCCCTGCCGTTTGTTCCGTGTGACGAGACCGACCCCGGTGGCACCCAACGCGACGGGCAGCAGCGCCCCCATACCGGCCATATTGCGCAACAGGCTCGTCGCGCCTGTACCGCGGCTGGTGAATTTCAGCGCCGGCCAACCTCGTTGTGCCGCAACGGAGGCCATTTTGCGCTGTGGATTCGTAGGCCGGGGCTGGCCTACAAGATGCATCAACGCCAGGTTCTCGTCACCGGCAGCGTAGAAGTAGCTGTCTTCCAGCTGGATATCGCGCTCAGCGGCGAATTGTTGAACCGCCGACGCTTTGGTCGGGCCCCACAGAACGGGCTCGATGATACCGCCGGTGAGCGTGTCGTCTGCGTCGGTGTCGACACTGTTGCTGATGACGTCGTCCACGCCCAGGAAGCGGGCGAGGGGCTCGACTTGCATAGTCAGCGCTGAGGAAGTGAGTACCACCGTGTGCCCCCGCTGTAGATGTGCGCCCACGAGTTCACGCATTTCGGGATAGATAAGGAGCGCGATTTTCTGCCTAAACACTTGCTCACCGAGTTCCTTCAGCTCGCTGAGCTGACGGCCGGATTGCGCCCGGCCGAACTGCCGCAAGAGCTTCTCGAACTCAGTCCCCCCGTTTACCGGACTGATTGCTGAACCCAGGAAGCCGAGCAGCTCACCGAAACCGAAGTCCCGTCCGCCCGTCCGATCCCGAGCCTGGGCCGCCGCGTTGAAACCGGCCACCACTGCGCCCTCGACATCAAAAAATGCCCCGACTCTAGGGCCCGGTGGGCACGCCAGAACCTCGGCGACCGAGCCTGGCATACGCAGCGTCCGCGACGATGGGCTCATGAGGTCGGATCCACGGCTCGGTCGGCGGGCGTTCGCGCAGCGAGCGAGACCGCGGTGACACCTCGGCTTGACGGTCCTGCCGTAGCAAGCACCTCGTCAAAGCCGGCCTGCAGGCAGGAAGCGAACAAATCGGGATGAGCAACTGACGCCCGGTCGTAGCGGACGGTTATTGTACAAACACCCGCCCGTGAAACCATGACAACTGTCATCGCCACGCCGGGCAGCGGTCCTAAACCGTACTGCCGCAACACTTTACTACCGGATAAATAGGTTTCGCCGCCGTATCCGGCCACGTTGCTCGCCTGTACATCGGGAACGCGAATCGTCTCTGTCAGCGAATTCACCATGGTCTGCGGTAGAAGGGCGAGCGCCGGCGCGACTGCTTCCACGAGGCTTACGGCCGGTTCGTCGCGACCAGCGCGCATCTGGAGTCGAATGTCGCTAACCCGCGCGACCGGATCCACCTCGCCGACGGGTGCCGCCAGCGTGACACCGGCGAACCGGTTGCCCGCCTCGGGATCATCCTCGGTGCGCAGGCTGATTGGAACGGCCATCGGCACCGTAGCGACCGGCACGCCTCGTTCGTCGTGATAGCGCCGCAGTACAGCACACAGTCCGGCCAGGTAGGCGTCATTCAACGAGCCGCCGCATGCCTTCGCTGCAGACTTCAGATCCTCGACGCTCACCTCGATCGCCTCAGAACGTGTCGTCAGGCTGCGCCGGCGCATCAAGGGCGACGGGTCAGCCGGTGGACTCATCACTCGATAGCCGGATCGGACGTAGTCGACTACTCCACCGAGGGCCGATGCCGGTTCGATCGCGACATGTCTGACGGCCGAAAAGGCGCCCCGAACCGCACCACGCAACCCGCCAGCTAAAGCCTCAGGCATCTGGCGCAGCCCGGACACTGTCAACTCGGTTGCCGACAGATCCTGGGGTATGGGTGGTGAAGCAGGGCGGCGTGGCGGTGGATCACGTTCGGCGTCAAACAACTGGGCGAACATCTCAATACCGCCCACTCCATCGGTGACTGCGTGACTCATGTGCGACAACACCGCAGCCCTGCCGTGCTCGAGTCCCTCGACCAGAGTCACCGTCCACAACGGACGGGAAGCATCCAATGGTCCCTGCAGGAACACCTCCGCGAGATCCAAGACGGTACGTAGTGTTCCCGGCTCAGGAACGCGAATCCTTCGTACGTGATATTCGAGGTTGAAGTCGGGATCGATCACCCAACGCGGTCGCGCAGTTGGGATCACCGGTGCAACTACCTTCTGTCGCAGTCGCGGCACGGTGCGAGATGCCCTGTCGTAGCACGCAAGGAACGCATCCCATGCCGGTGCCCGGTCCACGATTTCTACGCCCATCATTCCCGAGCGAGTACGTGGATTCCCTTCACCCCGATACAAGAGCAGATCGTAGGCACTCATCCGGTCCGCGCCGGATGACTCGAAAGATGGTGGTGTCATCGCTGATTCGCATACTTGCTGACAAGCTCTTGCTTGTAGAGTTTGCCTGCATCAGTCCGAGGCAGTTGACGCTCGAAGGCGATGGAACGCGGACACTTGTAATGTGCTAAGCGGTCCCGCAACCACTGCAGCAGCTCGTCGGCCAGTTCCTCAGTGGCCTCAGCAGGGTCCACGGTCTGCACGACACCTTTGACGATCTGGCCCCAATCATCATCGGGTACACCGAAGACCGCGGCGTCAAGCACCTTCGGATGGGTGATCAGCAGGTTCTCCGATTCCTGCGGATAAATGTTGACTCCGCCCGAGATGATCATGTGATGGCGGCGGTCGGTGAGGTACAGGTAGCCGTCCTCGTCCAGATAGCCGACATCCCCCACCGTCACCCAGCCTTGCGGATTGCGCACTGCAGATGTCTTGACTTCGTCATTGAGGTATTCGAACTGGTAGCCACCCTCATAGAAGATCTCGCCCGCCTGACCAGGTGCCAGCTCGCGCCCCTCTTCATCGAGGATGTGCGGTGTGCCCACAAAGGGGCGCCCGACCGACCCCGGATGTGCGAGCCAGTCCTCGGCCCTGATGAATGAGGCGCCGACCGCCTCGGAGGAGGCGTAATACTCATCGATGATCGGGCCCCACCAATCGATCATCTGATGCTTGATCTCGACTGGGCAGGGCGCCGCGGCATGCACCACCCGCTGCAAGCTGCTGACATCATACGAATCGCGCACATGCGGTGGAAGTTTGAGCATGCGGACGAACATCGCGGGAACGAACTGCGCGTGCGTCACCCCGTACCGCTGTATGCAGTCAAGCGCCCCCTCGGGGTCGAATTTCTCCATCACGACCGTGGTCCCGCCCCTGGATTGCACCGCCATTGACCAGAACGACGGAGCAGTGTGATAGAGCGGCGCCGGACTCAAATACACTGTGTGACTGGTTATTCCCACTGCATCCATGAGCGGTGCCAGCATGTTGGGAGCATCACACGGTGGTAGCCCCGATAGTTCTCGACGGATGCCCTTCGGTCGTCCGGTAGTGCCCGACGAGTACTGCAGCAGGTCGCCTTCGAGTTCGTCCGGAATCGGTGTCGACGGTTCCCCCGCGACACATTGCGGGTAGCGCTGCCACCCATCGAGATCATCGTCGGCAATCAACAACACGGCCGGAAGGCCCCCAGAAAGGTTACCCCCGAGACCTTCGCACACCGACCGCGTTGCGCGTGAACCGATCACCGCCTTGGCGCCGCTGTCGTCGATGATGAAGCTTGCTTCAGCGGCGGTGAGGTGCGTGTTGATGAGCGCGTAGTACAGCCCGCTACGACGCGCTGCCCACGTCACCGCGTGTACGTGTTCGTTGTTCTCCAGGATTGCAGCCACGGTGTCGCCTGGCCGCAGGCCAGCCCGGAGGAAGAAGTGCGCCAGGCGATTGGCGCGCGCCTCGAGTTCGTCGAAGGTCAGCACCGTGTCGCTCGGCGTGACAATCAACGCAGTCCTGCCGGTTGGGACATGTTCGCGGATCTGCATTGGAAAATCCTGCGGTTCCTTCAAGGGCTTGTGGCACAGGCCCGCTCGCTCATGGGCATCGGTATGTGGCGCCGGCACGTTGCATCAGCGCGAATGACAATCGGTACAGCGGCCACGTCATGCTGACCTACATGCATTTGAAGCCGCAAGCGCCGCTAGATTATCGTCTAAATGATTTAAAGTCAACGGACGCTGTCGCGCAAAATCTGCCGCGTCGCAAAGTTTCGTCACCCACCGAGTCGCCATGGCCACCCAGGCTCGCAGCGCACCTCAACACAACTTTGAGCCATCCTGAAGCGACGCGGATACGGTCCAAGGGTGCGACCCGCACTGTCAAGATGGCAGTAACGGCATCTCGGAATCAGGCAGGGGGCTGGTCCGGGACCATCTCGCCGAACAGCAGTACCGAGGTGTCTGGCGGGACTGGTGTGAGCTTCGCCCAGATGTCACGGCCGGCCTGCTCGGGTGAGAGGACGTCAGCGCGTTTCGCCAGCCGCTGGCTGATCTGGGGCCCGACAGGATAGGACTCGGCGGGCTGAAGGGCATTCATCCGGGTTGTGGGCGTATCGACGAACCCCGGGCGAACGGCCGCAACCCACGTCCGGCGCCCACGACGCTTGAGTTCTCGTCGTACGACTCGAACCCACATCTCGGTGGCGGCCTTCGCGGCGCAATAGTGCGCTAAGCCCTCGAATGGGTGGCGGGCCCCGGCCGACGACATCATGACCAAGCCGGATTCGTAACGATCCTGCACGGCACGAAGAAACATGTCGCCGAGAATCATCGGTGCCGCCGCGTTCGCCTGAACTGCGCGCCGGTACTCCTCACCGTCGACCTCGGACACGAAACCCGGAACGGCCGGGTAGTACGCATTGTGAATGAAGATCACCCGTTCGCCCGCGAAGTTCCGGAGCGTCGACTCGACGTGGTTCTGCACACTCGGATAGGTTGTCGGATCGGTCAGATCGAATTTGACGGTCTCCAGGTCTGGGTGGACCGAGCGTGAAAGGTTGATGACGCGAGCGTCGCGGTACGGAACCGTCCGCGCAAGCCCCGAGCCGAGACCGGCAGTGGCGCCCGTGATCCACACGATGGTGTCCGTCATCGGCTAATGCACCGTGGCTGCGGCGTTTTGGACTCCCCACCGCGCGAGGAGTAGCTCCACTT
>JBKPSU010000078.1:0-17875 GCA_046735135.1 Actinomycetota bacterium
CCGCAGGCACCACCGCAGCGGCCGGATGGGAAGGCGCGGGCGGCGCCGCGATGGTTGCCACCGCGATGCCCTACGTGGCGGCACTCGAAGCGCTCGCGGGCTGGGTTCAGCAATCGGCGGCGTCGGCGGCGGCGATCGAGCAGGCCTACGCGGTCGCCAAGGCCGCGATGATTCAGGTGCCGATCTGCACCACCAACCGCACCGCCCAGGCCGGCCTCGTCGCAACGAACGTCATCGGCCAGAACACCCCCGCGATCGTCGGGCTCGACACCGAGTACTTCGGACACTTCTGGACGAACAATGCGTCGCTGATGGGCTCCTACGAGGCCTTCGTGACGCCGATCATCGCCGCACTCGGCGTCCCGCCTCCACCCGCACCGCTGACCGCCAACCCGGCGGGACCGGCCGGACAGGCCGCGGCGATCGGCCAGGCCGCCGCCAACGGCGGCGCCAATGCGGCGATGTCGCAGAGCCTGCAGGGTGTCGAACAGGCATCGGGCGCCGTGCAACCGGGCACCGCTGCTCCTGCGGGCGCCGCCCAGTCGATGGGATCGATGGCCCCGCAGATGCTCAGCCAATTCGGTCAGCTGCCGCAGATGCTCGGACAGTTCCCCCAGATGCTGGGCCAATTCCCGCAGATGGCGATGGGCATGCTCGGACCGCTGACTCAGGGGATGAATGCCGGCGGCGCCACCGCAGGCCTGGAGAAGGCGGCGGCCACGGTGGACCCGACGACGCTGGCTGCCACGACCGACGCCGCGGCCCGCGGTGGCGGAGCCGGCGGCACGGGCGGTCTCGGCGGCGCCGGCGGCGTGATGTCGAGCTTCACCCGGCCCACGGGCAGCTTCAACGCGCCGGGACCGCCGAAACTGCCGACCGGCTGGGCCCCTGGCGCCGGCGGCGCCCCGGAGGTCGCAAGCTCCGTGCGTCCCGCGGGTACGGGTGCCGGCGGCGGACTCTACGGGGCGCCACCGCCGCCCATGCCGCGCGACGAACGTGGCAAGGAAGCCGCAGAGGGCAGAACCGTGCAATTGACGGTTGGCCCTCGAACCGGGAGGGAGGACTGACCGCGAAATTGGTGCAGAGACCACCGCCCGCAGCGGAATAGGCTCAGACGATCGGCCAATCAGATGCCAGTCAGATAAGGAAAAGGGAACTTCGTGGCAAACAACATTCTCGTTGGCGCAGACAAATTGCGCGCTGTAGCAACGCAACTCGATCAGCTTCGCGAACAAGCCGAGCAGACGCTGAACAACTACCTCGCCGCATCACATGACATCAACGGCCAGGGCGGCTGGTTCGGCCAGGCCGCCACCGCCAACGTCGGCACCACCGAGGACATCCACAACGCCCAGATGAAGCTCAACACCCAGTGGGGCGAGCTGATCCAGGCCCTGCGGTCCGCGGCTGACCACTATCAGACGCAGGAAGAGCACGCCAGCCAGGCCGTCCGAAGCGTCTCCGCCCAGTAGTGATCTGAAAGGAACTAGTCAATGGACCACTTCGTATACAACCCGGCGGCGATCCCGGACTACGTGCACACCGTCGCGCAGTCCAGCGCCCAGCTCGAGGACGTCCGCAGCCAGGCGCAGACCGCGCTCGCAAGCGTCCGCGAAGAGTTCGAGGGCAGCGGTGGTATGTCCTTCGAGCAGGCGCAGATGATGATCAACTCCGGCATCGACGCAGGCAAGGACGTGATCCTGCGGCACTCCAGCGTGGTGGACACCGCGCTGAGCGACATGATCAGCACGGATCAAGCCGCGGGCCAGTCGTTCGGCTTCTGAGCCGACACAGCCCGTAGCCAAGGGGAGGCCGACCGCCGTGTTGGCCTCCCCTCATACGTCGAGCCGCGAAAGTAGGTAGCGAAGCAATGGCGGACCTGACGACCACGACGTCGGGAATCTGGGTGCTGCAGGCACTCCTCGGCGTCGAATCGATGCCGACCTCGTTGCGGCTGCGGCCGTTCATCCCGTCGGTGGACGGCGACGGAACGGTCGCGACGGACGTCGGCGATGTGCCGCTGAGCCAGACCGCTGAATACGCATCGCTGGTCGCCGCCGGCGTCATCGACCAGGACGGCCGCGTCGACGACACGGTGCGCGACTGGATGGCGGTGATCGGCAGGCCGCAGCGCGAAATCATGGTCGTCATCCGCAGGCCCAAGCCCACGGACGGCACTGCGCCTGCCGGGGGCGATCCCGCGGCGCTTGTGCAGGAGCGCACGATGTCGATCTGCCAACGCGAGCGCTGGCTGGCAATGATCGCCCGCAGCGACGACGAAGTGGTGATCGCGCCGCTCGGTGAGGCCGCACTGGCCGACGCGCAGGTGGAGCTGATCAGCGACGCCGTTCTGCATGCCTTCTCCGACAGCTCACCCGCGGCTATCGCCGGTGTCAACGTGCCAAGCGCCGCACTCGAACAGGCGTTGACCGAGAACATCGGCAAGGACCGCCATGTCATCGCGACGGCGCTTGCCCGACTTGGCTTTTCGCCCGATCAGGTGGCGATTCTTTCGGCCGCGACGCGGATGGACGAATCTGCGATGGCCGTGGTCGCGGTGATCGAGCACGGCATCAAGAAGACGGTTCACCCCGACGTCCTGACGGTCGCCGACACGGAACTGGGCCGCATCACGATCAGCTACACGACCGGTCCCGACGGCACGCGGTGGACCAGTATCTGGCCCACCACCGCCATCGGGCTGCGCCAGGACCTCGCCAACCTACTCAACGCGGCGAAGATGGCCGCAGCGCCAATGGCGTGACAACGCTTTCAGTAAATGTCGAATAATCACTGATGAGCGGCTGCTTCGCTCCCCGAATCTGCGACGCGACGGCTGCGGCCCGCAAGTAAGGTATTGAGTCATGGCTTTGAATTTGGCCAGTGGACTTCAGGTGTCGGCGCACTTTTTCTGGAACCGTCGAAATGCCGCGGCGCTGTCGCACCACGGTGTGCGAATGGAGTTCGACCCGGTGCAGCGCCAGCGCGCGTCGCTGATTCTCGGCTTCGTCTTCGCGCTTCTCGCCGTCGCATTGATGTTCGTGCTGTCCTGGTTCAAGCCCGCCGGGCAGGTCGGCAAGTCGGCGATCCTGGCCGACCGGGATACCGGCGCGATCTATGTTCTGGTCGACGGGCGCCTGCATCCCGCGGTGAACCTCGTCAGCGCGCGGCTGATCGCGGGCCAGGCGAACAACCCGACCTTCGTCAAGGCCAATGAGATCGCCAAGTACCCGCAGGGCCCCTCGGTCGGCATCGCTGGCGCTCCGGCGAGCATGCCGCTGCGTACCGCCGACGGCTCGGAGTGGACGGTGTGTGACACCGCGCCGGACAACACGAACGGCATGCCCGTCGTCACCGCGATCGGCGGGCCCACCTCGGTCGGTGCGCGCACCCAGCCGCTGCAGCCGCCGAAGGCGGTGCTCGCCCAGCATGACGACAAGACCTACGTGATCTGGAACGGGCAGCGGTCGATGATCGACCGGTCCAACAAGGCGGTGACGCTGGCACTCGGGGTGGACACGGATGCGCCGCAGCCGGTGAAGCTCTCCACCCCGCTGTTCGACGCCCTGCCCGCGACCGAACCGCTGAACACCCCTGTCATCCCCGGCGCAGGGGCGCCCTCGCAGTTCAACGTGGCACCTGAGGCGGTCGTCGGTTCGGTGCTGTCGGTGCGCGACCTGCAGACCAACGCCGACAGGTTCTATGTGCTGCTGCGCAACGGCGTGCAACCCATCTCGCCGTTCGTGGCGTCGCTGCTGCGGTCGGCCAACTCGTTCGGCGACGAGGTGCCCGTGATCGTCGCGCCGGACCGGCTGACGAACGTGCCGGTGGTGGAGAGCCTTCCTGTCGACTACTACCCGACAACGCGCCTCGAGCTCGTCGACACCAAGTCCAACCCGGTGACCTGCCTGAGCTGGTCGAAGGGGTCGACCGACCGTTCCGCGACCACGGCGGTGCTGTCCGGAAAGGGGCTACCGATCCCGATCGGCTCGGACGACCGGCTGTTGCGTTTGGTCAAGAATGACCGGTCGCCCGCCAGCGTCGAGGCCGACCAGGTATATATGTCCCCGGATGCAACCAACCTGGTGATGACCACCGGCGCCGCGCCGGACGCAGCCAGCCGCGAGTCCATGTGGTGGATCAGCGACCAAGGTGTGCGGTACGGGATCTCGCTTGACGACGAAACGCTGCGAGCGCTTGGCATTTCACCGCCCATGGCGCGGCAGGCACCGTGGCCGCTGATCCGGGTGTTCGCGCCAGGACCCGCACTCAGCCGGACCGACGCGATGACACAGCACGACACCGTGGCAGGCCCCATGGAAGCGGCCCCGCTCGGCCAGACGCAGTAACGCCCGCAGACATCGATATTGACCGGAGGAGACCATGAACACCCAGTCAGGTCGGTCACGGAAGGGATTGACGCCGTGACCGAACGCGACGACTTTCTGCGGGAGCACCTTTCACCACCCGCCGACAACGACGAGCTCCCGAGCCGTCCGACCGAGGCGCCGCCGCCTTCCACACACGACGAGGACACCGACACCCCACGGCCCGGTGCTCTCGACACCGACGGCCGCCGCATGCCGGAAGCCCCCGGACGCCGGCCGACCGAGCCGTTGGTCCGGCCCACAGGTCCCGACGATTCCCGCCGCGACACCTGGCACACCGGACCGCAGCGCATACCGCCGGGCGGTTTCCGTCAGGCGCCGCCACCGGTCCGGCCCCCCGAACTGGGGGCATCTCCGTCGCAGACGGGCGGCGCTCCGTCGCAAGCCGGTGGCCCTCCCGCGGGTCGTCCCGAGGGCAGAGGCCCCGAGGACGCACAGGCCGAATCCACCCGATTGATGCCGCCGACGACCGGGCGGCCCGGCCCGCCGGGATGGCAACAGGAACCACCGCGTGAGCGCGGGCCGCGACCGGCCAGCCAGGAATGGTCGCCTCAGTCGCCGTCGGGGGCCTCGCCGCACTGGGCCGTCGCGCCCGCCGCGGCACCACCGGCGGCCGGCTACTCGTATGTCGACAGCATCCGCACCAGTGAACTGGTGCCCACCAAGAAGATGCCGCCCCGCAAAGGCTGGCGCCGATTCGTCTACCGCAGCACCTTCGGGGTGGTCAACCTCGGACCGTCGCCGGACGAGCAGCGGCTTTCCGACCTGGAGAACAAGATCCGTTCGTTGCTGCGCGGCCACTACAAGATCGGCGTCTTCGGCAAGGGCGGCGTCGGCAAGACCACCGTTGCGGCCAGCGTCGGATCGATCTTCGCGGAGTTTCGGCAGGAGGACCGCGTGGTCGCCATCGACGCCGACACCGCGTTCGGCAAGCTCGGCAGCCGGATCGACCCGAACGCCGCGGGGTCGTACTGGGAGCTCGCCTCCGACGAACACCTCGACACCTTCGCCGACGTTCGCAGCCGGGTGGGCAACAACTCCGCGGGGCTGTTCGTCCTTGCGGGTGAATCCAGCACGGCACGGCGACGCGTGCTCGACCCCGCCATCTACCGTGAGGCCACGGCGCGGCTGGACCGGCACTTCACGATCTCGATCGTGGACTGCGGCTCGACGATGGACTCCGCGATCGCGCAGGAGGTGCTGCGCGATCTCGACGCCCTGATCGTGGTTTCCTCGCCGTGGGTGGACGGCGCATCCGCCGCGGGCCAGACGATGGAGTGGCTGGCCAACCGCGGCTACACGGGTCTGCTGCATCGCACGGTCGTGGTGCTCAACGACTCCGACGGCCACGCCGACAAGCGCACGCGGTCAATCCTGGTGCAGCAGTTCGCCAGCCGCGGTCAGGTCGTGGTGGAGGTGCCCTTCGACTCGCATCTGCGCCCCGGCGGCGTGATCGATGTGACCTCGGAGATGTCCCCGGTGACGCGGCGGCGCTTCATCGAGATCACCTCGGCGATCGGGGAGCACTTCGCGTCCACCACCGACGGACCGCGGGAACGCCCGTGACGACGGTCCGCGAACCGGCCCCAACCCCGGCACGCCACACCGAGACTCCAGTCGAGGTCCCGCCGTCGTGCCGGGTGTCGATCCTCGCGGGCCAATCGCATCAGATCGATCTCGTGCTGCCGTCCGCCGCGCCGCTCAACACGCTGGTCGACCCGACGGTGATCGCGATCAACAAGGTGCTGCGCGGTCGCGGCGCCGCCGAATTACCGCCTGCTCCATACGAATTCGCGCGGGCGGCGGGCATGTCGGCGCTGGCGTCTGACGTCTCGCTCGCTGGACACAACATCGCCGACGGCGATGTACTCGCCCTGGTGGCCGCCGGCAAGGCCGAACGCTACGGGCCCGTCGTCGAGAACGTGTCGACGGCGCTCGCGCAGTACGCCTCGGACCACTTCGTCCGGGTATCGGCGCAGACGGCCCTCGCGGTCGCGACGGTCATCATCGGCGGCGCGCTCGGCGTGGCAGGCATGCTGCTGTGGCGGATGCGCTGGGCACACGAAAGCTTCCCGCTGGTGCCGATCCTGTTCGCCGCCATCGCCATCTGCCTCGTCGGCATGATCGCGATCGCCGGGCGACTCGGCGCGGGGCGTGCCGTCACCGATGGGGCAGCATGGGCCGCGCTCGTCACCGCGGCACTGGCCGCCGCGACGGCCCCGCCCGGCGACTCCCCCCGCGCTCCGCATGCGTTCCTCGCCGCTGTCACCACGCTGGCCGGCGTATGGCTGCTGGTGCGATTCACCGGCCGTTACTGGACGGCGACCGCGGCCATCGTCACCGCAGGGTTCGGCGCGGCCGCGGTCGCGCTGGTGCGGATGTACTGGGAAGTGCCGGGGCCGCGCATCGCCGTGGCCGTGTTGGTCGCCGTGTTGGTCGCGGTCTCCGTGGGCCCCGCGATCGCGCTGCAGATGGCGAATGTCCCGCGCCAGACGTTCGGCTCCATCACCGGCCGCGACATTTTCGCCCGTGCGCCGGGCCAGCCCGAGGACACCATCTCACCGGTCGAGCACGGCCCGCCCTCCGACGTCACTCTGACCGGCGAGCAGGTGGCCGCCGCGGCGCAAAAGTCCAACGCGGTGCTGACCGGCGTGCTGCTCGGGGTCGCCGCGCTCGCGGTGCCTGCGGCATGGGTCGTGGCCACGCCGAGCGGCGAGCGGGAATGGGCTCAGCTGGTGGTACTCGGCGCGGTCGCCGCCATTCTCATCCTGCGCGCCAGGGCATTCCGCGACCGGCGGCACGCGATCATTCTCGTCGGCACCGCGGTCACCGCCATGCTGGTCGCGACCGCCAAGTACGGACTGAGTGCGTCGCCGACCGACACCACCGCCGCGCTGGTTGCCGCGGGTGTTGCGCTCGGCATCGCCGCGCTGGGATTGGTGGCCGCGACCGTCGTGCCGCCGCGAATCTTCTCGCCTCCCGTGCGTAAGGTCGTGGAGTACACCGAGTACATCCTGCTGGCGCTGGTGGTTCCGTTCGCCGCGTGGGCGCTCGGCCTACTGCAATACGTGCGCTATCACTGATGGATCGATTGACCCGCGGGGCGCATACCTCGTCTGCGGCGGCGGTGGCCGTCCTGCTGCTTGGCGCCAACGTGATGACGCCCGCGGCGGCCGTGGCGATCGACAAACCCGGTGTCGACCCGGCCGCGCTGCCGTCTGACGACACACCCGGTCCCGACCAGGAGATGAAGCAGGAGAACACCTGCGCCGATCCGCTGACGGTGGCCAACCCCGACGTCACGCAACCCGCGCCCGGCAACGTGATGCTGGACATCGCCAAGGCCTGGAAGTACTCCACCGGCGCCGGCGTGACCGTCGGGCTCATCGACACCGGCGTCACGCCGAACCCACGACTGCCCGCGTTGTTCGCCGGCGGTGACTACGTGATGGGTGACGAGAACGGCGGCCTTTTCGACTGCGATTCGCACGGCACAGTGGTCGCGTCGATCATCGGGGCGCAGCCGTCCGATCCCGGCGCCAAGCCACCGCCGATGCCGTCGGGCATCGGTGCGGCGCCGCCCCCTCCCGGCGTTCCCGCATCACCTTTTCCGACGACACCGCCGCCCGCACCGCCGCCGCCGAGCACGGTGACGGTCACCCAACCGCCACCCGCTCCCCCACCGCCACCGCCACCGCCGCCGCCGCCGCCGGAAGAGGTTGCACCGCCGCCGGAAGAGGGTGTGGCGCCGCCGGAAGAGGATGTGGCGCCGCCGGAAGAGGGTATGGCGCCGGCCGCAGGTCCCGGCGACGACGAGTACCCGCCCGTGCCGGCGCCTCCACCGGGCAGCCCCGACGGAGTGGTCGGCGTCGCCCCCGACGTCGCCCTGATCTCTGTGCGCCAGTCGTCGTCGGCGTTCGGACCGGCGCGGCCCGCGCCCGGCGAGAACGACGAAATGCGCCGTAAAGCAGGCGATATCGCGACGCTGGCCCGCGCCGTCGTACACCTCGCCAATCTCGGCGTCAGGGTGATGAACATCTCCGTGACGGCGTGCATCAACGCCGCCCAGCACATCGACCAGGCCGCGCTCGGGGCCGCCATCCGTTACGCCGCGGTCGACAAGGACGTCGTAATCGTTTCGGCTGCGGGCAACGAGGGCGAGGAAAGCTCCTGCGGACAGAACCCGGTGTTCAACCCGCTGCGGCCCAACGACCCGCGCGACTGGCAGGACGTCTCCACCATCGTCACCCCCGCCTGGTATTCCGACTACGTGCTCACGGTCGGCGCGGTGGCGCCCGACGGCCAGCCGCTGCCGCAGAGCATCGCGGGTCCGTGGGTGAGCGTCGCGGCGCCCGGTCTACAGATCATGGGGCTCTCGAGCGTGAACGGCGCACCGATCAACGCGCTGCCCGGCCGCGAGCCAGGAAAGGCAACGCCGTTGTCCGGCACCAGCTTTGCCACCGCTTACACCTCGGGGGTGGCCGCCCTTGTCCGCGCGAAATACCCGAATCTCTCTGCGCACCAGGTCATTCGCCGCATCACCGAGACCGCGCACAACCCCCCGCGTGGCGTCGACAACAGGGTAGGCTACGGCGTCCTCGACCCGGTCGCGGCGCTCACCTTCGACGTGCCGTCGGGTGACCGGTTGCCACCGGAGAATCTGACGTCCTTGCTCAATGTGCCCGCACCGCCGCCTGCGCCGGACCTGAGGCCGCGGAACACCGCGCTCATCGGCGCGGGGGTGGTGGCCGCGCTGGCGATCGCGGTCGTCGCGGCCACTGCGGTTCGTAGGAGGCGAACATGAAGGCGCGCACGGTCGGCATCAACGCGACGATCCCCGCCGTGATCGGCGTCGAGGTCGCCCTGATCGCCGCGCTGGTGATCTTCCCGCCGGGTCGCACGTCATGGTGGCCGACGGTCGCAGTGGGCGTGATCGCCGCAGCTGCGCTGCTGGTGACGGTGTACCGCCGCAATGCATTCCGCTGGATCGTCGATCGCATGCGGTGGCGCATGCGCAGGCGCCGCAGCCATCCGCCCGCCCCTGCAGTCGACATCCCGCACGGCGCATCGCTGTACGGCGTGCGGGTTTCCGATCGATTCGACGGCGAAGCGATCACCATGATCGAGGTCACCGGCCAGGCCTATTCACCGACGCTGCTGACCGGGTCGGCCACCACGCTGACGCCCAACCTGTTGCCGCTGGATGCATTGACGGGTCTGCTCGATCAGCCAGGTGGCATCCGGCTGTCCGGCATCGATGTGGTGTCCAGCGGTCTGCGCGTGCGACGCGGCGCAGGCTACCCGCCGTTGTACTCCACCCTGCTTGCCGACCGTCCGGCGGCCGGACAGCGCCGGACGTACCTTGTGGTGCGCCTCGACCTCGCCGAATCGGTCGCAGGGCTTGGCTACCGGACAACGGTGGGAGCGGCCGCAGCGGCCGCAACCGAACGCATCGTGAACGCGCTACTGCAGCGCGGTGTTCGCGCTAATGCGTTGACCGCCAAGGACATTGACGCCGCACTCATCGAACTGGGGGCCGGTCTGGCGGCGGTGCCCGCCGAACCGGAGTCCGACGAGGTGGCGGGTCCCCGCCGGCCCACCCCGATCGAGCCGACAGAGGCGTGGAAGTCGGTCGAGGCGCACCCCGGCTATCTGACGTCGTACTACTTCTCCCCGGAGGACATCACCACCAGCACGCTGAACCAGATGTGGGCGCTGCGTTCCGATGCTGTGGTGCAGACGATTTCGCTGACCAAGAAGCGTGGACCGACCGAGGACCGGCCGTGGGTGTCGGCACTGGTGCGGGTCAACGATCCGCAGGCGCCGACCCGGCCGCCCACGCTATACCTCAATCCGCTGCCCGGCTTCCAGGGTCCGGCGGCGGCGCGCTCGGCCCCGCTGCCGCGCGGCTTCGACGCGATGCCCGGCCGCCCGTTGGACTTCGCCCCGCTGGACCTTCCGGTCGGCTCGTCGGGCGTGCTCGTCGGCACCACCCAGCGCGGCGATCTCCTGCTGATGTCGCTGACCGATCCCGACCAGGCCACCCGGATCGCGCTGCACACCGGCCTGCCATACGTCTGCCAGTTGCTGGTGCGCGCGGCGGCCGTCGGCGAGCGCATCGCGATCTACACCGACAAGCCCGCCCGCTGGCGCGCGCTCGAGCAGCCTTTGATCGCGGTCGTCGACCGCAGACAGCCGCCGGAGTTCGTGCCGTCGATCATCGTCAGCGACCGTGCCGCAGGGCCGCCGCCGGCCGGCTTGGCGTCGACGGTCATCACGATCGGGGACGCCGAGCGCAACGCGCCGACACCGGACCTGTCGTTCACCCAGCTATCGGCGTCGACGGTGCGGATCTCCACCTCGACGTTCACCACCGATGTGCAGATCGCCACGTTCAAGGCCGAGCAGCCGTTCCTCGGTGGTGCGACAGGCCAGACGGCGTGAGGAGCAGTCGATGAACGCCCCGACTGACCAGCGCCGCGCGTTCGACACTGCGCTCGAGAGATACAAGGCCCGCGACACCCGCGGGGCGCTGGCCGGTTTCGTCGCGATCACCGCCGCTCAGCCGTCGATGTCCGATGCCTGGCTCGGCAGGATCGCGTGCGGGGATCAGGCGATGGACGTCCTCGAGGCCGCGCACCGCAATTCGCGGTCGCTGTACCGCGAGACGCGCCGGATCGGGTTGGTCGACGGCGATCTGCATGCCCGACTCGACGCTCCGCTGTACGTCACGATGCCGGTGTGGTCGCGGCCGACGATCGCACTGGCCTACGCCGCGGCACTGATCGGCGAGCGCCGGTTTGTCGAAGCGCTCGACGTGCTCGAGGATCCCGTCGTCTCCGGCGACGCGATGGCAGCCCAATGGGCGCAGTTCATCGGCGCGGCCGCCTATCATCTGGCGCAACGCTGGCCGGATGTCCTGAAGATCACCGCGAAATCGCCGCCCGCCCATGCCACTCACGTCGTGGACGACCTGACCGCGGCCGTCGACACGCTCGCCGCCGCGGCCGCCGCCAGCGTCGGGCAGTTCCAGACCGCGCTGGATCGCGCCGGCACCGTCGGTACGAAAAACCAATACATCGCCGCCGACGCGGCGCTGACCAAAGGCTGGTGCCAGCGCGAACTGGGACAGGAGGAGTCGGCACGGGCGTCGTTCGAGCAGGCGACGAACAACGGCGTGCTGCTCGACGCCGCAGCGCAGGCGCTGGCGAACCCCGGCTACCGGTTGATCGTCACGGACTCCGAGACCATCTCCACCAGGACCGACCCGTGGGACCCCAGCACGCAGACGTCGAAGGCCCAGCGGGTGGCCGCGGCGCTGGAGGAGCAGAAGGACACAGTTCTCGCCGAAGCGCAGCGCAAACTCGACGAACTGATCGGCCTGTCCGGGCCGAAGGAACAGATCACCGTGTGGCGCACCGAGATTCAGATCGACCAGATACTTGCCGCCAGAGGCGAGGAGACGTCGATGACGAACGAGAACCACATGGTGCTGGAAGGGCCGCCCGGGACGGCGAAGACGTCGTTCGCCCGCATCGCGGCCGAGTTCCTGTTCGGGCTGGGCAAGATCGAGCGGCCGACCGTCGTCGAGGTCACCGAGGAGGACCTGGTCGTCGGATACATTTCGCAGACCGCGGCTCGGATGAAAGAGGTCTGTGAATCCGCCTTGGGCGGTGTGCTTTTCATCGACGAGGCCTACCGGTTGGCGCCCGAGCAGGAGGGCCACTCGTTCGGCAAGGATGCAATCAACACCCTGCTGAAATACATGGAGGACTTCCGCGACCGGCTGGTGGTGATCGTCGCGGGCTACCCCAAGGAAATGCGGCGGTTCATGAAGGCCAACCCCGGCCTGGCGTCGCGGTTCCACTTGACGCTGTCGTTCGCCAGTTACACGGCCGACGAGATCGTGCAGATCGGTCGGTTGATCGCGGGTAAGGAGAAAATCGCCATCGCCGACGCGGCGTGGCCGCTGCTTCGCGACGAGGCGGCCCGGTTGCGCGACACCCCTATCGAACACGGCACGGCACTGGACACGGCTGGCAACGGCCGGTTCGCTCGCAAGGTCGTCGTGCACTGCAAGCACGAGCGGGCCCGGCGGTTGAGCAGCACGCCGCCTCAGCTGCTGGCGCAGGCCGCCGACAACGACCTGATCGTCAACGAGGACGACATGCGGCGCGCCATCGCCGCGGCACTGGCAACCAACTAGTTACGCCTCCCCCGCCCTCGCGAGCGCGTGTCTGCACGCGGACACGCCGTGAAAGTGCCTGCAAATATGCACGCTCGCCAGCGGAATATCGTGCGCCAACGTGCCGTTACACAAACCGACGGTGCCGGGCATGCCCCGGGTACCACTCCAGAACCGTCGCTATGAGCGACCACTTGCCGTGAGGCGCTATGGCGGCACCGTCCCCACTTTTCACCAGGTATCGACGAACGGCCGCGCCGCGGGCAACTCTACGCGTGTCGTTGCGGCCGCCAGTGTGTCGGCGATGATGCGCCGGGTATCGGCGGGATCGATGACGTCGTCGATCTCGAAGAGCTGAGCGGCGTTGAGCGCCTTGGCATTCTGCTGCGCCGCCTCCGTCACCTGACGCACGCGTTGTTCGCGCTCATCGACGTCGGCGATCGCCTCCAGCTCCTTGCGCAGCCCCAGCCGGACAGCGCCCTCGAGTCCCATCGGGCCGAGGTGCGCGCCGGGCCACGCCACCGTCAGCAACGGCTCGTGCAGGCTGCCGCCCGTCATCGCTTGTGCGCCAAGGCCGTAGCCGCGGCGCAGCACGACGGCTACGAGTGGAACGCGCATCGCGGCGCCCGCGACGAGCATGCGGGATGCGCGCCGCACCAGCCCCTCGGCCTCGGCGGCCGGCCCGACCATGTAGCCCGGGCAGTCGATGAGCGACACGACGGGAAGGCCGAAGCAGTCGCACAGCTGCAGGAAACGGGCGGCCTTGTCGGCGGCGGCAGCGGTGATCGCGCCGGCCATGTAGCGGGTGTCGTTGGCGATGACCCCGACGGCACGGCCCTCGATCCTGGCGAGTGCAGTGACCATCTCGCGGGCGAAGCTGGGACGCAGAAACGTCACCGATCCCTCGTCGGCCAGCGTCTCGACGACCGGGCCCACGTCGTAGGCGCGCCGATCGCGTTCGGGAACGATTGTGCGCAAGGCGGTTTGGTCGGGTGCGACGCCGGGCGCGGTTGAGCCCTGAAAGTATCCGATGAGTCGTTTCGTGACGGCGACCGCCGCCGCCTCGTCGGCGACGACCACGTCGACGACACCGTTGGGCTCCTGCATCGAGATGGGGCCGACCTCGTCGGGATGGACATCGCCGAGACCGCCGCCTGCGATCATCGCGGGGCCACCCATGCCGATCGAGGCGTCACGGGTGGCCACGATGAGATCCGAGCAGCCGGCGATGACGGCGTTGCCTGCGAAGCAACGGCCCTTGACGACGGCGATACGCGGCACCAGCCCCGACAGCCGCGCCCACAGTTTGAACGCGCGCGTGTCGAGCGCCGAAACGGTCGGATAGTCGGTGTCACCCGGCCGGCCGCCTCCCCCTTCGGCGAAGAAGACCGTCGGCAGCCGCATCCGCTCGATCAGCTCGAAGAGGCGGTCCTTCTTGCGATGCCCGAGATAGCCCTGCGTGCCTGCGAGCACGGTGTAGTCATACGACAGCACGGCGCAGGCGCTGCGTTCCCCACCGAAGAGCTCGCCGTTGATGCGCGCGGTGCCCGCCACCAGACCATCGGCCGGGGTGCGCGCGATGAGGTCGTCGAGCTCGCGGCGGAAGCGCTGGGCGGCAATGGCGAACCGGCCGTACTCGATGAACGTGCCAGGGTCGACGAGATCGTCGATGTTTTCTCGTGCGGTCCTGCCATTGGATGCGTGCCTGCGCTCGACGGCGTCGGGCCGGGCGGCGTCCTCGGTCATGTCGCGCCGACGCAGCAGCTCGGCGTGGTCGTCGCGAATCGGGCCGTCGGTCATCTGCGGCTGTCCGGCTGGGCGATCGCGGCTTCCGCCCTTTCGGGGAACGCGTCGACCTCGTCCTCGTTGTAGCGGCGCCTACCCGTCGGCGGCTTGCCGAAGCTGGTTTCCCGAGCCTCGGTGGCCGTCAGCCAGTCACTCATGCGCTGATGCTAACAACGGGCGAGTGAGGCTCCTCACCATTTAGTTAGGCCGCTATCTATTAGCGTACTATTCTTCGTATGACAGTCGTCGAGGAAGAGGTCGATCCCCTGGCCCTCGAGCGTCAGGTCTGTTTCGCGCTGGCCATCACCAACCGGGCGGTGCTCGCGGTGTACCGGCCGCTGCTGGAGCCGTTGGGACTGACCCACCCGCAGTACCTCGTGATGCTCGCGCTGTGGGACCACCATCGTGCCGACAGGACCGGCGACGCGCTGTCGGTCAAGGAGATCGCGACGTCGCTGCAGCTGGATTCGGCGACCCTGTCCCCGATGCTCAAACGGCTCGAAACGCTCGGCCTGATCACCCGCTCGCGCAGCCGGGCCGACGAGCGCGCCACCGACGTCGAACTCACGAAAACCGGCCTGCAGCTGCGCAGGCGGGCCCTCAAAATCCCGCCCGCAGTGATCGAGCGACTCGGCGTCGGCCTCGATGAACTCGAGCACCTGCACACGGTGCTGACCCGGATCAATGCCGCCGCGCTGGCGGCGGGTGCACTCGAAGGAGAACGCGCATGAAGCGCCCCCAACCCATCCAGTTCATCGGCTATGTCTTCGGCCGCAGGCTTCCCGACGAGTATCGCGACTGGGTGCGCAACGACCTGGCCGGGCCGGGCGCCGTCCGCAGGCACGTGATCCGCTGGGCAATCCCTCCGTTCCTGGTGCTCGCGCCGTTCTGGCTGCTGCCAGCATCGCTATACGTGCACATGGAGATGACGGCGCCGATCTACATCTGGGCCCTGCTGATATCGCTGGCGCTGAACAAGGTGTGGCGGCGCCACCGGCTGGCACAGCACGGCTTCGACCCCAACCTCGTCGACGAGCTCAACCGCAAAAAGAACGCTCACATCCATGACGCCTATGTCGCGAAATACGGGCCCCGCCCCGACGAGGCGAAGTGGCAGTCCAACAGCAGCCCGTTCTAGCAGCACACCCCCGGCAGTTATCCACAGGCTGTTCATCGCACACCCTCGGGTGTCGGAGCGGCGGCTTAGCGTGCGGACATGACGAACTGGATGAACACCGTCAGCCGCGACCACGTCGAACGAGGCGTCCGCGGCCGTTTCACGCAGGCGAACCACGGTAAGCCGAACATGTTGCGCAAGATGGCCCGAGGCGACTGGATCGTCTTCTACTCGCCGCGGACCGTGTACCCCGACGGCGAGCCGTTGCAGGCGTTCACCGCCATCGGGCAGGTTGCCGACGATGAGCCCTATCAGGTGGAGTTGACCGACGACTTCCACCCGTGGCGGCGCAACGTCGACTTCCTCGATTGCACCGAGACACCGATCAAACCGCTGATCGAACGGCTCGGCTTCATCGAGGATAATTCTCGCTGGGGGTACAAGTTCCGCTTCGGTGTCTTTCGGATCGACGATCACGACCTCGATGTGATCCGCTCCGCGATGACGGGGTAGCGCTACTGTGATCAGGTGAGCAACACCGATACCGCGCCCGCCGAAGTAGCTTGCGCGGCATCGGCATTCACCGGAGTGCTGCATCCGCGCGAAGTGCCGCTGGGCGGCCCGCGGGCCATCCGGGTCCGTCGCACGCTTCCGCAGCGGGAGCGGTCGCTGATCGGGGCGTGGTGCTTCGCCGATCACTACGGCCCGCACGACGTGCGCGGCGGCGGCGGGATGGACGTGCCGCCGCATCCGCACACCGGGCTGCAGACGGTGAGCTGGCTGTTCAGCGGAGAAGTGGAGCACCGCGACAGCGCCGGCGCGCACGCCATGGTCCGGCCCGGCGAACTGAACCTGATGACGGCGGGCGCGGGCATCTGCCACTCGGAAGTGTCCACATCCGCGACGACGGCGCTGCACGGCGTGCAGCTGTGGGTCGCGCTGCCCGATTCCGATCGCGACACCGGCCGCGACTTCGCCCATTACGCGCCCGTGCCCGTGTCGGTGCCCGGTGCGGTCCTTCGGGTGTTCCTCGGCGAGCTTTCGGGTAGCCGGTCACCCGTGCACACCTTCACGCCGCTGCTCGGCGCACAGATCGATATCGATCCGGGCGCGGAAGTCACGCTCGACGTCGACCCGTCCTTCGAGCACGGTGTGCTGCTCGACCAGGGCGAACTCGAGGTCGCAGGCACCGCGCTCGACGTGGCCGACCTGGCGTTCCAGCCCGCCGGACGCGACTGCCTGACGCTGCGCAACCGCGGCGACAGCGCCGCCCGCGCGATTCTGCTCGGGGGCCCGCCGTTCGACGAGCAGCTGGTCATGTGGTGGAACTTCGTCGGTCGCAGCCACGACGACATCGCCACCTACCGCAGGCTGTGGGAAGAACGCGACTCCCGCTTCGGTTCCGTCGAGGGATACCGCGGGGCGGTCGCGCGACTGCCCGCTCCCCCGCTGCCGAACGCCACGCTGCGGCCGAGACCGAACCCGAAGGGGAATGATGACTGAAGACAAGACCGGGGCGCCCACCACCGTCACCGCGGAGGCGGATCAGTACACCATCGCGGTCGACGGCCAGGTGGTCGGCAAGGCGGAGTACCTCGACCGCGGCGACAAACGCGTATTCACCCACACCGAGGTGGACAAGAACTACGAAGGACGCGGCCTGGCAACGATTCTCATCGGCCAGGCGCTGCAGGAGACCCGCGATGCCGGCCTGCGGATCAAGGCCATGTGCCCAATGGTCGCCGCCTACCTGGAGAAGCACGACGAGTACGACGACATCGTCGAAAGTTAGGCCAGCTATCGTCACTGGCGATGACGAACCACGGCCAGGCGTTCTTCAGCGTCGACGGTGACGCACTCGTACCCAGCCTGCTCGCCCGTGGACCATGGGGCTCGACGATCAGCGGCACCTATGTCGGCGGCCTTCTGGGCCGGGCCATCGAGCTTGCGGGTGGCGATCCGGATCTGCAACCGGCGCGACTGACCGTCGACCTGCTGCGCCCCGTCGCGCTGGCCGAACCGGTACGGGTGGACACCACCGTCGAGCGCGAGGGCAGGCGCATCCGCCTGGTCGACGCCGCGATGCGGCAGAACGGCACCGTCGTCGCACGGGCCAGCGCGCTGTTTCTGCGCCGCGGTGAGCAACCGCCCGACCCGGCCTGGACACTGCCTGTCGACATGCCGCCGCCGCCCACCGAACCCGCCGACGTGTCGGGCGACTTCACGATGGAACTCTGGGCCTACAGCGCGAACTCGGAAATGGCGGCTCCCAGCCAGGATCTCAGCGAGTGGCGGCATGGCGGCCAGAAGTACGCGTGGGTGCGCGACGTCAAGCCGCTCGTCGAGGGCGAACCGGTAACACCGTTCGTCCGCGCCGCCATGGCAGGTGACGTGACGAGC
>JBKPSU010000079.1:0-36928 GCA_046735135.1 Actinomycetota bacterium
CACTGCGCAGATCCCAAAGCTGGTCGCCAACAACACCCGCCTGTGGATCTACTCCGGTAACGGCACGCCGTCAGAATTGGGCGGCGCCGACGTCATCGGTCAGTTAGGGGAGAGCCTTCTGCGCCCGAGCAACATCAAGTTCCAGGACGCCTACATTGCCGCCGGTGGCAACAACGCCACGTTCAACTTCCCTCCCTACGGCGTCCACAGCTGGGAATACTGGGGCGCCCAGCTACAGCAGATGAAGCCTGATCTGCAGCGCACGATTGGCGCTGGCTGATTCTCTACGCAGCCGCCTGCAGCGTGATCTCGGAATGTCCGTACGGCTCTGACCGTTGGTCGTGCCCACGGTACTGATCCACACCAACACGTTTGATGTCTTGGTCCGGTCGCGCACCGTTATGCGGTTGTGCCCAGGCTGCAGTGCGTGGTTGGGGTCAGCTCGGTGGAGTTTGAGGAGCGCGGCGCGTACGAACTCAAGGGTGTGCCTGGCGAGTGGCGACTCTTCGCCGTCGCATCTGCTTAGCAGTGGGTTGCGGCGAAATCCATTTCGTCTGACGTGAGCCGCGTATGCACCCGGTGTCATCGAATACACGTGTTTCGAGACTCAGTTTCGAGACTCTCAGATGTGGTCGTTATTGAGACGGTGCAATGCCGAGGGCTACGCCCGCTAGCGTTTCAACATTCGCGCGATCGCCGGCAAGGCCAATGGAGCCGGCACGAACCGGGAGGATCCCAACGCGAACCGCACGTGCGGTCCGCCCGGGACCACCGAGGCCCGACCGCGGTCGGCGGCCCGCAGTGCATCGGCGACGACGCGCTCGGGAGACACCTGAGCAAATGCTGGTAGCCGGTTCAGCAGGTAGTCGGCGTCGTTGGTGGCCTGGAACTCTGTCGGCACCGGACCGGGGCAGACCGCCGTTACTGTGACACCGCTGGCGGCCGCTTCGGCGTTCACCGCCTCCGACAACCACAGGACGTACGCTTTCGCTGCGGCGTAGCCCGCGTTGTAAGGGCCGGGCTGAAACCCCGATACCGAGGACAGGTTGATGATCGCGCCGCGAGCGCGCTCGACCATGCCGGGCAGGTAGCGCAGCATCAGGTCCACCACCGCCTCGACATCCACCCGCAGCATCTGCAGTTCCTTGTCGCGACCTTCGGCGCCGAACTTTGTGTACACGCCTAGGCCCGCGTTGTTCACGAGGATGTCGACCTGTGCGCCCAGCTCGTCGATCCGTGCGGCCAGCCGGTCACGGTCCTGCGGAACCGCGAGATCGGTACCAACCGCGACGGCGTGCTCGTCGCCGCCCAGCTCCGCGCACAACTTCTGCAACCGGTCCTCGCGGCGGGCAGTAACGACGACGCGGTAGCCGCGGGCCACGAGTTGACGGGCGAATTGTTCGCCAATGCCTGACGATGCGCCGGTGACCACGGCGACCGACCCTGCCGACGGCGGCGGAAGTGCCATGAGATTGACGCTAGTCCAAGCCGACATGCCCATTGAACTGAATGGCAGAACCCTACAAGGTCGGGGGCTTAGACGTTCGGCCAGCGCGCCTGGGAGGCTCCGTGGCCGAAGCGATCCCATCACGCCGGCCGTTGCGCAGCAACTGATCTCGTCGGACCGCTCATTCATGCTCTATTTCGAGACCGCGTCCAGTTCCGTTCGGGCCTGGTCGATCTGGTCGAGTGCGTAGGTCACCATCTCGGCGGTGGTCATCGTCTCACCTTTCCGGGCGAACGACTCGTAGGTCGCCTCACCGAGGACGTCGCGCAGGTGGGCGATCGTGGTGTTGATCTTGCGGGACCACGCGGACGTTTCGGGACTGAATGCGAAGCCGGCTGTTTGGCGTACAGTCGGGCCAGACTCATTGCCAGGTCCGATTCGGTGTAGCGGTTACCGATGTCCTGAGCGATCACTAGGCAGCTAAGGCCTGCATTCCGGGTTCTCGCACACCGCCATCCTTTGTAGTTCCATCTGTTCGCGCACGTTTTGTGCGAGGCGGGGTAAGTCTGGGTGGTTATGCCAGTAGGTAGCTTCACCGTAAAACTTCATGACACCAACTCATTTCGTTGCTTCGCGCGCTCAGCCCACGCATGAACCTCGACCTCGCTGCCAACGATGTGTGTCTTGACCCGCATGTCCGGTGTGTAAAGACTGCCCACCCAGCGGCCTAATTCGATGTCCACCCTGAGGAGCGATCCGTCCGGCAGCCGATGATGTCCGGTCCTCGTCGTGGAGATGGTGCTCATGGCCTACCTCTACTTCCGTGGCCGCGGCCGGCTGGCCGCCGTGTATTTAATCCTCGGTCCGCAGCACCGGTGGTCGCATGAGGCGTCTGCCTCAAATCGCTGGTTGATCACCGCAGTGGCGGTTGCGATTTGGCGGTCCGAGTCTCCGGTCGGCGGCTGGAGTCACCGGTCGGCTGCGCACCGACGGTCACCAAGTGCCTCTCCTCGGCGAACGTGCCAGTCCTGTTGGGCGGCATCACGTTATGGCCGAGGTCCCATGTCGCCCGTAGCGCCGAGTCAGACGAGAGCTATTCGCGCTCACAGGCCGCCGTCATGACCTGCCTGAGCGCGCTCTCGACGCTGCACCGACGCTCGCCAGCGATGCCGGTGTAGCCCGGGTTCAGAACGGCAACGTCGTCATGGCATGCCTCGCCCCACGCGATGTGCCCGCCGAAGCCAAACGTTCTCGCTATGTTGCGGTAGCGATCCCTCAAGTGCGCACAGCAGATGTACCGCCGACGACCGATCGACGAGTTCAGCCATGATCTCGCGTAGCCGCTCCACACCCACAGCCGCCGCCATCCATCTACCCTGCAAGAACCGCCCAGCCTCGTACGAAGTCCCAAATTCTGTAAACACCACCGGCGGAGCGCCTGACTGAGACTCCGCGTGGGGCGCGCCGCGGTGAGAGCCAGTACGGTGGTCCGACGTCGCGGCGATGGGAAGGTGTTCATGCAAGATTCACTACCGGGTCCTCGTCTGCGCCAAGTGGCGCTGGTTGCCCACGATTGCGAGAAGACCGCCACTACTCTCCAGGGGACGTTTGGCTGGCCGGACCCGTTCCATGACCCGGGGGTTGGCGAGTTCGGGCTGATCAACGCGGTATTTCCTGTGGGCGACACCTTCGTGGAAGTCGTCGCTCCCGCGCGGCCCGATACGACCGCCGGGCGCTACCTGGCCCGTCGCGGGTCAGACAGCGGCTACATGGCCATATTCCAGGTGCCCTCGCTCGAGGAGGCACGCCGACGGGTGGCCGATCTGGGAGTTCGCGTGGTGTGGAAGGTTGACCTCGAGGACATCGCCGGCACCCACCTGCACCCCAAGGACATCCCCGGGGCGATCGTGTCCCTCGACTGGGCGTCGCCCACCAGCTCGTGGCGCTGGGCGGGACCAGCATGGACGGGAGTCGCGCCCGATCACCCGGCCGGCGGCATCACCGGCATCACGGTCGAGGTGGAAGACCCGGCCGTGGTGGCTCAACGGTGGGCCCGGGTTCTTGGGCTCGACGCGGAGTTAGACGGCGGGCTAGCCGTGATCCGGCTGGATCCGGCCGGCCAAGCCTTGCGGTTCGTCTCGGCGGTGGACGGCCGGGCCGAAGGCATCACCGAACTCTGGTTGACACCGGGCCTGGAGGGCTTGCCCGACGGTGATGGGCCGGTCGCCGAGATAGGCGGAGTGCGTTTCGTGGTGGGTGCGCCGTGATGGCCCTCGATACAGGATCCGAACACCTCCGGGCCGAGGTGGACGAAGGCGTTCGGTGATCACCATGAATCGGCCGTCGAGGAGCAGACCGCCTGATCAGCGGACACCTTCGCAGAATCTCACAACCGCCCGGTTCCTACCTCGCACATCGGCGGAATCCGGCCCGGTCATCGCATAGAGGTTTTGAGACGAACTTCCGCGAGTCGCAGATGTCGTCCTATTTCGGGACCGCCTTCAGATGCGTTCGGGCCTAATCGATTTGGTCCTATGCGTACGAGGCCATGGCGGCGGTGGAAACCGGCTCGGCTGCCGTCCCCGTCGTCGCGGGGGTGGTTGTGTTGGCACGCAGGAAGCTTCCGGTGCGCTGCGTGCCGAGCACCTCGGTGGGCTGCCCGTTGAGGAACACCGTGCGCCCGGAGACGAGGACGGCGTTGACGGTGTCGACGTTGCGGTTGACCATCCGCGACATTGCGCCGTACTGGTCGACCTTTTCCTCGGTGTAGCTGTCCAGCGAGTCGTCGAGGTGCGCCGGGTCGCATCAGCCGCCGGTGGCATCTGCGGGTCCAGAACCTTTTAATTTCGGGTTAGAGGAACACTCTCGGCCCAAAATGCGACACGCCGACGTCCCCCTGCATGACGCGATTCGCGATCGAGACTCTCGTATTTCGTGTTATTTCGAGACAGCGTCGACTTTCAGCGACCGCACTGTGCGCCAACCCATCTCAAACGGCGGGTTGACTGGCTACCGGATGGGCCGATCCGGCCGCACTATTCGGGTTGACCTGAACGAGATCGACTGGGCGACTCATGCGCCCCTTGAATGCGCCGCCGCGAGTGCGGAAGCGGCGCACGTCCCCCTAACCGTCGTCGCGAGTAGTCGAGGTTGTTCGGGGTGCTACGAAATCGAGTGGTGCGCTACCTACATCCTCGATGTAGCACGGCGCGACGATAAGCCTGTCCACTTTCTGTGACGTGTTTAGGAGGAAAGAAAATGCGTACGCTGCTTGCTCGGTTGGGGCTCGTCGCGACCACGGTCATAGTCACTCTGATGGGACCGGCGACCGCGATAGCCAACGCCAGACTCGCCGCTAACCACAACGAGGTCATGGTGACCCGCTAGAGCGTTCGCTCGGCGTCATGGTTTCGGTGTCCGCGCGTTGCTGGTCGTGGCGATTCGACGTGCCGAAGCGCGCCGCACGCCTACATGCGCGCGCGGTCGCCGACCGTGACGCCGGACGGCTGAGCTTGGCGTTACCCGCAGCCGTGAAAGCGCGCATACTCGTCGAACGCCGCTGGGGAGTGTCGTCGCCGGATGCGGCGGTGGTGTGGCACACCATCGGCACGATCCGTGAGGATTTGAGCGATTACCCAGGAGCCGACACCGCCTACGAGCGCGCCGCAGTCATCCTGGATGGCCACCGAAGTGACGAGACACTGACACCGGTACGGATCGCGGTGGCCTCCAGCACCGCGCGCTTGCGCCGCGTCTTGGGCAGACTCGATGATGCCGAAGCGCTCTATGCGCAGACGATCGGGTTGGCCCAGCGGTATTACGGTACCGAGACGGTCGAGGTTGCCGAGCTGCTGAACGACCTAGCAGTGGTATACAAGTACGCCGCGCGGTTCGACGAAGCCGAGGTGTTGTACCGTCGGGCGCTACCCATCATCGAGGCCACTTGGGGTCACGGCCACGCTGACGTAGCGACAATCTGGCACAACCTAGGCGGCATCGAGCACGCCCGGGGACGTTTCGAAACGGGAGAAATCTATGCCCGCCGTGCCGTTCAGATCCGTCAAGCCGCCCTCGGCCCGGATCATGTGGCCGTCGCCAAAGACGTTGCGGCGCTGGCCGCGCTGGTGCAGGAGCAGCACCGACTCGAAGAGGCAGAACAGCTGTACCAACGCGCGATCGCGATCCTCGAGGACACCTTTGAGCCCGTGCATTACGAGCTGGCCGTGAACTATAACAACCTCGCCGCCGTGTACGCCTCGCGCGGAAATCCGCAGCAGGCAGAGCAGCTATACCGGCGAGCCCTTGATATCAAGATCCACCTATTGGGACCCGGCCACCCCGATGTGGCAGTGAGCCTGCACAACCTCGCCACGCTGGCCGTCGGCCAAGGTGACAATGATCGGGCACACAAGCTGTTCGAGCGCGCGGTGGGGATTCTTGAAACCAGCCTGGGGGCCGCACATCCAAGAACCATTACCAGCAGAACCCAACTCGCCGCTCTGCCACCAGGGCAGCCCGCTGTAGACGATGTTGCTACTCAACGCGACTCGACGACGAGATAGGCTAGGCGCACCCCTACATCGCCCGGTCCATTGGTCACTCCTGCCGCACGATGCACGTTTTGAAGTTCGCAACTCAGCCCGGGCAAGTCATTTTGGTTAACCACTGCCCGGATCGCCGAAACTGCTTCGGTATCCCAGCGGCTCGGGTGCCAGGGGTTTAGATCCAGGCGAATCTCATAGCGGCTGAACCGGTTCCGGCCGTCGATCTCGCACCTCAGAGCCAGTCCGGCGATGGAATTCTCGCGCTCAATCATAAGGCGTCGCAGCCATATCTCAACGCGCTGGCGATCATCCCTGGGGTGACCATTCGTGCCCGTCTGCCCGCGCGTACAAGCTTAACGGCTCCGATCCAAGGCCTTTTTGTCGAAGAGTTGAACGGTTCGTTGGTGGCGATGGCGATCGAGAAGCGTTCGGTCCCTTCAGATTTCGCCCCGCACGCAAACCGTCAGCCGCGCCGATCCCACGTCGTTCCTCGCGCTCCTCGACGAGGTCCTCGCCACTAGCCGACTACCAGCGGGAATGCACAGCGGCCCGGAAGTGGCGGTCGTAGATCTCGCTGATGCCTCGCCGGAAGTCGTCGCCCAGGTCGCGCAGCGCGCCTGCCTCGGCGTTGGCGCGCGCCTGCTGGGGGTTCCTGGCTCCCGGGATCACCGTGCTCACCTCGGGGAGTTGGGCGATCCAGGCGAGGGCGGCCTGCGCCGCCGTCATGCCGTCGGGCACAAGCGCGGCGAACTCGCGCGCGGCCTCTACCCCGGTCGCGAAGTCGACGCCTGAGAACGTCTCACCCACGTCGAATGCCTCGCCGCCCCGGTTGTATGTGCGGTGGTCGTTCTCGGCGAAAGTGGTGCTCTCCGTGTACTTCGCACTCAGCAAGCCGGACGCCAGCGGCACACGCGCAATGATGCCGACCCCGGTGTGCCTAGCTGCGGGGAGCACCTCGTCGAGGGGCTTCAGCCGGAACGCGTTGAGGATGATCTGGACGGTCGCCACCGCCGGCCGCTCGATGGCGGTGAGGGCCTGCGCCGTCTCCTCGACGCTCACCCCGTAGGCCGCGATCGCGCCCTCGTCCACGAGGGTATCGAGCGCGTCGAACACCATGTCCGACTGATATACCGCGGTCGGCGGGCAGTGGAGCTGCACGAGGTCGAGCGTGTCGACGCCGAGATTGCTCCGTGATCGGCTGGTCCACGCGCGGAAGTTGTCGAGGGTGTAGTTCGCGGGCACCTGCGGCATCCGGCGGCCCAGCTTTGTGGCGATCGTGATGCCCGCGCCGGGGTGTGCTGCGAGAAATTCGCCGAGGAACCGCTCGCTGCGGCCGTCGCCGTAGACGTCCGCGGTGTCGTAGAAGGTGACGCCCGCCTCGAGCGATGTCTCCAGCACGGCTCGGGCGTCTGCCGGATCAACCTCGCCCCAGTCCGCGCCCAGCTGCCAGGTGCCCAGGCCGATCACCGACACCGGTCGACCGGTCCGCCCGAGGATGCGCGTCTCCATCTGTTCTCCGTCCCTGCGGCAATCGGGCCGCGCCGCCTTCTCGCGATAAGCAACTGTGAGTCTGCCCCGTGCGAGGCTGGCTTTCCGCGAAGTTGTCCGATGGTCTTGCCATCGTCGGCACGATATACGGGGTGCGCCGGAAGAAGCGACGTGCCAGCAAGGTGCTCCTTGGCTTCATATGTGGAATGGCGACGGGCGCGATCCTGCGCCAAAGACGCGGCGGCATTGGGCGTTTCGCTGCTCGCGCTCTCACTCTTGTGTCAGCGCATGTTCGATCGGCGGTGTGGCCACCTTGCTGGCCGGTCGGCCGTCCTGGGTGAGGCCGCAGAGGCCTGATCTCGATCGGCGGCTGCTGGGCCATGCGTACCGTCGCTGGGAATGACTAGACACGCATGGGCGTTGCGCCAATCGTCCTGCTCACTAGACAGACAGGTCTACTCAAGAAAGAGTCACCGTGACGGAGCATCTCAGCGGTCAACTGCCAGTAGCGCTGGTGACTGGCGCGACATCGGGCATCGGCCGCGCGGTAGCGCTGGACCTGGCGCGCGACGGTTTCGAGGTGGTCGTGCACGGCCGCGACTCCGCGCGCGGTGCGGCCACGGTCGAAGAGATAAAGGCCAACGGTGGGCAGGCCCGGTTCGTTTCGGCCGACTTGGCCGACGCCGAAGCGGTAAGGGCACTGGCCGCCGACGCCGGAGAGGTCGAAGTGTTGATCAACAATGGCGGCATCTCCTGGTTCGGCGCCACCGCAGACCTGGACACCGAGACCTTCGATCACCTGTTCGACAGCAATGTGCGCGCCGCCTACCAGCTGGTCGCTGCGCTGGCACCGGGAATGGCCAGGCGCGGTCACGGCAGCATCGTCAGCATCGACAGCATGGCCGGACATGTCGGCTTGGCCGGCGGGGCGGCTTACGGCGCGACGAAGGCTGCACTGACGGCCATGACCCGGGCCTGGGCCGCAGAGTTCAGTCCCTCCGGGGTTCGGGTGAACACCGTGGCACCCGGACCCGTCTTCACCGCCGAGTCCAAGCGCGACCTGATCGAGAATCTGGCCAGCACCACCCTGCTCGATCGTGGCGCCCAACCCGAAGAAATCTCGGAGGTCATCGCGTTCCTCGCCTCAGACAAGGCCAGCTACATCACCGGCGCCGTCATTCCGGTTGACGGTGGCCGGACGGCGGTGTGAGCCATGACCACCATCTATGAGCCAAGCCCCAGTGACCGAGTCCGCGAACAAGTCGAGCGTTATGAAGCCACCGACGGACAAGAAGGCGGCACCCTGGAAGGCCGCGCGGTGGTCATCTTGACCACCACCGGGGCCGAGACAGACAACATCCGCAAGAACCCGGTGATGCGCATCAAGGAAGGTGACACCTACGCGGCGGTGGCCTCCAACGCGGGAGCCACCAGCCACCCGGCCTGGTACCGCAACCTGATCGCCCACCCACAGGTATCACTGCAGGACGGTGCGACGGTCTACCAGTTGCGCGCCCGGGAAGTCCACGGCGAGGACAAGGCTCGTTGGTGGACGGTGGCCGAACGCTTCTGGCCGCACTTCCCCGAATACCGCGCCAGCGCCGGGGAGCGCGACATTCCGATCATGCTCCTGGAACCGACCGGAAACCGCGGCAACGAAACCGAATTGGAGTGGAATGAGGGAAACCGATGACCGTCACGGCGCCGCCGACCGCCCCGCCGCGCCGCTCGGCCCGCCAACGGCTTCTGGATGCCGCCGATGAACTGTTCTACGAAGAAGGCGTCCAAACGGTCGGCATCGACCGGCTCATCGAACACGCCGGTGTGGCCAAGGCCTCGCTGTACAACACTTTCCGGAGCAAAGAGGAACTGATACGGGCTTACCTCGAATCCCGTCACGCCCGAACCACCGCGCGCCTAAGCGCCGCGGTCGAACAGCACACCGACCCCCCTTGCGCGGCTGTATGCGGTGTTCGACGCCCAGGCCGAGATCCTCGCCGAGCCTAAATTCCGTGGCTGCGCATTCATCTCGGCCAGCGCCGAAGCGCCACCCGGCGGAATGATCGAACACGCAGCCGACGCCTACCGTAGCGATATCCGCGACCTGCTCACCCGCCTCGCCGCAGACACCGGAGCGCCCGACCCCACCACACTGGGACGCCAGCTCCATCTCATCTACGACGGCGCCATCCTCAGCGCACAGATGGACCGCGACCCCTCCATCGCCGTCGCGGCCCGCGCCGCGGTCACAGCACTCCTCGACGGCGCTCTGCCATCCCACCCGCGCGCGTCGGCGCGCCATTCCTAAGTCTGCTGAGGTGTTGCGCCGTTCCCCGCGCCACTTTAAAAAGTGCCTCTAATGTGCGAAATAGAGTGGAGCGCTGACCGCACACCGGATCGCCGACGTCGCGGACTTCTTTTCCTTTGGCACCAACGATCTCACCCAGACGGCTTGGGGATTCTCCCGCGATGACGTGGAGTCGTCATTGTTCGCCTCCTACGTGGACAGGGGTGTTCACCGTGACGCCGTTCGAAACCATCGACGCCGACGGCGTGGGACGTCTGGTGAAGATCGCCGCCGAGGAGGGCCGCAAAACCAAGCCCGGCCTCAAGCTCGGCGTGTGCTATGAACACGGCGGCGATCCGGAATCCGTCCACTTCTTTCACGTGGCGGGGCCGGATTATGTGTCCTGTTCGCCGTTCCGACTGCCGGTCGCGCGCCTTGAAGCGGGCAGAGCCGCCGTCGGCTGACTCTGGAAACCCATCGGCGCAGCGGCCTCGGGCGCAACCTCACTTTGCAGGGTCCTCGCTTGTCGCAGCGAGCCCAGGCATTCTCCGCCGCGCCGTTCCCAGCGTTTTTACAGAAAATCGGCATTGCCCGACGCTGTGACCTAGCTTACAATATCCAATTGATGTATCAGTTGCATGCCGTGACTGGGTTCGCGGTGGGCGACTGGAGGGAACGCACTTGCGCTCCGACACAGCGATGATGAGGAGCCACCCATGAGCGCGTCGCCGGCACTGAAAAAGGGTCTCACCGAGCGGCAGCTGAGGATGATCGCCATCGGCGGCGTCATCGGCGCCGGTCTGTTCGTCGGATCGGGTGTGGTAATCCACGCCACCGGACCCGCCGCCTTCATCCCCTACCTGCTGTGCGGGTTCCTGGTCATCATGGTGATGCGGATGCTCGCCGAGATGGCGGTCGCCAATCCGTGTACCGGATCGTTCGCCGACTACGCGCGCAATGCTCTCGGCGGCTGGGCGGGGTTCTCCGTAGGCTGGCTCTATTGGTACTTCTGGGTGATCATCGTCGGCTTCGAGGCGATCGCAGGCGCCAAGATCGTCCAATACTGGCTACCCCACATTCCGGTGTGGTTGTGTTCGCTGGTCCTGTTGAGCGCCATGACGATCTCCAACCTGCTCTCGGTGTCCTCGTTCGGCGAGTTTGAATTCTGGTTCGCGGGCATCAAGGTCAGCGCCATCGTCGTCTTCCTCGCCGTCGGCGCCGCGTATGTGCTGGGCTGGTGGCCCGGAAAGTCGATGGACTTCTCCAACCTGACGGCGCACGGCGGATTTCTGCCCAACGGCGGATGGGCCATCACCGCGGCAATCGTCACAGTCATCTTCTCGATGACGGGCGCCGAGGTCGCCACCATCGCCGCCGCCGAGTCACACGATCCCGAGCGCGCCGTGGCCAAGGCCGCGAACTCCGTCATCATGCGGATCGCGATCTTCTACGTCGGTTCGATGTTCCTGCTCACCACGATCGTGCCGTGGAACGACCAAACCATCGCCGCATCACCGTATGTCGCCGCCTTCACCAAAATGGGCATTCCCTACGCCGACCACATCATGAACGCCGTCGTGCTGACGGCCGTGCTCAGCTGCCTCAACTCGGGCATGTACACCGCGTCGCGCATGCTGTTCGTCCTCGCGGCACGCCGCGAGGCGCCGCAACAATTCGTGAGGGTCACAAGCCGCGGGGTCCCCGCGGTCGCGATCCTGGTGTCCTCCCTCATCGGCTTCCTGTGCGTCATCGCGGCGGCCGTATCGCCCGACACCATCTTCGCGTTCCTGCTCAACTCGAGCGGCGCCGTGATCCTGTTCGTGTACTGCCTGATCGGCATCTCGCAGGTGGTTCTGCGCTACCGCAACGGCTCGGAGCACCTACGGGTGAAGATGTGGCTGTTCCCTGTTCTGTCGATCTTCACCGTGCTATCGATTGTCGCGATCCTGGCGCAGATGGGGCTGCGCGCGGATTCCAGATCACAGTTGATTCTGAGCCTGTTGTCGTGGGCGGTCGTCATCGCGCTGTATCTCGCCAACAAGTGGTTCATCAACCGTCGCCCGGAGGTTGCCGGCGCCGTTCCCGCGGCCAAGCCAACTCGGGTTCTCGTGCTGGCCAACGAAACCGCTAATTCCAACGAACTGCTCAGTGAATTGCAGGGCATCGGCGCCGCCCAGACGGCGAAATACCTCGTCGTCGTCCCGGACAGCCCGATCGAGACCGGCATGGCCGCCACCCACGGACCGCTCGACGTCTGGGAAGCCACCCAACAGGCCGCACAGGAGCGACTCGACCACACCTTGACTACCCTCAGGTCGGAAAACCTTGACGCCGAGGGTATTCGGGGTGACTTCCGCCCGCTGCGCGCCCTCGCCAACGCCGTGGACACATTCCATCCCGATCGGATCGTGATCGCGACATTGCCGCCGGAGACCTCGGTCTGGCACCGCTTCGACGTCGTCGATCGGGCCCGTAGTGACTACCCGGACATCCCGGTTACTCACATCGTCGCGAACCCGGCAGTGCCAGCAGAGATCGCGCCATGACGATCATCGCCGGGTTCAGCGCGAGCGGGCAAGGCAGCGCTCCGCTTCACCTGGCAGTCCAGCTCGCCCGCACCACAGGTGAAAAACTGATCGCAACGACGGTCTTGGAAACCGGCCCGGCACTGAGCTCCGATCAGGTCGAGCGCGAGTATCAATCCCACCGTGCTTCGCAATCGATGCGCTCCCTCGAACGGGCGGTCGGCGAAATGCGCACCGACTTGGACATCTCGCTGGTGATCCACCATTCCGCATCAGTTCCACGGGGATTGATGGAGCTGACCACCGAACACAACGCCGACGTTGTGGTTGTGGGGTCGTCATCCTCGGGCCTGTTGGGTCGCATCGCCCTGGGCAGCGTGACCGAACGGTTGGTGCATACGGCCAAGGTCGCCGTTGCCATCGCGCCGCGGGGCTATCCCCCGAGTCCCCTCCCCGTGCAACGGCTCACGGTGGCCTACGGGGGTGCGGCCGACACAAAGAAGCTCATCCGAAGCGTCGCCGAGCTGGTCACACAGTGGCGGGTCCAGATGCGGATCGCGTCGTTCACGGTGCGGCCGCCACAGATGTTCGGCGGTTCGATCGAGTCGTCGGCCGAAGACCTGGTGACCGAGCAGTGGGTCCGCCAGACCGAGTTGGCCGTCCGCAGTCAACTCGACGAGGCTCGTGCCTCGATCGAGATCGCGGACGTCGATCTCGTCATCGGCTCGGGAACCGACTGGTCGCAGGCGGTGAACGACATCGCCTGGAAATCGGGCGATCTCCTCGTGCTCGGATCCGGCGCCGCCGGACCACGGGCGCAAGTGTTCCTCGGCTCGGCCGCGTCGAAGATCTTGCGGCACGTTCCCGTGCCGGTCATGATCGTCCCAAGTCCGCAGACGTAGGCAACGCGCTGTCGGGGAGATCACCGGCAGTGTGTGCCAATGTAATCGGCATCGCCCCCGGAACGGTTGGCTCCGAGAGCAAAACCGATCGTGGCGATGTCCGGCTCACACGGCGAGCGTGTCGCGCAGCCAATCGTGGAAGGCCCCGATGTGGTGCTCGCTGGGAACGAGGACACCGCCATTGCGGTAGACACGCGAATCCATTGCGAGCTGGCACCTTTCGGAGGCTGCAAAATCCTGGCTGTTGACCCGGTGAAACAGTTCGACTGACCGGCGCACGTCACGTCCGGATGCGACCACGTCGGGCAGGTACAGCCAATCGCATTCCACGATGGTGTGATCCGCGGCGATGGGGAACATCCGGTGCACGATGACATGGTCGGGCACCAGGTTGACGAATACCTGCGGGCGAACGGTGATCGCGTAGTAGCGGCGATCCTGATCCTCAGTGACGCCGGGGATATGGCCGAGGCCCTCAGACCCGTCGATGGTGAAGCCCTTGACGTCCTCGCCGAACTCTGCGCCGTGGCCGACGTAGAACTGCGCGGCATATCCGTCGGCGAATTCGGGTAGTACCTCGGTCAACTCGGGATGAATCGTTGCACAGTGGTAGCACTCCATGAAGTTCTCGACGATGAGCTTCCAGTTCGCCTTGACGTCGTACACGATCCGGCGCCCCACCGTCAGGTCCGCAATGCCGTAGTGGTCGATCGATTCGATGTCACCGAGTCGGTCGACGATCTCCTTTATCACCGTGCCCTCGAACGACGGCGGTTCGTCGGCAAGGCACACCCATACGTAGCCCAGCCATTCCTTGACGGCGATCTTGCGCAGTCCGTAGTCGACGCGGTCGATGTCGGGCATCTTGGTGAGGTTCGGGGCGGCAACGAGCTTGCCGTCGAGGTCGTAAGTCCAAGCGTGGTAAGGGCATTGGAACGCTCGCCTGACTTCGCCACTGTCCTCGGTGCACAACCGGGCGCCTCGGTGCCTGCAGATGTTGAAGAAGGCGTTGATGTCGCCCTTGCGAGACCTGGTCACCAGCACGCTCTCACGGCCGACCTGAACGGTCTTGAACGCGCCGGGCTTGTCCAGGTCGCTGGAGCGCACGACACAGAACCACATCGCCTCGAAGATCTTCTCCTGCTCGAGGGCGAATACCTCGGGGTGGGTGTAGTAGTGACCGGCGAGGGTGGAGATGAGGCTTTCGGGAAGACTGGGGGCTTCTTCGGTGCTGGTCATGAAATTCCTCTGGACTTTCGCGGCAGTTTGGTCTGGGCTGAGGGATTCTGGGATCACACGGCGGCGGGCGCGGTGGCGATTTGGCGGCGCCAGCGGGTGAACAGACGCGGTTGGTCAACACCGAGAACCGCGACAAGACGGCCGTTGCGCCGGTAGGCGGCGAGGAAGCAGCCGTCGTCGCAGCTGCCTTCCTCGATGGTGACCTCGTCGTCGGGACGTGCGATGCCGGCGAACTGGATTCGTGAGCCGTACTGGTCGGACCAGAAGTAGGGCGCCTTGACGACGGCGCTCTGGTCGATGCCGCCTGCGAGCAATGTGGCCACCGCGATCGCGGGCCGCTCCAGCGCACCCGTCCAGTGCTCCACCCGGTGCGCTGCGCCGGTTGACGGGTCGTGCCAGGCCGCGCAGTCGCCCACCGCGACGACGTTGGGAATGTTCGTCTGACCGTTGGATCCGCAGATCACGCCGTCGCCGAGCTCGAGACCGCTGCCCTGCAACCACTCGATGTTCGGGATGCCCCCGATGCCGACGACAACGACATCGGCGGGCAGGTGGCGCCCGTCGGCGAGGTCGACTCCGGTGACGCGGTCGGCGCAGTAAGCCGTACGAAGCGCCCGGTGCTCGCCGGTCAAACCGGTCACGCCGACGCCACAGATCAGCCGCGTACCGTTCGTCGCGTGCGCCTCGGCGACGACCGCACCCAGCCAGGAGCCGAGCTGGACCTGCAGCGGGGTCGGCGCCGCCTCGACGACGGTGACGCTCATACCGAGCTTGCGCGCGGTCGAGGCAACCTCGGCCCCGATGAAGCCGGCGCCGATCACGACCAGTGCAGCGCTGGGACGCAGATCAGCGCGCAGTGCGATCGCGTCGTCGATGGTGCGAATGACGTGAACGCCCGTCATCGTTTCGCAGCCGCGCCAGCGACGCGCACGAGACCCGGTCGCGATCACGACGCCATCGGCGTGCACCTGGGTTCCGTCAGCGATTTCGATTGCGCCGCTGAGGATACCGAGCTTGGTGGCTGCTGCTCCGAGTAGCCACTCCGCCTGCAGATCGTCGTCGTCGGCCTCGAGCGCCAGATCTGCCTCCGTCATGTCTCCGGCGAGGAACTCTTTCGACAGCGGCGGCCGGTCGTAGGGCCGGCGAGTCTCGTCGCCGACGACGGTGATGCGTCCGTCGAAGCCCTGGGATCGCAGTGCGCGAGCCGCAGACAGACCCGCGAGCGACGCCCCGACGATCGCGACGTGTTTCATGCACGCCCGCCCAGACCGAGACGCGCGCGGATGTCCGGTGGAAGGTTCGGCTTGTCATCGCTCAACTCGACGCGGATGATGCCGTCCTCGACGACGACCGCGTGTGTACGAACCGGCATCTTCGCCGGAGGTGCGTCGACGGCACCTGTACGCAGATTGAAGCGGGACGCGTGCAACGGGCACTCGACCTCGCATCCCTCCAGCCATCCGTCGGCCAGCGAGGCGTCCTGGTGAGAGCAGGTGTCGTCGATGGCTAGCACCTCGCCGTCCTCGGTATGGAAGACGGCGATCGGCGGGTCGGATTCAACGCGAAGCGCCTCGCCCGCCGGTAGCTGGGACAGAGGACAGACGTCGAGCATTGTTGCCTCCTGAGATTCAGGGCCATTGACGCGTATAACGAAACATGTTTCGCAATACGCAACAGTGTGTGGCGCGCCACAAGCCTTTGTCAAGCGGCGGGGAGTCACTTTTTGCTGGCAGTTTCGCGACGGTCACGACGCTTCCGCGGCAGCAAATAGCACTGGTTGCCGCACCTTTTCGCCGCGACCAGCGAGTCGAAGCGCCTGTCAGTGAGCCGTTGGTTCCTTGGCCGGTTACTCGGCCGCAGGCGTCCGGCGAGGTCAGCAAGCATCGGGCCGGCTGGCATTTGGCTTGCCCTCAGCCGTGATAGCCCATCCGTTCGGCGATGGACGCAGCTGCCGACACCACGGCGGGAGCGATCTCACGAGCACGGTCTTCGGTCAGCCGATAGACGGGCCCGGAGACGCTGAGTGCGGCGATGACCGTAGCCGAGTGATCGCGAATGGGAGCCGCGACCGCGGTCAGTCCTGGTTCCAGCTCTTCGATCGAGATGACATAACCGTCGCGCGCGATCACGTTGAGCTGACGATCGAGGTCGTCGAGCGAGGTGATGGTGTGCTCGGTATAGCGGGTCAGCCCCGCCTCCTGCAACAGTGCGCGTCGCGCCTCCGCCGACATGAACGCCAGCAAGATCTTGCCGCTCGAGGTCGCATGAAGGGGTGTCAGCTCGCCAACCCAGTTGTGACTGCCGACCGACGCCGGCCCACGCGCCTGATCGACGTTCACCACATAATGTGATCGCAGCACGGCGACGTTGACCGTCTCTCCGACCTCGACGGCCAGACGTTCACAGATCTCACGGCCCTGCTGGGTGATGTCGAGCTGCCCGGAAACCGCGTTGGCCAGTCGCAGAATTCCGAACCCGAGCCGGTACTTGCCCCGCTCACGAGAATGCTCCACCAATTCGTGGTCCTCGAGGGCGGTAATCAACCTGGACACCGTGGACTTGTGCACACCGATCTCAGTGGCGAGGTCCTTGACTCCCGCCTCGCCAAGGCGGGCAAGGATCTCCAAGACGGTCACCGCGCGGTCTACCGATTGCACGCCTCCGCCGCCGACGTCGGAGCTCCCGTTGCCCACAGCGGGGACACTACCGAGATAGCTGGGCTTCTCTGGTACCTACCCTGCGCGTGCGCGTTGCCCAACTCGAGTCAGGTTGCGCAATCGGCCGTTGATGGTGACCCGAAACGACGGGGCACGACCTTGATGAGGGTCACACATCAGACGATCGCGCGGATGGCCTCCTCGAAACCGGTGACGTGTTTCAGGGCGATGTCGGCGGCGGCCTCACCGTCGCCGTTGGCGATCGCGCGCAACAGCTCTGAGTGCTCACCGACATGGCGACCCACCGTGGGAAGCTGGTCGAGAAACAGGCAGAAGATGCGCGTCGCCAGGTTGTCGTAGCGGATCAGAACATCCTCGAGATGGGGATTGCCGGTGGCGCGATAGATGGCGCGGTGCACCCGCAGATCCCACCGCATGAGCTCGTGGCGATCGATTGTCCCGATTTCCAGCGCGTCGGTTCGATCGGCGAGTTCGAGCAGATGTCCGCGCACAGCCGCAGACGTGTTGTCAGCGGCCGCGCGGGCTGCGACCGGTTCGAGGTTCACGCGAATTTGGGAGATGTGCCGAAGGTCGGCCACGTCGACTCCGGCTGCGAAGGTTCCGCGGCGCGGGAAGGACACCACCAGCCGGTCGGTCTCCAGTCTCTTGAGCGCCTCGCGAACCGGCGTGCGCCCGAGCTTGAGCTGTGCGGCGAGCTCGCTTTCGACGATCGCCTCGTTAGGCCGGATGTCCAGCATGATCAGCTTGTCCTGGACGACGAGATAGGCCTGATCGGCGAACGACATCGCCTGGAGATCGACTTCGCCAAGCGACTCCACACCGACAACCGTCACCGCATGCTTCCTTCCTGACGGAACGACTGCTCGCAACCTGGCAACTGACGTTATCCTGCCGCGACGATGATATATCAGTGTACTGGGTGGCCCGAGGCCACGCGGCGCATGCAGAGCTACAACGACGCTCGAATGGCTTGTTCGAATCCGGTGACGTGGGCCAGCGTCAGGGCAGCTGCGGACTCTTCATCGCCGGCCACAATCGCTTCCAACAGGCCGATATGCTCACGGACGTGGTTCGCGACGTCGGGTAGTCGATCCAGGTACAGACACCAGATGCGGGTGGCATGCGCGTCCAGGCTGAACAGGATCGTTTCCAGGTGCGGGTTACCTGATGCGCGATAGATCTCGCGATGGACATGGACGTCGTGTCGCAAGACGTCGCGGGGATCATCGGTGTCGTCGATTCTTCTGATTCCGTCGGCCAGCGCGGTCAGTCGCGCCCTTGCTTCGACGGTGGCCGTGCGGGCGGCGCGGGCGGCCGCGACCGGTTCCAATTGCTTGCGGATCTCGGAGATGTCGGCGAGGTCGGTCATATCCACCGGCGTCGCGAACGTGCCGCGGCGCGGGTAGGCGATCACCAGACGATCGCGCTCGAGGCGTTTGAGTGCCTCGCGGACGGGTGTGCGGCCAGTGCCGAGTTGGGCGGCAAGGTGGTCGTCGTTGATCGGCTCGCCCGGCCGGATGTCGAGCATCACCAGGCGCTCGCGCAGCGTTTCGTAAGCGCGGTCCGCATTGGTTTCTGCGCCGGTGTCGGCTTCGACGAACGCCAATTCCGACAGGGTCATCACCGCTCCTTCCACTGTCTCGACCGGCTTATTGACGTGGTCTCGTTCTGACCCTACTCTATCCTACAGTTGATATATTAGTTATCCACTAACTGCAATGTTAGAAAGGCCACCATGACCGTCGACACCGTAGGACTCGCCACGACGCGGGCCACCAACCCGATCTTGACCGAGGGGCTGGCCGAGCTTGATCCCGACGTCTACCGCGCGATCACCGAGGAGCTGCACCGCCAGCAGAGCACCCTGGAGATGATCGCCAGCGAGAACTTCGCGCCGTTGGCAGTGATGCAAGCGCAAGGCTCGGTGCTGACCAACAAGTACGCCGAGGGTTACCCCGGACGGCGCTACTACGGTGGCTGCGAACACGTCGACGTGACCGAGCAGCTCGCCATCGACCGCCTGAAGAATCTGTTCGGGGCCGGCTTCGCCAACGTACAACCGCACTCCGGCGCGCAGGCCAACGCCGCCGTGATGGCCGCGTTGCTCACACCGGGCGACACCATCCTTGGCCTCGCGCTGCCCCACGGCGGCCACCTCACCCACGGAATGAAGCTGAACTTCTCCGGCAAGCTCTATGACGTCGCCGCCTATCACGTGTCCGAGGACGACCACCGAGTGGACATGGCCGAGGTCGAGCAGCTCGCCCGGGAGCGGAAGCCCAAGCTGATCCTGGCCGGATGGTCGGCATACCCACGACAGCTCGATTTCGCCGAATTCCGGCGCATCGCCGACGAAGTGGGCGCGTACCTGATGGTCGACATGGCGCACTTCGCCGGCCTTGTCGCCGCCGGACTGCATCCCTCACCCGTCCCCCACGCCCACGTGGTCACCTCCACCACGCACAAGACGCTCGGCGGTCCGCGTGGCGGGATCATCCTCACCAACGACGAGGCGCTGGCCAAGAAGGTCAACTCTTCGGTGTTCCCCGGCCAGCAGGGTGGTCCGCTCGAGCACGTCATCGCCGCCAAGGCGGTCTCGTTCAAGCTTGCCGCCGAGCCCGAGTTTCGTGAGCGCCAGCAGCGCACCCTCGACGGCGCGAAGATTCTCGCCGACCGTCTCCTGCAGGAGGATTCGCGTGCCGCGGGCATCAACGTGGTGTCCGGCGGTACCGACGTCCACCTCGTTCTGGTCGACCTTCGCGAATCCGAACTCGACGGGAAGCAAGCAGAAGATCGCCTGCACCGGGTTGGAATTACGGTGAACCGCAACGCTGTTCCCTTCGACCCCCGGCCGCCCATGGTCAGCTCGGGTGTGCGCATCGGCACCGCGGCACTCGCGACCCGTGGTTTCGATATCGACGGCTTCCGTGAGGTCGCCGACATCATCAGCCTGGCACTGCGGCCTGGCGCCGACGATGCCGATCTGGATGCGCTGCGCGAACGGGTCAACGTGCTTTCGCAACGTTTCCCGCTCTACGCGACCCTGACGGGGACCTCGCTGTGAGCCCGTCGACGCCGACGCCCCCCGGCGCCCACCTGCCTGAGCATCCCGAATTCCTCTGGCGTACACCGGAACCGAAGAAGCACTACGACGTAGTCATCGTCGGCGGCGGTGGACACGGTCTGGCGACGGCGCACTACCTGGCAAAGAATCACGGCATCACCAACGTCGCGGTGCTCGAGCGCGGCTGGCTTGCCGGCGGCAACATGGCACGCAATACCACCCTGATCCGGTCGAACTACCTGTGGGACGAGAGCTCCCGCATCTATGAGCACGCGCTCAAGCTGTGGGAAGGCCTCGAGGAGGATCTCGGATATCCGATCATGTTCAGCCAGCGCGGTGTGCTCAATCTCGCGCACAGCCTGCAGGACGTCCGTGACAGCGTGCGGCGCGTCGAGGCCAACAAGCTCAACGGCATCGACGCGCAGTGGATCGAGCCCGATGAGGTCAAGAAGCTGTGTCCGATCATCAACATCTCCAACGATGTTCGCTACCCCGTGCTCGGCGCGACATATCAGCCGCGCGCAGGCATCGCCAAACACGACTACGTCGCGTGGGGGTTCGCTCGCCGGGCCGACGAGGCAGGCATCGACATCATCCAGAACTGTGAGGTGATCGGGTTCGACACCGACGGCGACAGGGTGACCGGCGTGCGTACGACGCGCGGCACCATCGGTGCGGGCCGGGTCGCGTTGTGCGCGGCGGGGCACACGTCGATGCTGACCGACATGCTGGGCATCCGCACACCGTTGCAGAGCCATCCTCTGCAGGCGCTGGTCTCCGAGCTGCTGGAGCCTGTTCATCCGACGATCGTGATGTCGAATGCCGTGCATGTCTACGTATCTCAGGCCCACAAGGGCGAACTGGTGATGGGTGCCGGGATCGATTCCTACAACGGCTACGGCCAGCGCGGCGCCTTCCACATCATCGAACGCCAGATGGCGGCTGCCGTTGAGCTGTTCCCCATCTTCGCCCGTGCTCACCTGTTGCGCACCTGGGCGGGGATCGTGGACGTCTGCCCCGACGCGTCCCCCATCGTCGGCCGCACTCCTTACGAGAACCTGTATCTCAACGCTGGTTGGGGCACAGGCGGTTTCAAGGCAACCCCCGGCATCGGTTGGTGTCTGGCCGACACGATCGCCAAGGACGCGCTACACGAGTACATCGCTCCGTTCGGCCTCGACAGGTTCGTGACCGGCGCGCTAGTCGACGAACACGGCGCCGCAGGCGTCGCGCACTAACAGCCCCATCCGAAAACAGGAGCAACACATGCAGCTCATCGAATGCCCGTGGTGCGGGCCCCGTGAAGAGACGGAGTTTCACTACGGCGGCGAGGCTCACGTCGCCTACCCCGAGGATCCGCAGGCGCTGACCGACGAGGAGTGGGCGCATTACGTGTTCTTCCGCGACAACCCCAAGGGGCTGTTCGCCGAGCGATGGACCCATAGCCACGGTTGCCGCCGCTGGTTCAACGCCATCCGCGACACCGCGACCTACCGATTCCAGCGCGTCTACCGCCCCGACGAGCAGAGGCCGACGATCTGATGAAAGCACCTTTCCGCACCAGCCGGGGTGGCCGCGTCGCGCGGGACACCACGCTGACGTTCACGTTCAACGACCGGGAGCTGACCGGACATGCCGGCGACACGCTCGCCTCGGCACTGCTCGCCAACGGTGTGCATCAGGTGACCACGAGTATCAAGCTGGGCCGTCCGCGCGGTTTCACCGCCGCGTGGGCCGAGGACACCGGCGGCCTCGTTCAGATCGAGGATCCGTTCCCCGAGCCGATGCTGCTGGCGACGACCGTCGAGCTGTTCGATGGTCTTGTCGCGCGCGGCATTCCAGGTCAGGGGCGGCTCGCTGAGATCGCCGACACCGCGAAGTACGACGCCACCCACGTGCATGCCGACGTTCTCGTCGCCGGTGCGGGACCGGCAGGGTTGGCCGCCGCGTTGACGGCGGCGCGCGCAGGGGCTCGGGTGGCGCTGATCGACGAGCAGAGCGAGCCGGGCGGTGCACTGTTGGGTTCAACTGAGCTAATCGACGGCAGGCCCGCGATGGACTGGGTGGCCGAGGCCGTCGCAGAACTCGCGACGTATCCGGAGGTGCTTCACCTCCAGCGCACCACCGCCTTCGGCCACTACGACGACGGCTTCGTCCTTGCGCTGCAACGGCGTACCGATCACCTGGGCGCGGAGGCGCCCGCCGCCGTCAGCAGACAGCGGGTGTGGCGGATCCGCGCGCGTCACATCGTCGTCGCCGCGGGCGCCCACGAAAGGCCCGTGGTGTTCGCCGACAACGACCGGCCGGGCATCATGCTCGCCCACGGCGCGCGGACGTTCTTGCACCGCTACGGCGTCAAGGTCGGCGAGAACGGCGTCGTCTTCACCACCAACGACAGCGCGTATCGGGCAGCTTTCGATCTGCACGACGCGGGCGTGGCGATCAATGCGATTGTCGACGCGCGGTCCGGCGTCGGGCGGGAGCTGCGCGACGAATGCACTGCGCGCGGCATCACGATTCATCCAGGCTCGGTCGTCACCGGCACGCGCGGCGACGAACGCGTCACCCACGCGATCGTGGACCGGCCCGGTGAGGACACCGCGCCCATCGTCATACCGTGCGACCTGCTGCTCGTCAGCGGTGGCTGGAATCCGGCGGTGCATCTGTTCAGCCAGGCGCGCGGCAAACTGCGCTACGACGACTCGCTCGGCGCATTCGTGCCCGGTGAGTCGCTCGACTCGGTGAGCGTCGTCGGCTCCGCCGATGGTGTGTTCGACCTACCGGGTTGCCTGCGTAGCGGCAGGGAGGCGGCGGCATCCGCCGTCGCCACGCTCGGCTTCTCCCCGACATCGGAACCTGTTGCAGGAGAAGCGGACCCGGTCTCGGCGCCAGCTCCCGGTGTCGTCCTGTGGTACGTGCCCGACACGAATGCGGCGTCCCGTCAGTTCGTCGACGTCCAGCGCGACGCCACGGTGGCCGATCTGGTCCGCGCGGTCGGTGCAGGCATGCGCTCGATGGAACACATCAAGCGCTATACAACGATCGGCACCGCCCACGATCAAGGCAAGACCTCCGGTGTCGTCGCCTCGGGCATTACCTCCGATCTGCTCGGCGTCCCGATGGAGGACCTCGGCGTCACCACGTTCCGGCCGCCCTACACGCCGGTGGCGTTCGCGGCGCTGGCCGGCCGCGACCGCGGCCACATGTTCGATCCAGAGCGGGTGACGGCGGTGCACGACTGGCACATTGACCGCGGCGCGGTGTTCGAGGACGTCGGCATGTGGAAGCGCCCGCGTTATTACCCGTTACCGGGTGAAGACATGGAGACCGCTGTTCTCCGTGAATGTGCCGCTGTGCGAGGCGGAGTCGGCATCCTCGACGGATCGACACTCGGCAAGATCGACGTGCAGGGGCCGGACGCGGGACAGTTCCTCGACATGCTCTACACGAACATGATGAGCACGCTGAAGGTCGGGATGGTCCGCTACGGCGTGATGTGCGGCGTCGACGGCATGGTCATCGACGACGGCACCGTCATGCGGTTGGCCGACGACCGGTACATGGCGTTCACCACCACCGGTGGCGCGGCCCGCATCCTCGACTGGATGGAGGAGTGGCTGCAGACCGAGTGGCCGCATCTGCGGGTGCGCTTGACGTCGGTCACCGAGCAGTGGCACACCTTCCCCGTCGTCGGCCCGAAGTCGCGCGACGTCGTCGGTGCGGTGTTCCCCGACGTCGACGTCAGCAACGAGGCGTTCCCCTTCATGGCATGGCGGGACACCACGCTCGACGGCGTGCACGTCCGGATCGCCCGCGTCAGCTTCTCGGGCGAGCTTGCGTACGAGGTCAACATCATGGGTTGGTATGCGACCGCGGTGTGGGAGCGGCTCATAGCCGCAGGCGAACGGCACGGGATCACGCCGTACGGCACGGAGACGATGCACGTACTGCGCGCCGAAAAAGGTTACCCGATCATCGGGCAGGACACGGACGGCACGATAACCCCGCAGGACCTCGGCATGAGTTGGGCGGTGTCGAAGAAGAAGCCTGACTTCGTCGGCAAACGCTCGTTCACCCGCAGCGAGAACCTCAATCCCTTGCGCAAGCAGTTCGTTGGGCTGCTGCCCACCGATGCGGACACGGTGCTGCCCGAGGGCGCGCAGATCATCGAGTTCATCGATGGCGGAGAGCTGCCACCCCCGCCGGTGCCGATGCTCGGCCACGTCACATCGAGCTACCGCAGCGCGGAACTGGGACGCCCGTTCGCGCTCGCCCTCGTCAAGGGCGGCCACGCCCGCATCGGAGAAACCTTGCACGTACCGGTGGACGGCGCCCTGGTGCCCGTCGAGGTCACCGGCTCCGTTCTCGTCGACCCCGAAGGAGCTCGCCGCGATGGCTGACATCCTGACCCGTCGTAGCCCGTTGCAGGACTACGAATCTCGTTTCGCAAACCTGCCGGAGTCTGCCACCGTTCGCGACGAACCGTTCGTCGCGATGGTCGACCTCTGGGTTGATCCGACAGGGCCGGGCGGCGCAGCGGCCGCCGACGCCCTTGGTGTCGACGCGTTACCGACGAGGCCATCAACCATCGTGCCCGGCCGCCACGGCACGGTGATCTGGCTCGGCCCGGAGGAATGGCTGGCCACCTCGGCGAGCGGTGATGGGGAAGACATCGAAGCGACCCTGCGCGTGGCAGTGGCCGAGCACGGCGGCGCTGCGGTGGACGTCTCCGCCCAGCGCACCACCCTTCGGCTTCGGGGCGCACACGCGCGCGACGTCATCGCGAAGGGCTGCTCGCTGGACCTGCACCCGGCGGTCTTCGGCCCGGGTGCCGCTGCTCAGACGATGCTCGGCCAGGCCGGAGTCGTGCTGATCCCGTTGAGCGACAACGGAACCGACTACCGCATCATCGTTCGGTTATCGTTCGCCGCCTACCTCGCCGACTGGCTGATCGACGCCGCCGAGGAATTCGGCGTCGACTGGTGATGCTTGCAGCCCGGGACCACCTTGTCGGCCGCCTGACCGGGCCGACGGTGCTCGTGTGCGGCATCGTGAACGTGACCCCGGACTCCCGCGTTTCACCTCAGCTGATGTAGCGTTATTACCTTCTGACATCTCAGATAAATGGCGCTGTGTATCAACAGAGAGGTGACGGGCATGGCCGGTGCACGCTCGGCTCGCTCGTCGGTGAAGCCTCCTTCTGCCAGCCCGCTGCTGTCCGATCAGGCCTACGACGCGATCCGCGACAAGATCGTCTCGCTCGAGATACCGCCCGGGGCTCCCATCGAAGAGGAGCAGCTAGCCACCGAATTCGGCGTCGGCCGAACACCGGTACGAGAGGCGATCAAACGCCTCGCATACCGAAAGCTGGTTGTCGTCTATCCGCGCAGCGGGAGCTACGCCGCGGACCTCGATCTGGCCGACCTCGAGGCGATCTGCGATATGCGCGAACGCCTCGAAGGGCTTGCGGCCGAACGAGCGGCGACCGAGGCGCGCTACGAGGAGCGCCAGGAACTGCAGGCCTTGCTCGACGCCGTCGTCGCCTGCGCTGAGCCGGCGCAGCTGCTCGAGCTCGACGCGCAGGTGCATCGCGCGATACACCGGATGGCGCACAACCCGTATCTGCTAGACAGCCTCACCCAGAGCCACGACTTGTCGCTGCGCATGTGGAACCTCGCCCGAGAGCGCCTCCCCGATCTCGACCATCACGTGCACGGCCAGGCCGAGATTCTTGGAGCGATCCTCGACCGCAACGCCGCCCGAGCGCGCAAGCTGGCCGAGGCCCACGTCCGCGAGTTTGCGGACGATATCCGAAAAATGTTCTGACGAGTCGTTGTCAGTGGCCCCGCGCGATCCACTCGGCGAGGTGGGGCGCCTCTGCGCCGATGGTGGTGTGATCGCCGTGGCCCGCGTGAACCCGCGTGCCTTCGGGCAGGGTCAGCAGCGAGTCGCGTATCGAGTCGATGATGGTGCCGAAGTCGCTGTAGGACCGGCCGGTGGCACCTGGACCCCCGTGAAACAACGTGTCACCGGAGAAGAGCGCGCCGGCCTCAGGCGCGTACAGGCACACCGAACCCGGCGAATGCCCGGGAGTGTGGATGACCGCAAGCTCGGTACCCGCGACTCCAATTCGCTGATCGCCGTCGAGGTTCCGATATTTTTCGTCGGGGTGCGACATCTTCCACAGCACGTCATCGCCGGGATGAAGGAGCACTGGGGCGTGCAGCGCGAGGGCTAACTCGGGCGCGACGGTGACGTGGTCGTCGTGGCCATGGGTGACGATCACGGCGACCACGTTTCGCCCGGCGACGGCGTCAACGATCTGCGGCGCGGTGTGCGCGGCATCGATGATCACAACCTCGCTGTCGTCTCCGACCACCCAGACGTTGTTGTCGACCTCCCAGGTGCCGCCGTCCAGGCTGAACGTGCCCGAGGTGACGACGCGGTCGATGCGAAGGGCGCCGCTCACAGCACGACCACGGAGCGCAGCACGTCGCCCTTGTGCATGGTGTGAAAGGCCTCCTCCACCTCGTCAAGCTTGATCTGCTCGGACACGAAACGCTCCAACGGCACCCGGCCCTGCTGATACAAGTCGACGAGCATCGGCAAGTCTCGCTCAGGCAGGCAGTCGCCGTACCACGATGATTTCAGCGACCCTCCGCGGGAGAAGAAGTCCACCAGCGGCATCTCCAGCGTCATGTCCGGTGTCGGAACACCAACCAGCACAACCGTACCCGCGAGGTCGCGGGCGTAGAACGCCTGACGCCATGTCTCCGGACGGCCGACGGCGTCGATCACGACATCGGCGCCGAATCCTCCGGTCAGCTCCTGAACGGCCTCGACGGTATCGGTCTCGGCGGCGTTCACGGTGTGGGTGGCGCCGAGTTCGCGCGCCCACTCCAGTTTCCGCGGATCGCGGTCGACGGCGATGATGGTGCCTGCACCGACGAGCCTGGCGCCCATGATCGCTGCGTCGCCGACGCCGCCGCAGCCGATGACGGCGATCGATTCTCCGCGTGAAACATTGCCGGTGTTCACCGCCGCGCCGAGGCCGGCCATCACACCGCACCCGAGCAACCCGACCACCGCCGGGTCGGCGTCGGGGTCGACCTTCGTGCACTGTCCGGCATGCACAAGCGTCTTCTCCGCGAAGGCGCCGATGCCCAGCGCCGGGGTGAGTTCGGTCCCGTCCTCCAAAGTCATCTTCTGGGCCGCGTTGTGAGTGTCGAAGCAGTACTGGGGCCGGCCACGCTTGCAGGCACGGCACTGGCCGCAGACCGCTCGCCAGTTCAGGATCACGAAGTCGCCGACGGCGACCGACTCGACGCCGGCGCCGACCTCTTCCACCACACCTGCCGCCTCATGGCCGAGCAGGAACGGGAACTCGTCGTTGATGCCGCCCTCGCGGTAGGTCAGGTCTGTGTGGCACACACCGCACGCCTGAACGCGCACGACCACCTCACCGGGACCGGGGTCCGGGACCGTGATCGTGGTGACCTCAACTGGCGCGCCCTTCGACCGGGCGATCACTCCTCGAACTTGTTGTGACATACGAAACCTCCTCGTTGTAATGACGAATGTGCTTACAGGACGATGCAGAGCCGGAACGCGTCGTAAACCGCGGCGTGGATGTTGCGGCTCGCGACGGCGTCGCCGATCCGGAACAGTTGATACCCGCCCCCCGGATTGCGGACGACCTGCTGCGGGCGCAGGTCGAGTAGGGCCTGCTGATCGACCTCGCCGAGGTTCGACGAACCGGCAACCAGGTCGAAGTAGAGCTCGTCCTGCGGCAGGGTGCCGTGCTCGACGACGACCTGGTCCACCAGGCGCTGTGTGGTTGCGTGCGCGTACTCGTTGTAGAGATCCACTTCGAGGCGACCGTCCTTTCGCCGCACTCCGGTCAGCCGCTCGTTGAGCGTCACCCGGACATCGTGCTCGGCGAACACCTTGAAGTAGCCGGGGTAGTTCACGCCGCCGACGTCGGGCGCCAACGTCCGCTCCGGGGTGACGATTTCGAGTTCCGCCCCGCTTCGCGCCAGTACTTCGGCGGCGTCCATTCCCGGGTGGCCACCATTGTCGTCGTAGAAGAGCACCTTTCCGCGCGGGCGGACAGCTCCACAGAGGACATCCCAGCCGTCGGCCACCAATTGCGCACCCTCGCTCAGGAATTCGGTGTTCGGCACTCCCCCGGTCGCCACCACCACAATGTCGGGATTCTGCGCGAGCACGTCGTCCGCCTCGGCGTAGGCGTTGGTCCGGATATCGACATCCTGAAGCTTGCACTCGGCGAGACGCCAGTCGATGATGCTGATCAAGTCGCGCCTACGCGGTGCGGACGAAGCGAGTCGGATCTGGCCCCCTGGCGCGTCGGCCGCCTCGAACACGATCACCTTGTGTCCGCGCTCGCCGAGCACACGAGCCGCCTCGAGGCCGGCAGGGCCGCCGCCGACGACCACCGCGGTCTTCGCGAGTCCGGTCGCGGCAGGCACTTTGTGGGGCATACGGTCCTCGCGTCCGGTCGACGCGTTGTGCACGCACTTGGCGTCGCGACTCTGGTAGATCTCGTCGAGGCAGTAGCTCGCCCCGACGCACGGCCGGATCCGGTCTTCCTCGCCCGCTTGGATTTTGGCGACGATATGCGGGTCGGCGATGTGCGCGCGGGTCATTCCGACGAGGTCGATCAACCCGTCGCGGATCGCGTGACGCGCGGTCGCCACGTCGTTGATCCGGGAGGCGTGCATCACGGGGATCTCGAGGGCCTGCTTGACCCGGCCCGCGAACTCGAGGTGCGGTGCGACGGGAGTGCCCATCGGTGGGATCACCCGCGACAGCCCCTCGTCGCTGGCCATGTAGCCCTTGATCACGCTGATGAAGTCGATGCCCTCGGCCACCACGCGCTTGGCGATCTCCAGCCCGTCGTCGTACCGCAGGCCGCCGGGCTCGTCCTCGTCTAGAGACATCCGGATGCCGACCGCGAAGTTAGGCCCGGCCGCCTCGCGCACCGCGCGAATAACCCTCAGCGGGAACCGAAGTCGATCCTCGATGCTGGCCGTCCCGTATTCGTCGTCGCGGCGATTGGTCAGCGGCGACCAGAACGAGTCGAGCAGATGGGTGTATGCCTCGAGCTCGATACCGTCGAGGCCCGCCTCGCGACACCTGGCAGTCGCATCGGCGTACGCGCGCACGATGCGGTCCAAGTCCCACTCCTCCGCCGCCTTCGGAAACGCGCGGTGGGCGGGTTCCCGGATCGGCGAGGGTGCGATGACCGGAAGCCAGTCGCCGTCGTAGTTACTGGTGCGGCGGCCCAGGTGGGTGATCTGGCACATCACCGCCGCGCCGTGCTCATGGACGCCGTAGGCCAACTCACGCAGCCACGGCACGATCTCGTCCTTGTAGACATGCAGGTTCCCGAAGGCGGATGGGCTGTCGGGCGCGACCACCGCTGAACCGCCCATCATGGTCAGCCCGATGCCGCCCTTGGCCTTTTCCTCGTGGTAGAGGCGGTAGCGCCGTTTGGGCATGCCGTCCTCGGTATACGACGGCTCGTGCGACGTGCTGACGACCCGGTTGCGCAGGGTTGTGTTCTTCAGCTGGAACTGCTGCAGAAGTGGGTCGATGAGCTGTAGGGACATACCAAACCGGCCTTCTAATATTTCAGACATATCATCTAATACGTCAAGATATCTGTAATGTATGTCACTCGGGGTTGTTGGTCAAGACGCAACGTGTTGCACAGAGTGCGCCCTTGACCGGCTCGAAGTCCTGACCTACCGTGGTGTAACGACTCATATATCAAATGTCGATCAAGCGGTTGGGTGTCCGCCAACCGAACCATGGAAAGGAAGCGGTGCGTCAAATGACGATCAGCGTGTTCGAACTCTTTTCCGTCGGAATCGGCCCGTCGAGCTCCCACACCGTCGGCCCGATGCGTGCCGCCGCCAGGTTTGTCTCCGATGTGCACACACTGGGCGCCTTCGACGACGTCGCCGACGTCCGAGTTGACCTCTTTGGATCACTGGCGGCGACCGGTGCCGGACACGGCACGTTCACCGCGGTGCTGCTCGGGCTCGAAGGCCATCGACCCGAAGAGATTCAGACCGACGAGATGGAGCGCCGCGTCGACGCGATGCGTGCCACCGGTACCATCGCGTTCGGAGGGACACGGTGGATCGCGCTCACCGAGCAGGACCTCGTTTTGCGACCGTTGACGATCCTGCCGTTTCATCCCAACGGCATGACGATCACGGCACTCGACGCCGATGGCCTCCAACTGCACCGCGAGACGTACTTCTCCGTCGGCGGCGGTTTTGTCGTCACCGAAGCCGAAAGCCAGGAATCCGCGCCGCGGCGCACGAACACCCGATCGCGCGCCTTCGGTTCCGCGAAGGAGATGCTTGAGCTCTGCAACCAGCACGGCTGCAGCATCAGCGAGCTCATGCTCTCCGTCGAATGCGAAACGCGCCCGACCGCCGAGATCCACCATCGGCTGTTGCACATCCGCAATGTGATGATCGAGTGCGAGAAACGCGGCATCAGTCGCGACGGATTGCTCCCCGGATCGCTGCGTGTGCGCCGCCGGGCCAAGGACTGGTATGACCGTCTCAACAAGGAAGACCCAGACCGGCATCCGGAATTCGCCGAAGATTGGGTGAACCTGGTCGCGCTTGCGGTCAACGAAGAGAACGCGTCTGGCGGACGGATCGTCACGGCACCAACCAACGGTGCTGCCGGCATAGTGCCCGCTGTGCTGCACTACGCCACGCATTACACGCCTGCAGGCAAGCGCGATTCCGACGACACCGCGATTCGCTTCCTACTCGCCGCAGGAGCCATCGGTTCGCTGTACAAGGAGCGCGCGTCCATTTCGGGTGCAGAGGTCGGCTGCCAGGGCGAAGTCGGTTCCGCCGCCTCGATGGCAGCCGGCGGCCTCGCTGAAATCCTCGGCGGCACACCGGAACAAGTGGAGAATGCCGCTGAGATTGCCATGGAGCACAGTCTTGGGCTGACCTGCGACCCGATCGGGGGCCTGGTACAGATTCCGTGCATCGAGCGCAACGCAATTTCAGCAGGCAAGGCCATTAACGCCGCCAGGATGGCGCTGCGTGGAGATGGCGCACACCACGTGACGCTCGACCAGGTGATCGAGACGATGCGGGCAACCGGCGCCGACATGCATTCGAAATACAAGGAAACCTCGACCGGAGGCCTTGCAGTGAACGTGCCCGTGAATTACGTCGAGTGCTGACGCCATGACTGCACTGGCGTCATCCCGCGAAGACAAGTGGGACACGATGATTCACATGGACTGCTATGACCGCAGGATCCTTGCGTTCGTTCTGAATCGGCCTTCTGATGAACAACTGCCCGAAAGGGAATGCCGAAACTGGTTCGGCATCAGCTCCCGCGCGGTACTACGGCGATTCGACGCTGTCGTCGATGTCTATCTGTCGCACCATGTGCCGCTCGACGACGCAGATCGAGAGCTGCTCCGCCGGGCGGCCCACTACCGCCTGGTTCACCGACAGTCGGATTCTGGACCCTCGCCTCAGTGAGACCGCCGTGTTGCCCGCTCCGCGCATTCCCTTTCGGCCGGGATGCGCATAGGCTGGTGAGTTCACCAGGAGTGCTGGTGAACCCACCAGGAGTACCCCATGCCCGAACGAGTCGCACACATACTCGCCGACTACGCGAACGAAGTACGCAAGCTGGCCTACACCCTGCCCAGCGGCGTCAGCGAAACCGAGGCCCTCCGCCTCTCGAAAGAAATGGCGCACGACGCCGAGCTTTGGCTCTCCAGAAGTGCCGCCGCCCGCAGCCACCTCCCGTCCGTCGGCCCGACCCTCTGACCACCTTGCTGTGCTGAGGCGACCGAGCCAGGATCTACGGCGGACCCTGCGGCAAAACGCTCCGGCGCTCAAATCTCTTGCGAGGCTGGTCAGGTAATTCAACACCGTTGGAAATTGTCAAGAATAAAAAACAGGGCCAGTTTCACTGGCCGGGGCAGAGCCCAGCTGAAAAAACTAGTACCCCCCGCGGGCCAGAGGGTTCCAGCAAACACCTCACGGCTTACTGTGCCTCGCGCCCATTTTGTTACGAAACCACGTCACCCGCCGTGATATTGGGGCGGTTCGGCATCACCGCGGCCATATCATTCTGCCGCACCCAATCCCCAGCCCTCATGTCTGAGTCTTCCGCGCTGGCTTGATCTTGAAAGACGCTGGCGGAAATCATCACGCCACCCCCGGCGTCCACCCAGACGTACGCGACGAACCCCGGAAGCTGACTGATCAGCGGCACAAAGCTTTCATCGACCCGCCGGCCTGCGTAATGAGGATCGGTCGCACCCCCTTTATCGGTGAGGTTGGATCGTAGAGATCTCCTGCTTGACAGAGTCCCACCCCAGTTCTTCTTCAACTCGCCGCATGCTGCGTAGGCCGCACGCAACAACGCGGTCGGCTTCTGGCCGCCGGAGCAAGGCACGCCCGGTATGACTGCCTGATTGCGCTCACCCAATTCCTTCGCCCTGCGGCTGATGCGACGCGGCCGATCGTCGCCAACTTCACCTGCACCGAGCACAACGGACAGGGGATCATCTTCGGGGCGCACGATCCTGCGCACCGCAGCCCGTTGCGGATGTTCGACCGCGCGGGCATCGGACGCTCATCGAGATGGTCAAGGAACGCGATGCGTGCTGCACGGCAGCGGAAAGTCCGGCGGTGCGATCGCGCATGAATCAAACGGCGCTTATCAGCGGATTACGCGGTGCACGTTTTCGGTCGCGGTGCCGCCGTCCTGCGCGATCCAGGGGCCCTCGATCGAGGGATCGACAATGCCCTCCTCCAGCCACGTGTAGCGACCCTCGAGCACTCCGCGAGCCAGCGTCCGGTCGGAGTCGTCGCTGTTCTGCCAGAGGCGCTCGAAGAGCTGTTCGGCCCGAACCCGGGCCTGCTGGCAAAACGCGTCGGCGAGTTCGACGGCGGTGCCGTCGGCGCTGTCTCGCTGCGCCCGGACGCACGCCGCGGTCATCGCGAACAGCTCCGCGCCGATATCGACGATCCGGCCCAGGAATCGCTGCTTGTGCTCTAGCTTGCCCTGCCATCGCGACATTCCGTAGAAAATGCTGCGCGCCAGTCGGCGGCTCGCCCGTTCGACATAGCGCAGATGGCATGCCAGTGGCCCGAATTCGCTGAAAGACGAGGGCAGCTGGCCTTTACCGGCTATCAAGGTCGGCAGCCAGCGGGCGTAGAACTTACCGGCCTCCGTCGCTGCCTTCGCCTTCTGCTTCAGATCGGCATCGGGGTCGATGATGTCGCCGGCCACTGAGAGATGCGCATCAACCGCCTCGCGTGCGATCAGCAGATGCATGATCTCGGTGGAGCCTTCGAAGATGCGGTTGATGCGCATGTCCCGCAGCACCTGTTCAGCGGGCACCCCGCGTTCGCCCCGCGCGGCGAGCGACTCGGCGGTCTCGAAGCCACGTCCGCCGCGGATCTGCACCAACTCGTCGGCGATCAGCCAGCCCATCTCCGAGCCGTAGAGCTTGGCCAGTGCCGCCTCGATCCGAATGTCGTGTGCGCCCGCGTCGGCGAGTTCGCTCGACAGCTCGAGCATTGCCTCCAGCCCGTAGGCCGTGGCTGCGATGAAGGCGATCTTGCCGGACACGGCTTCGTGCTCACCGAGCGGCCGGCCCCATTGCACCCGCTCCCGAGACCATTCCCTGGCGATCTTGAGGCACCATTTCGCCGAGCCCGCGCACACCGCCGGCAGCGACAGCCGCCCCACGTTGAGTGTGGACAGCGCGACCTTCAGCCCTTCGCCTTCATTGCCGATGCGGTTGGCGGCGGGTACCCGCACATTGTTCAACCGCGTCAGGCCATTTTCGATGCCGCGTAATCCCATGAACGCGTTGCGATTCTGCACAACGATGCCCTCTGCATCGGCCTCCACCACGAACGCGGTGATCCCACCGCGGTGGCCCTCGCTGTTGGGCACCTGGGCCATCACCACCAGCAGGTCGGCGATCACACCGTTGGTCGTCCACAGCTTGACCCCGTTGAGTACATAGTTATTGCCGTCCGGGGTGGCGGTCGCGTGCAGCCGCGCTGGGTCGCTGCCGACGTCGGGTTCGGTCAGCAGGAACGCACTGATTTCCCGCGTACACCTGGGCAACCACGTGCGCTTCTGTTCATCGGTGCCGAACATCTTGATCGGCTGGGGCACTCCGATCGACTGGTGCGCGGAAAGCAGCGCGCCCAGCGAAGGGTGGACCGACCCGACCATCATGAGCGCCTTGTTGTAATACACCTGCGACAGACCGAGCCCGTCGTATTCGGTGCCGATCTTCATCCCGAAGGCGCCGAGTTCCTTCAAGCCCTGGATGACTTCGTCGGGGATCTGCGCGTCGCGCTCGATCACCGCGGCATCGATCTTCGACTCGCAGAAATCGCGCAGCCTGGCCAGGAATGCCTCGCCACGCTCCCCCGCGTCCGCCGAACCACTGGGATGCGGATGGACCAGGTCCAACCGCAGTCGGCCGAGGAACAGTTCCTTGCCGAAACTGGGCTGGCGCCATTGCGCTTCGCGCGCCTGCTCGGCGACTTCCCTAGCCTGCCGTTCGCTGACTTGTCCTGTAGCGGTCATCGCACATCTCCACAAATCCGGCCCTACTCGACAGTAACTTAGATCGGAGGGGTGCGCGTAGCCCTTTCCGGCTTCGGCTTGAGGGTCAAGATCAGGCCTCGAGATCCAAAAACGCTCGGCCAGCGCCCATATCCAATGCATCGAGACCTGGTCATGTCACCGTGAACGGCACACCCGCTTGGCCTGCTCTCCGTAGCCCGCCGTCGACCGGGACCTGCGCACGTCAGCAGCCGCGGCCCGGCCGGTGACCGATGGTTTTTCTCGGTGACCGGTTGAGCGGTCGCCACGGTGTCGGCTGGGTGCATAGAGCTCCGTCTCGTTGCTGCCGATCGCAGCGGCGTCGATGCGACCCACCCGCGCCGCAAAGTCATGAGCAAACGGGAACACCCGGACGGCAAGCCAACGCGCATCGGAATCCCCTCGCTGCGTCCGCTGATCACGGACGTGGGCAAGCATTCCGCAGTCAGCCCCCCGTCGATGGTGTAAATCATTTGCAGCGCGGGGCCGGGGCTTCTGGTAATGGATCGTAACTTCGTCGGCTACGAGGCGAAACTTAGCCGACGTCGTTGCCCGCGAACCACGCGATCGCCACCTTGCGTGGCCGCGGGGGCCAGAATCCGGCGGTAGGCGGACCAACGTCGCCAGTCTGCACTCTCCACAACGGTTGCGAGCGGTCAATCGCGGCCGCGAGGTCCTGGTCAGGCGATGCCAGAACCGCATACGACCAGCTCGTCATGCCGCAGCCGTATGCCGGAACCAGGCCGTCAGCCCGGCCGCCCCACTCGTCGCCAGCGCGTAGCACGCAGCGGGTGCCGTCATCCAGAACCAGCGCGAACGGCATCGGTGTTTCCGGGGGGTCTACCGCAGGGAGTGCGCCAGGGGAGACAAAACGACGAAGTGCCCTGCTCCACGGATCGCGCACGCACAACAGCGACGCGGGGGCCGGCCAACATATGTTGGCGCCTGCCTCACTCGGATCGCAGGAGTAGATGTTGTTGCCCACAGCGGCCGGCGACGGGCCGGAGCATCCGCTGAGGCTGACCGAAGTGGTGAGCCGGTCCGCCACCCAATAGCCATTGGCCGGTTCACCGCTGGCGTTGACGGCCGCGACGGTTATGACGTCCGTTGCCTGTGCCTGCGGGTCAGCGCCGACATCCCCTGCCGTCTGCAGCGCAACAACTGCTACGAAGGGCAACGCAGCCGAAGCTCGTAACCAGCCAGGAATGGACCCGCGCATCGTCCACAGCCCCCTTGGTGACCTAGTACCAGCGTGGCTGATCGGCGTTGCCGACGGAGACGAATCGCAGGATCGACTTCGTACGCCCTGTCAGGATTGAACCCGCCGAGGACGATGCGGGCGAGGAATGAGCCCGAGGAGGTGACCGATATGGACGTGTACTTGATGCAGCACGGTCAGGCGACGACCGAAACAGCGGATCCCGAGCGACCCCTCACGGATGCCGGTCGAGCGGCGGTGCAGCGGGTCGCTAAGCGAGCCCGGGCTGCTGACGTCCGGATCAGCGGCTGCCTGCACAGCGGAAAGCTGCGCGCAGAGCAGACTGCGCGGCTGCTTGCAAGGGAGATCGGCGTGGAGCCGAGCGTCGAGGCTCGACCGGGTCTTGCGCCGAATGACCCGGTGGTACCGGTTGCGCAGTGGCTTCGAGCGGAGACCGAGCACCAGTCGCTTGCGCTCGTCGGCCACATGCCTTTCCTCGGCAGGCTTGCCTCGTTGCTGGTCGTAGGAGACGAGCAGGCCCAGGTAGTCGGCTTCCAGATGGGTGGCATGGTGAAGCTGGAACCGAAGGTCGATCGGGACGGGTTCTCCGTGGCATGGGCGCTTCCGCCCGACCTCGCCTGACCATGCACAAAAAACGCACGGCGGGATGCATCCCGAAAGGTGCGCGATGATGGCGACGAGTTCGAGTAGCAGTTCGTCTCCGCCGCAGCGGACGTGTAGACCTCAAGGTCATCCCAACCATCTACACGATCTCGAAATTTGATCGCCGGATCGATTATTCCTCTGGTTCGTCGAAGTCGCCGGCGTCGAAAGGATCATCGTCTGGGTCGAAGCTGTCCCAGTCCTTTTCCTCAGCGGCTCGGCTGGTTTCGTCCTC
>JBKPSU010000080.1:0-29248 GCA_046735135.1 Actinomycetota bacterium
TCGCCGAATCTCGCCCCGATGGCCCGTTCATAGACGTCATCGCAACCCAATCCTTCAGGCACGGGCTGTTCCAGCGGCTTCCCCACCGCTGGGTACGACCCCGCGCTTACACGAGGAGAATAGCGGGGTTATTGGGGTTATTGCGACGGGTGTGGGGTAATCGATGGAAATTCGTTGAATTACCCGGATGTGATTCCCAGCTGGGAAGATCGGCGTTTTGCGGCCTCTACGGCCTCTCCGATCGCGGCGCGCAGGCCGCCTTTTTCGAGTTCCCGCAGACCAGCGGCGGTTGTGCCGCCTGGCGAGGTGACCGTGGCGCGGAGCTGAGCGGCCGTCGTGTCCATCGCGGTGCCCATCGCCGCATCCCCCGCCGGCTGCTGGGCGTCGAGACGCTCCAGCAACATTGCTGCCGACCCGGCCATGGTTTGCACCACCAGATCGGTCGCGACGGGCCGCGATAGGCCGGCCGCAACACCCGCGTCCACCAGAGCCTCGACGACCAAAAAGAAGTAAGCCGGCCCCGATCCCGACACCGCGGTCACGGCGTCCAGCTGCGACTCGGGAACGGTCAGCACCCCGCCGACCGCGTCGAAAATCGCCGACACCTCCTTGAGCTGTTCGGTGGACGCGAAGCGGCCCGCGGCAAGCGCGCTGACGCCCCCGCCGACGACCACCGGCGCATTCGGCATCACCCGTACCACCGGCGCTCCCGCAGGGAGCTTCGCCTCGTAGAAGTCGGTGGTCACACCTGCGGCCACCGTCACGAAAACCTGCTCGGCGCTATCGCTTTCGGCGTGCGCTGCGGCGTCGGCGATCTCTTCGACGATCGTCGACACGTCGGCGGGCTTGACGGCGACGATGACGAACGAGGCGTTCTCCGCGGCGTCGGCCACCGAGGTGACCAACACCGAGTACGTCTCGGACAGGTATTTCGCGCGGGCCGGCTCCTTCTCGGCCACCACCAGGTCCTTGACCTGCCTGCCGGCGCGCAGCAGTCCAGACAGCAGCGCTTCGCCGATACTTCCACCGCCGATGATCGCGATCCTTGCCACGGTCAAAGCATTGCAGACGGCCGCTACTGGGCAGGCGGCACCATGGCGAGCTGGCGGCTCTGCACCACGACGTGACCCTCGCAGTCGACCACGATGTGGTCCTCGTCGAACCAGTCCTGGCCGATCTGCATGGTGGTGCAGATGATCCGCAGCCAGCCGTCGGCGGGCAGGGCGCGCAGATACGCCGTCAGCTGCACCGTCGGCGCCCATCCGAACCGGTTGACGCCGAACGTCACCGGAGCCGACACATCGCCGCACAGCAGCGCGAACAGGGCATCGGGAGCGACGCCCTTCGGCCGGACCCAGTACTCGATCACGGGTGGACCACCATCGGCGCGCGGCCCCATCGTCGTCAGCGACGGCCGGATGTCGCAGCCGTGCGCCAGATGCACGATGTCGGCCATCGGATGCCCCGGCCCGATGGGCTTCAGCCCGGGCGGCGGCTCCGGCGTCATCAGCGGCACGACCGGATTGACCGAAAGCAGCGGCGGCACGTGATGTTCCGGGTCGCCGAGGGTGATCGCCGCACGCACGGCTGTCCGGTCGCCCTGGCTGAGTTCGACATCGATAAGGCTGACCCGGCGGCCACGCTTGCGCACCGTCGTCACGACGCGCATGGGGCCGGGATCTGGCGCCCACAGGAAGTTTCCGGACGTCGCGATCGGCCAGACATTGCCGCCGTGCTCCAACCGGGCCGCATTCGCACACAGCGCGAGCATCGCGCCGCCGTGCACCTTCGGGCCGCTGCCCCGCGGGCCGATCGTCCAGTGCTCGTTGAGCACACCGTCGTAGACGCCGTCACCTGCGGGCGTGAGCACCATCGCGTCAGTGAAGAGGATGGATGTCGGCATGCGTTCCTTCATAGAATCGGGGTGCTCCTCTCGTCCGCTGGGAAGTCAGCGCAACAGGTGCGCGCGTGCGAATTCGAGCGATTCGGTCAGCAGCGCTTCGCGTTCGGCGGCCGTCCGCGCACCAGATGTCGTGACCTCCAGGATGACGTGACCCGAAAAGCCGCCTGCGGCAAGCATTTCGCAGACCTCCACCGTCGGCTGCGTCCCGCGGCCGGGCACCAGATGCTCATCTGTGGATGCGCCACTGCCGTCGCACAGGTGCAGATGCACGAGCCCGTCGCCCATCCGGTTGGCCATGTCGACCGCGTCGGTGCCCGCCGTTGCGGTGTGCGACAGATCGAGCGTGTAGTGGGCATGGTTGCCATCCAGCGGGTCATACGACGGCGCGAACGCCGAAATGCCCGGTCCCGGTTTACCTCCGCGCTTTCGCATCCGCTCGATCGACGTCTGCCCCGCGCCGAAGAACCGGTCGGTACGGAACGGGAACATGTTCTCCACCGCCACCATCACGTCACTGCCTGCTTCGAGTTCGGCGACCTGGTCGGAGAAGCCCTCGGCGTAGCGGCGTTGCCAGCGGAACGGCGGATGCACCACGACGGTGTCCGCGCCCAGCTGCTCGGCGGCGCGCACGCTGCGCTCGAGCTTCGAGATCGGATTGGCGCCCCACACCCGTTGGGAGATAAGCAGACACGGGGCATGCACCGACAGCACCGGCATCGAATACTTCTCGGACATCTGCTCGATGGCATCGATGTCCTGGCTGACCGTCTCGGCCCACACCATCAACTCGACGCCGTCGTAGCCGAGCCGGGCCGCGTACTCGAAAGCGGCCTCGGTCCTCAACGGATAGACCGAGGCCGTCGATAGACCGACCTTGATGGCGGGGCGCACTGTGCTGGTCGGCGGGCTATCCCGATTGCAGCAACGCCAGCGGCCCGAGCGTCACAAGCGCGCCGACCGCAACCGCTATCAGAGTGCTGCCGATGTCCTCGGTCTTGCGCACCACCCGCACACCGACGACCAAGCCCAAAATGACCAGCACGGACAGCACCAGAGCGACGATGTTGTTCCACTTCCACAGCTGGTCGAAAGCGATGAACAGGCCCGCACCGAAGAGCACGGCCACGATGCACTGGCCGACGACCAGCGCGCCACGCGCCACGCGCCACATCGTCGACTCGTCTTTGTAGTCGAGGTCGTCCTCGTCGTGCTCGAGATCGGCGTCGTCGAGGTCGATGTCGTCGTAGCGCGGGGAGCCGCGGCGGGCCAGGTCGTCGGCGACCGTCTCGCCGCCAAAGAGAGTCTGACCTGAGGACCGCAGGTAGGACGGCAGCTCATCGGCGTCGTCGTCGGTATCCGGCTTGGTCACGGCCAGCGCGGGCCGTGTCAGGCCCAGATCGGCGGCCACGGCGTCGACCGCGTCCTCGTCGTCGATATCGACGGGATCGGGGCTCATCTGCTCGGCGCCGACACCGGCCGACGCCGGGTGGCGCCGCTGGGCGTGCGCGTAGTGCGGGCGGCGCCGCTCGGGCGCGACGAAGAGCGGCTCGGCGTCGCGCTCCTCGATGTGCGCGGCGTAATCGGCTTCCTCGTCGTTGATCTCGGCTTCATCGACGTGGTCGTCGACGTCGTCGACGTGCTCGGTGACCCCATTGGTGGGCAGCGGGCCGCTGTAGTCGTCGCGGGCCTCTTTTTGCTCGTCGGTGGCCGGGTCCGCGGCCCCCGTGTGCGAAGCGTCGGAGACGATCGGGATTTCGCCGGTGAGTTCGGCCACAGAGACGGATTCACTGTTGCCGCGACGACGTCTGCGACGACCGCCAACCGGGGGTGCGCCGATCGTTCCGTTCTTCGCCAGCAACTCCGCGACCGATATCGGCCTGGTGCTGCTGTAGCTCTCTTCTGGTCCTGTCATCGTGTGTTGCCTCTGGGCTTGACTGGTTGCCGATCCGCATCTGAGACGGACGTCTCGACGAGTGCGGTTCCGTCGGCCTCGCTATCGAGTTTCCGCAGAATCAAGCCTTCCCGAAGAGCCCACGGGCAGATGTCCACGGTGTCTATCGACAGCGCTCGCATGCTCGCTTCCGCAACCAATGCTCCGGCCACAATCTGTGGCGCCCGTTCGGCACTCACCCCTTCCAACTCTGCACGGTCAGCAGCGGTCATCCTAGAGATGAAAGCTATGAGCTGCCTAAGGCCGGTCGCGGTCAGCGTCCGCTTCACCCACGGTCCCTCGCCGGACGGAGCGGCGCCGGTCAGCCGCGCCAGCGAACGAAACGTCTTGGATGTGGCCACGGCGAGGTCCGGGGTGCCCGCCTTGAGCATCGTGGCGCCTGCGTCGGCGAGCTCGGTGGTCAGCCAATCCCGCAGCACCCCGACCCGTCGCCTGCCGGGCGGGTCGTCGGGCAGCCACTCCCTGGTCAGGCGGCCCGCGCCGAGCGGCAGAGACAGCGCCACCTCGGGCGCCTCGTCGACACCGTTGGACAGTTCCAGCGAACCGCCGCCGATGTCGATGTTGATGATCCGGCCTGCGCTCCAGCCGTACCAGCGGCGCACCGCGAGGAAGGTCAGCCGGGATTCGTCGACGCCGGTGAGCACCTGCAGCGCCACCCCGGTTTCGGCGAGCACACGTGCCAGAACATCCTCAGAGTTCCTGGCGTCGCGGACGGCGGATGTGGCGAACGCCATCAACTCCGCGCACCCCGAGCTCGCGGCGATCTTGGCGAATTCGTCGATCGTGCCGATCAGTTTGTCGGCACCCTTGCGCGTCAGCTTGCCGGACGAATCGATGGCCTCGGCCAGTCTCAGTGACGCCTTGGTCGAACTCATCGGGGTTGGATGGCCGCCGCGGCGAGCGTCCACCACCAACAGGTGGACGGTGTTGCTGCCCACGTCGAGCACACCCAGTCGCACCCACTCAACCTAACCGGTCTTTCGGCGAACTCTGTGAGCGGATCACGGTGTGGCGAACTCGAGGCCGATCGACAGCTCGCGTGGGAATCATGATCACCGAAATTGTTGTGCAACCGCGGCCGTGGCAACTTAGCGTTCGGCGGCGTTGGGCGCTAGCGTTGACAGCTGTGACGTCAGATCATCCCGGCGAGGTCGAGCTGGATTTCGCCCGTGAATGGGTGGAGTTCTACGACCCCGACAACACCAGCCACCTGATCGCCGCCGACATGACGTGGCTGCTTTCGCGATGGACATGCGTGTTCGGCACACCGGCGTGCAAGGGCACCGTCGAGGGCCGGCCCGACGACGGGTGCTGTTCGCATGGTGCGTTCATCTCCGACAAGGACGACCGCAAGCGGTTGGACCGCGCGGTGAGTCAGCTGACCGACGAGGATTGGCAGTTCCGTGAGAAGGGCCTCGGCCGCAAGGGCTACCTCGAAATGGACGAATACGAGGACAAGCCCAACCTACGCACCCGAAAGTACAAGGGCGCCTGCATCTTTCTCAATCGGCCGGGTTTCGAGGGCGGCATCGGGTGCGCGCTGCACACCAAGGCGCTGAAGCTGGGTGTCGAGCCGCTGACGATGAAGCCCGACGTGTGCTGGCAGCTGCCGATCCGGCGCAGCCAGGAGTGGGTGACGCTGCCCGACGGCACCGAGGTGCTCAAGACGTGGATCACCGAATACGACCGCCGCGGCTGGGGTGAGGGCGGTGCCGACCTGCACTGGTACTGCACGGGCGACCCGAACGCGCACGTCGGCAAGAAGCAGGTCTGGCAGTCCTATCAACCCGAGCTGACCGAACTGCTCGGCGAGAAGGCGTATGCGGAGCTGGCGGCAATGTGCAAGCGGCGCAGCCAGTTAGGTCTGATCGCCGTGCACCCCGCCACCCGGGCCGCGGAGTAGCTCCGCTCAGCCCTCCAATTTGTAACCGAGGCCGCGCACCGTGACCAGGTGCACCGGGTTGGCCGGGTCGGACTCGATCTTGCTGCGCAGCCGCTTGACGTGAACGTCGAGGGTCTTGGTGTCGCCGACATAGTCGGCGCCCCACACCCGATCGATGAGCTGCCCGCGGGTGAGCACCCGGCCGCTGTTGCGCATCAGATACTCGAGCAGATCGAACTCCTTGAGCGGCAACGTGACCGACTCACCGTTCACCGAAACGACATGGCGCTCGACATCCATCCGGACCGGCCCGGCTTCCAGCACGCCGTCTCCGATACCGGCTTCGTCGGGGTCGGCACCGCGGCGCAACACCGCCCGGATCCGCGCGATCAGCTCGCGTGCCGAGTACGGCTTGGTGACGTAGTCGTCGGCGCCGAGCTCCAGCCCGACCACCTTGTCGATCTCACTGTCACGTGCGGTCACCATGATGACCGGCACGCTCGAGCGCGACCGCAACTGCTTGCAAACGTCGGTTCCGCTCATTCCGGGCAGCATCAGGTCGAGCAGCACGATGTCAGCGCCGACGCGCTCGAATTCAGCGAGAGCCGAGGGGCCGTCGGCCACCACCGTGGCCTCGAAGCCCTCCTTGCGCAGAAGGAACGCCAAAGGATCGGCCAGGGACTCCTCGTCCTCGACGATCAACACATTGGTCATGGACGTTCTCAATCCTCTCGTTCGTCCGACTCGTTTACGCGGTCGGGGTAAGCCGGAATCGACAGCGTGAACGTCGATCCGGTTCCCGGCTGACTCCACAGCCGGATGGTTCCGTTGTGATTGGCCGCAACATGTTTGACGATCGCGAGCCCGAGGCCGGTGCCTCCTGTCGCCCGCGACCTTGCCTTGTCGACGCGGAAGAACCGCTCGAACACCCGCTCCTGATCGGCGGCGGCGATGCCGATTCCCCGATCGGTGACGGCGATCTCGATGTAGTCGCCCCGGCGCCTGCGACTGATGGACACCGGGGACCCGTTGGGAGAGTACGCGATTGCGTTGGACACCAGGTTGGCCAACGCAGTTACCAATAGGGGTTGGTCGCCGAGCACTTTGTAACCGGTCAGCGCGTCGGTTGTGATGGCGATGTCGGCGTTGTCGGCGGCCACCCTGTAGCGCGACAGCGCTTCTGCGACAACTGTGTCGACGTCGACGGCTTCCAGGTCGGGCAGCGGTTCGGCACCCTGCAGCCGCGACAACTCGATCAGCTCGCCGACCATGTTGGCCAGCCGCTTCGACTCGGCGACCATCTTGTCTGCGAACCGGCGCACGGTGTCGGGGTCGTCTGCGGAGGCCAGCAGGGCCTCTGCGAGCACACCCATCGCCCCGACCGGCGTCTTGAGTTCGTGGCTGACGTTGGCGACGAAGTCGCGCCGGGTTGCCTCCATCCGCGCGTGCTCGGACTGGTCGTCGACGTAGACGACGGCAAACCGGCGATCCTCCTCGGTGAGCAGCCGGACGTGGCCACGCACCGACAGCCCCGAACGTCCGCGCGGCTGGCGCCTGCGCGGGGAGAGGTCGACCTCGACGTCTTCACCGCTGGACAGGGTGCGCTGCGCGGCCAGCCACGCGCGGTCGTCGAGCAGGCGGTCCCGCACCAGACCCAGCTCCTTGGCGCGGTCGTTGGTGTAGACGACGTCACGGTAGGTGTCGACCACGACGATGCCCACCGGTGACAGCGACACGATATGGGCAAGCATCTGCGAAACGGTGATGCCGGACTGCTCGGCCGCTCGCCGTTGCCTGCGCTGGACGATCCTCGGCGCGAGACCCACTCCGAGCCCGACTCCGATCACCAGAGCGAGCAGCGCCACGACTGCCGTCAGCAGCAGTGCGGATACCACACTCACGAGCAAATCGTACGAAACTGGTGAACGTCATCCCAGCAGCGTGCGGCCAAAACGGAACAAGTCACACAGTCAAGCGCAGGTGTTCGGGTTGCGTTCACCCAGTGTTTGCCCAAGATCGCTGTTCGGTAGACTATTTGGCGCCCTGACTCGCGACCGCGGCCGCGCCGGCAGCGGCGGCTTCGGGATCCAGGTACGCCCCGCCTGCGACCTTCGGGCGAAGGTTGCCGTCGAGGTCGTAGCGCAGTGGGATGCCCGTCGGGATGTTGAGGCCGACGACGTCCTCGTCGGACATTCCGTCCAGGTACTTGACCAACGCCCGTAGTGAATTTCCGTGGGCGGCGATCAGCACGGTCTTACCCGCCTGCAGGTCAGGCACGATCGCCTCGGTGAAATACGGCACGAAGCGGGCCACCACGTCGGCAAGGCATTCGGTCAGCGGACCGCCGTCGATGTCGGCGTAGCGGGGATCGCTGTCCTGGCTGTACTTGCTGCCGGGCTCGATCGGCGGTGGCGGCGTGTCGTAACTGCGCCGCCAGGCCATGAACTGCTCCTCGCCGTACTTGGCCTTGGTTTCGGCCTTGTCCAGCCCCTGCAGCGCACCGTAATGGCGTTCGTTGAGCCGCCAGTCGCGGTGCACGGGGATCCAGTGCCGGTCGGCCTTGTCCAATGCCAGATTCGCCGTGGTGATGGCGCGGCGCAGCAGCGACGTGTACACCACGTCGGGCAGCAGACCGTGCTGGGTGATCAGCTCGCCGCCGCGGATGGCCTCGGCCCTGCCCTTGTCGGTGAGATCGACGTCCACCCATCCGGTGAACAGGTTCAGCGCATTCCACTCGCTCTCGCCGTGGCGAAGCAGCACCAGTGTCGAATCACCCATGGCGACGATCCTCTCATGGGTTGCGCGGCCTGCGCCGCCCGCGCCGAAATCGACGAAATGGCGCAATCTACTCGTAGAAACCCGCCCAAACGTTGGTTTGGGCGAGGATCGGGATCAGTCGTCGTCGATCAGATGCTCGAACGCCTCGAGGTTCTTCAGCGACTCGCCGCGCGACACCCGCCACTCCCACTCTTTCTGGATCGACGAGCGAAAACCCAACTCCAGCAACGTATTGAAGTCGTTGTCGACGGCCTCGAGCACCTGACCGAGCACCCGGTCGATCTCCTCGGGGGTGACCGAGGCCAACGACATCCGGCCGACGAGGTAGATGTCGCCGACGTTGTCGAGGGTGTAGGCGACGCCGTAGAGCCTGCGGTTGCGTTTCAGCAGAAACCGATACACGCCCTCGTGGTTTTCGTCGGGCTTGCGGCACACGAACGCCTCGACACGCACCGAATGTTCGCCGATGGACAGGATCGTGTTGGTCTTCAGCCGTCGCTCGCCGGGCAGTTCGACGATGATGCCGGCCAGTCCGCCGCGGACGCCTTCGTGGCGGGTGCAGACCAGACCGTTCTCCTTACAGGCGTCCTCGATGACCTGCTGGACGTCACGGGTGGTCGTCACGTCCGCACGCCCCGTCGCATCGAGAACCGCCTGCCGTTGCGCCGCGGCGCGAGCTCCTTACGGCCGTGGCGCGCCGCATGGTCGGTGATCGCCCGCCCGTAGCTGGCCAGCAGTGCATCGACGGTGTGCGCCCAGGAGAAGGTGGCGGCGTGCTCGGCGGCGGCCTGGCGCATCGTGTCGGGTCCGCGGTCGACGAGGGCGGCGATCGCGTCGGCCCAGTCGTCCACGTCGTGACCGTCGACCAGCGAGCCGGTGACGCCGTCGCGCACCGCGACCGGGAGGCCGCCGACGGCCGCGGCCACCACAGGCGTGCCGCAGGCCTGGGCCTCGATGGCGACGAGGCCGAACGATTCGGAATAGCTGGGCACCGCGACGATGTCGGCGGCGCGGTACACGTTGACCAGCTGTTCGCGCGACTGCGGCGGAAGGAACGTCACCCGGTCGGAGATACCCAGTTCGTCGGCGAGCCGAACCAGCGAGTCGGGCGCGGCGAGGCCGGTCCCTGACGGTCCGCCTGCCACCAGCACGCGCAGCGCCGGGTACCCGCCGACGAGGCGGGCGGCCGCGCGCAGCAGCACATCCGGGGCCTTCAGCGGTTGGATGCGCCCGACGAACGCGAGGATCAGCTCGTCGGGGTCCAGTCCGAGTTCGGCCCGCGCCGCCCGCCGGTCGCCGGGGGTGAAGGTCTCCAGGTCGACACCGGGATGGACTACGTCGATGCGTGCCGGGTCGGCGTGGTGAAGCGAAACCAGTTGCTGCGCTTCGTGTTCGGTGTTGACAATAAGCCGGTCCGCCTCGTCGACCACCTGCTGCTCCCCCACCGCGCGCAGCGCCGGTTCGGGTGAGTCGCCGTCGGCGAGCGCGGCGTTCTTGACCGCAGCGAGCGTGTGCGCGGTGTGAACCAGCGGCACCGCCCACCGATCGCGGGCCAGCCAGCCGACCTGACCCGACAACCAGTAATGCGAGTGCACGATGTCGTAATAGCCCGGCTCGTGGGTGGCTTCGGCGCGCAGGACGCCCGCGGCGAACGCGCACAACTGTGTGGGTAGGTCGTACTTGTCCAGTCCCTCGAACGGGCCCGCGACGACGTTGCGCACCAGCACTCCGGGCGCCACTATCACCGTCGGCTGGTCGGCCGACGAGGTGGCCCTCGTGAAGATCTCGACCTCGACGCCGCGGCGCGCCATCTGCAGCGCGCTCTGCAGCACGTAGACGTTCATACCCCCGGCGTCCCCGGTCCCCGGCTGGGCCAGAGGCGATGTGTGCACCGACAGCACGGCCACTCTCCGGGGCGGCTCCGTCGCTAGGCGCACACAGACATGTCTACACCGCTGCTAAGCCGAAGCCGGTCAAGCGGTCGCTTCTGGCCTGCGTGCGAGCGCCCGCCGCATAGCGGCGATCGGGTCGGCGTAAATGCCGCCAAGGGAGACCACGCCGGCACCGGCCTCCTGCACGCGGTTGCCGAACGACGTCACCCGAATATCGCGCGCGGGCAGGACCGACCGCCGGGTGTAGGCGGCCATGACCAGGCTCATACCCTCGGGGTATTCGGTGAACGCCTGGCCCCCCACGACCAGATCGTCGGGGTTGAGCATGTCGCGCAGCAGCGCGACCGCCTCGCCGAGCACTCGCGCCCGCTCGGCCAGCAGCTCGCGCGCCTGCTCGTTGCCCTGCCTTGCCGCACGCAGCACGGCCGCCATCGTCGAGGCAGGCCCCTCGGCGGGGATCACCCGCTGCTTGCGAGCCGCGATCAGCACCGCCTCGTCGCTGACTGTTGACTCGAGCTGACCCGTGCCGCCGAGCAGCTCGGAGTTGGCAGGCAGGCCTGCGATGGTGCCAGGACCGCTGGCGGGCGAGTGCACCTTGCCGCCGATCGACAAGGCGTAGCCGACCGTTTCGCGGGCGTACACGTAGAGGCTGGTCGACCGCTGCGGGGATGTCCGGCGCGAGCCGAGCAGCAGTTCGGCTCCCGCCATCGCGTCGACGTGGGATGCGACGGACACCGGAAGTGCGAGGGATTCGGCGAGCACCGGGCCAACGGGGGCATCCGTCCAGCCCAGCCGCGGGTGGTCGAGGTAGCCGGTGGTGCTGTCGACGACACCGCCTGCGGCCACCCCGACCCACAGCGGGCGGCGACGGTGCCAGCGGCTCAGGTAGCGACGGGCGCTGCCCGCCAGCGACGCGAGGGCCGCCGCCTGGGCGCCGCGCGGTGTCGGCGTTTCGACGACGTCGAGGGTGCGGCCGAAGAGGTCGGTGGCCACGATGCTGGTGGTCCGCGCGCCGATGTGGATGCCGAGCGTGAGGAACGGCTCGTGGTTCACCTCGACCGGCACGCGAGGCCTGCCGATCGCGCCGGACACCGCGAGGTCGGCCCGCTCCCGCAGCACGCCGGCGTCCAGCAGAGCGGTCACCTGACGGTTCACCGTCGCGATCGACAGCTGGGTCACCTTCGCGATGTCATCACGGGCGATCGGACCGCGCGACCGGGCGGCGTTGAACACCGAGGCCGCCGCGGCGTCGGCCACGCACAGCGACGGCGCCACGATGTGGTGCCGCGAAAGCAGGGCACGCTTGGTGTGGGCGGGAGTCTGGGCCGGGCGGAGAGTGGTGGTGCGCACGGGTGTCCTTTGTTGAAGTCGTCGGGTGGGGGCTTGGCCACACCTGGCGACTCAACGGGACTACGTGATTATCCGGGGTCGGTCAGGCGCGGCGAATCGCGCGGCGACAACAACAACACCGGAACACGCGGGTCAACTTAGCACAGCCAACTAACGCTCCGCCCAGTGACGTTGGCCACTACCGGGGGAAGTGCACCACCTGAGTCGAGAACAGCTTGTCCGGCCTGCTGATGTAGTTGGCCGCTTCGACCACCCCGATCCAGGTCGGGATCAGGTCACTGTCGCCGTACACCTGACGGCAGATTGACTCGAGGGTGTCTCCGCCGATGCTCTTGCGGTAGTTCAGGCGCGGCTGGATCAACACGGTGCCGGGGGTCGGCACGGTGGCGGGGTCCATTTCATTGGCGTGCGCGATGACGATGTCGAGGTGGTCGTCGCCGTACCAATCGGCCGCCAGTCCTGCAAAGGTCTCGCCGTCCACGACCGTGTGGTGGCCGACATCGCCGAGATCCGGAATGAGCAGCCACGCGCCCTTCTCGATCGGGTGCTGGGCCACCCCACTGGCCACCTCCCAGATCAGCTGGATCTTGGTGTCCTGAGTTCCGTAGTAGTGCTGCGTGATCGCCGCACGCGCGGCCGTCGTGTCATCGGTGGTCCACAGGTGCCGACGGGTGACGTAGGGGATCAGCAGTTCCTGGCCGACGAGGATCAGGTCGGGGTTGGTGAGGTTGTTCATGCGGGCGATCACCGGATACAGGTCGCCGTCGCCGTACTCACGCGCGGCGATGCCGAAGAGGGTGTCGCCCGACTGGACGGTGTAGTTCTTCATCTCGTTTCCTTTCGGACGGGGTGGGGACCCCGGGAAGTCAACGCCCACCGGTGCGACCGCACACGAGTAGCGGACTACTCGATTTCGTACAGTTGATGGCATGACAGCACCCGATGCGGACCGCCGGATTGCGGTCGTCACCGGCGCCAGCGCCGGTATCGGCGAAGCAACCGCGAGAACCCTTGCCGCGCAGGGCTTCCATGTCGTGTGCGTGGCGCGCCGCGGGGGTCCCATCAAGGAACTGGCCGAAGAGATCGACGGCATCGCGTTCACGGCGGACGTCACCGACGCCGACGCTGTCGCCGCGCTGACCGACTCGTTGGACCGGGTGCACGTGCTGGTCAACAACGCGGGCGGCGCCCGCGGCCTCGAACCCGTGCTCGAGGCGGACATCGAGCATTGGCGGTGGATGTGGGAGGCCAACGTGCTCGGCACGCTGCTGATGACCCGCGCGCTGTTGCCGAAGCTGATCGACTCGGGCGACGGCCTGATCGTCACGGTGACGTCCATCGCCGCCATCGAGACCTACGACAACGGCTCCGGCTACACGTCGGCCAAGCACGCCCAGGGTGCGCTGCATCGCACGCTGCGCGGCGAACTACTGGGAAAGCCGGTGCGGCTCACCGAGATTGCGCCAGGGATGGTCAAGACCGACTTCTCGCTTCGCCGCTTCGAGGGGGACGAGGATCGGGCCGACGCCGTCTACAAAGGCGTGACACCGCTGGTCGCCGAGGATGTCGCCGAGGTGATCGGTTTCGTCGCGTCGCGACCGTCGCACGTCAACCTGGATCAGATCGTGATCAGGCCGCGCGACCAGGCCAGCGCTTCCCGCTTCAACCGCAAGTAGCGGGCCGCGAAAGAGAAGCCAGGGCTGTGAATCCCGCGAGATCACGACCAGGAATGCTATTTCGCGGGTATTAGACCGGCGCGTCCCCGCCTAGCCGCCGGGCGGACGGCCGCTGACCGGCTGAGGCGCATCGGTCGGGGTGGCGGGGGCGGTGCTGGGGATCTGCGACGGCGGGGGCGCCGACGACAGCGCCGACATCGCCACCCACTCCTCCCACGGAACGGCCCAGTCCCAGATGTCGCCGTCGGAGTAGGACAGTTCGATCGACGTTCCGGTGACCTCGACCGGATCACCGTATATCGCACTGTTGAAGTACTGCTGTGAGTTCTCCAGGTTCAGGTTGATGCAGCCGTTGGTAACGTTCGTGTTTCCTTGCGCCCCAATGCTGTTGGGGTTGCAGTGGATGAACTCGCCGTTGTTGGAGATGCGGACCGCGAAGCGCTCGTGCACGTTGCTGTAGCCGGCCGCCGGGTTGCTCATGTAGAAGTCTTCGTATTTCTCGCTCACCACGTGGACGCCGCTGCGGGTGATGTTGCGCGGCAGGTCGCCTTCGCCGTAGCTGCAGGGGAAGTCCATGATCACCGCGCCGCCGGCGTCGAGCACCTGGATGCGGTGCGACGCGGCGTCGGCCTTGACGATCTGGCGCCGCCCGATCGCGAAGTTCAGCGAGATGTCCTGTGCGCCGTAGGCACTGTCGCCGAACTTCACGCCGTAGAGCTTCGCGTCGACGTTCACCTTCGTGCCGGCCGGGTAGTAGTCCTTGCTGCGGTAGTGCACGCGTGATCCGCCGACCTCGTCGGGCAGCCAGGCCCAGCTGCCCTCGACCGGCGGATCGGTGGTCACCTTCAGCGCCTTCTCGACGTCGGGCCGGTTCCCGTCGTCGATCGCCGCGTCGAATTGCAGGATGATCGGGACCGCGACACCGACCTCCTGGCCGTCGGCGAGCTGGAACTGACCGTTGACCTGAGTAGACGGGTTGACCGTTGTGAAGTTGCCCTCGACGGGGACGGCCTTGCCGTCGCGGCCGACCACCGCACCCGCCCACCTGTAGTCGGCGCCGTAGCCCAACGGTTCGGTGGTGACGAAGGACGTGCGGTCGCGGTTGACCCCGCCCGCGACGACCTTGCCGTCGGCGTTGGTCAGGGTGACCCGCTGGAACCAGCCGTCGCGGACGTCGACGCGGACGGGCGTGGTCGGCACCACATCGGAGGCCGCGTTCTTCGGGGTGAAGGACAGCTGCGGCTTGGCCGGCTCAGGGGCGGATTCGGACGGGGCCTTCGACTTGCCGCTGCAGGCGGCCAGCACGCCAGGAGCGACCACCCCGACCGCCAGAGCGGTCAGGGCGCGCCGCCTGTTCAGGTGCGGCGGCGTCGGTTCAACGGTCGGGCCAGGGCTCACGTGTTCTAAAGATACCTAGAGAGAGGCGCCAACCAGGCATGGCTCGGGTGTGAGTTCTATCCCGAATGCCGTTCTGACGCCGTCGCGCACCCGCCTGGCCAGGGAAATCACGTCCGCAGCGGTCGCTATGCCGCGGTTGGTCAAAGCCAGCGCATGCTTGGTCGAGAGCCGGGCGGGCGCGTCGTTTCCCGGATAACCCTTCGCGAAACCCGCGTGCTCGACCAGCCAGCCCGCCGCCAGCTTGACCCCGTCTGGCGCCGGATAGTTCGGCGCAGGCGTGTCCGAGCGGCGTCGGATGCGGTCGAACTCCTCGGGCGTGACGATCGGGTTGGTGAAGAACGAGCCGACGCTCCAGGTGTCGTGGTCGGTCTCGTCGAGCACCATGCCCTTGCGCGCCCGCAGCGCCAGGACGGCTTCCCGCACGCGGGCAGGATCGGTGCGGTCGCCCGCCTCGGCGCCCAGCGCCGCGGTCAGCTCGCCGTAGCGCAGCGGCGCGCTGCGGCCTTGCGCGTCGAGCGCGAACTCGACCTCCAGCACGACCGCGGCGTCCGAGTGCTTGAGAATGCTTGTCCGGTAACCGAATCCGAGTTCTGCACCGTCGGCCCACCGGTCCCGCCCTGAGGCGCGGTCGTACAGGCGCACCCGGCGGATCGTGTCGGCGACCTCGGCACCGTAGGCGCCGACGTTCTGCACGGGTGTCGCGCCCGCCGAGCCAGGTATGCCCGACAGGCACTCGAGGCCACCGAGGCCGTGCCCGAGCGCGGTCACGACGACGTCGTCCCACACCGCGCCGGCCTCCGCGCGCAGGACTGGGCCGTCGACGTGGACGCCCACATTGGCCAGCCGGACCACCGTCAGGTCGGGAATGTCGTCGGCCAGCACCACATTGGATCCGCCCGCCAACACCAGCGCCCGCTCCGCGGTGTCCGATGCGCCGTCCAGGGCGCGCAGCACCGCGATGATCTGCTCGGTGGTCTCGCAGGTGATGAGGCGGCGTGCGACCGGGCCGACCCGCAGCGTGGTCAGCGGCGCGAGCGGAACGTCCTCGGCAACCGGGACACCCCCTACCAGCGAACTGACCACGGGCCGTAACGGTAGCCTGGCCAGCTATGCCGCGTTCATTCGACATGGCCGCCGAGTACGAGGGCAGCGTCGAACAGGTCCACCGGGCATTCGGCGATCGCGCGTACTGGCTTGAGCGATTGGCCGATTCGGGCGCCGACCAGGCGACGCTGGACTCGATGACCGTCGGCGACGACGGCGCCATCGACATCGTGACGACGCAGGTGCTGCGGGTGGACCGCCTCCCCGCGATGGTGACGCAGTTCCATCCCGGCGACCTGGCGATCGTGCGGGAAGAGGCGTGGAGCCCGGTCAGCGACGGCAGGGCCACCGCCGATGTCACGGGCGCCATCGCCGGCGCACCGGTGACGCTGTCGGGCACGGCGGTGCTGGCGCCCGCAGACAACGGCGGCTCGCGGCTGGAATTCAACGCGACGGTCGAGGTGCGGATCCCGCTGGTGGGCGGCAAGGTCGAGAACTTCATCGGCAGCCAGCTCGTCGACCTGCTGATCGCTGAGCAGCGTTTCACCACGGCGTGGATCAATCTGAACGCTTAACCTGCCGGTAACCTGGTGTTATGGCGCGCCGGATGGATTACACGGTCGAATTCGGCGCGCCCGCCGAGAAGATCTACCGGGACTTCACCAGCCGCGGATACTGGGAGACCCTGATGGACGCCTACCGGTTCCTGACGCCGCAATCCGAGATCACGAAGTTCACGTCCAACGGCTCGGGCACCGACATCGTCTTCAAGCAGAATCTGCCGCGCATGTATCTGCCGCCGATGGCCCGCTCGGTGGTGCCCGTCGACATGATCATCACCCGCGCGCAGCATTTCGATCCGTACGACAACGCGGGCCGTCGCGGCGAGGGCAGCTACCGCGCCAGCATCCCGCACGGGCCGGGCCATTTCGGCGGTAGGTACCTCCTCACCGAGACCGATACCGGCAGCAAGCTCCGGCTGGCCAGCATCTGCAAGGTGCACATCCCGCTGATCGGCGGCATGCTCGAAGACCTGATCCTGCATCACATCACGCAGCTTTTCGACGCCGAGGAAGCCTTCACCGCCGACTGGATCAGCAAGCACCACTAGCGATTTGGCATCACGGTGACGATCAGCGCAAAGCATCTCGGCCTCGGCGGGCTATTGTCCGAGCCGCGGCGTGGGTCAGGGCTTTCGGCCGCCGACACATTAAAATGCCTGGCCATGGGCGCACCCGTCGGGCAGCTGACCCGGGGCACCACCGGGCACAACCGGTTGCGCCGCTGCGACCGATGGCTGGTGCATGCGTCGCGGGTCCGCACCGCCCTCCAATCGGCGACCGACCCACTGGTGATCGACCTCGGCTATGGCGCGCTTCCGGTGACCACCCTCGAGCTGGCGAGCCGGCTGCGAACCGTACGCACGGACGTTCGGGTGATGGGCCTGGAGATCGACCCCGACCGCGTCAGAACGGCGCGTGCCGCACAAAACACCGCTGTCGAGTTCGGGCTCGGCGGGTTCGAACTCGCGGGACTGCAGCCGGTTCTGGTGCGGGCGTTCAATGTGCTGCGACAGTATCCGGTGGACGCCGTCGAAGACGCGTGGTGGTTGATGCGGGGAAGGTTGGCACCAGGCGGCCTGATTGTCGACGGCACCTGCGATGAGATCGGCAGGCGGTGCTGCTGGGTGCTGCTCGACAGGCAGGGGCCGGTCAGCCTGACGCTGGCGTGCGACCCGTTCTCCATCGAGCGCCCGTCCGATCTTGCCGAACGTCTGCCGAAAGTGCTTATCCACCACAATGTCTCGGGCCAGCCGATCAACACCTTGCTGGTCGCCGCTGACCGCGCATGGGCCAGCGTCGCCGGTCACGGCGTGTTCGGGGCCCGGGAACGGTGGCGGGCGATGTTGAACGTCCTGCGCGATCACGGCTGGCCGGTCGAGCCGCCCCGCCGCCGCATGCGCGACGGTGTGCTCACGGTGCCGTGGGCGACCGTTGCACCGGGCCCCCATTGACGGCGGATTGGCTGAAACGGTCCATCCGGCACATCGCGGCGTTAGTGTCCTGCGGTGCGATTCGCCGCCTTCCCTATGCCGTTGCCGGTAGCACGTGCCTTCATCGGCACGCGAGGCCGCATGCTGGATGTCGCCGACGCCGGAATGCCCGGCGCTGCAGCGCTTTCGGACTTCGTGTTCGGGCTTCAGCGGACAAAGCTCGCGGGGGCACTCGTCAGCTCCGGTTTGGCTGACACGCTCGGGGTCGGCAAGCGCGCCCCGGTCGATCTCTCGCGAGCTGCAATTGGACCCCGACGTCACGACACGAATCGTCAACGCGGCGGTCGCGTCACGCCTGATGCGCCTTGACGGCGACGGCCGTGCGAGCCTGACCAAGATGGGTGCTCCGCGTTCGACCTGGCCGGCATCGTGTCTGCGTATCCGTGGCCGCGACGCGGAACCATCTGCGACGTGGCAGGCGGCACAGGGCATCTGCTCGCCGCCGTCCTCGACCGTCGGCCGCGGGCACGCGGAATCCTGCTCGACGCCCCCGACGTCATCGAACAGGCCGATGGCTTTCTTCGGAGCCGCGGCATGGCCGATCGAATCGACCGCCGCCAGGGCGACCTCTTCGGCGAGCTCGACGCGCGGGCCGACGTCTACACGATGAAGTGGATCCTGCACGACTGGAGCGACGACGCGTGCCGCGGCATCCTCACCCGTTTGCGGTCCGCCATGCCGTCGGGCGCGAAGGTGGTCACCATCGATCCGCACCACGACAGAAGTCGGCCGGACTGTTTGACGCCGATGATGGACCTGCTGATGCTCGTCTGCTGCGAGGGCGGCCGGGAGCGCTCGCCTCAAGAGGTGCATGCGTTGATGCGCGACGGGCTCAAACCCGGACGGGTTCGCCGCGCGGGAGTCATGATGCTCGTCGAAGGCGTCGCCCCCTGACGGACTCCGCCGACTACGCTGACCGTATGCGAATCGCGTTGGCGCAGATCCAGAGCGGCACCGACCCCGCGGCCAACCTGAAACAGGTCGAGGACTACACGCTCCGCGCCGCCGACGCGGGCGCCACCCTGGTGCTGTTCCCCGAATCCACGATGTGCCGATTCGGGGTGGCGCTGACCGAGGTCGCAGAGCCGCTGGACGGCCCATGGGCCGACGGGGTGCGCCGTATCGCGGCAAGCGCGGGCATCACCGTCATCGCCGGGATGTTCGTGCCCGCCGACGACGGACGCGTCACCAATACGTTGATCGCTTCCGGCCCGGACGTCGACGCGCACTACGACAAGATCTACCTCTACGACGCGTTCGGGTTCACCGAGTCCCGCACGGTCGCCCCCGGCCGCGAGCCCGTCGTGATCACGGTGGACGGGGTGCGCGTCGGGCTGAGCCTCTGCTACGACATCCGCTTCCCCGAGCTGTATGTCGAGCTGGCACAGCGCGGCGCGCAACTGATCACCGTGCACGCATCGTGGGGAACCGGGCCCGGCAAGCTCGAGCAGTGGACGCTGCTGGCCCGGGCCCGGGCGCTGGACACCGGGAGTTTCGTCGCGGCGGTCGGTCAGGCGTATCCCGGCGACGAGATCGCCAAGGTCGGGCCGACGGGGGTCGGCGGAAGCGTGGTGGCTTCGCCGCTGGGCGAGGTCGTCGAGGCGGCGGGCGCCGATCCACAGCTGCTCATCACCGATGTCGACCCCGCCGCGGTCGAGCCGGTCAGGGACACGATCGCGGTGCTGCGTAACCGCACAGCTTTCCTCGGTGCCGATAGGGCAGAATCGCGGGGGTGACCGATCCCTGGGCCCGTCCGGCCAACCAAGTTCCCGCTGGCCAGAACCCGCCCGGTCCGCCCGGACCCCCGCCACCGCAGTCGCCGCGGGGTGCACCTGGCCAGGTCGCTCCCCCGCCGCCCGGACCTCCGCAGAGCGACCGCTCGGCTGGGGGGAGGATCAAGAACCTGTTCCGCGATCCGCTGTCGATCGTGCTCGTGGTCGTCATCGTGGTGGCGTTGATCGCGGCTGCACTGATCGGTGCGGAGTTGTACGCGCGCAGCCGCGCCGACGACGTGGTGGCCGCGGCGACCGAATGCGTGGTCCAGGACGACGTCACCGTTTCCTTCGGCGCGTCGCCGTTCCTGATCCAGCACATGACGGGGCGCTACAGCAACATCTCGATTGAGACCGCAGGCAATCAGATTCGCGACGCCAAGGGAATGAAGGCCACGATCAACATCGACGACGTCCGTCTGCAAAGCAACGGCAACTCGAAGGGCACGATCGGCGCACTGGATGCCACGATCGCCTGGACCGCCGACGGCATCAAGCAGACCGTGCAGAACGCCATTCCGATTTTGGGCAGCCTCGTCACCGACGTGAAGACGAACCCGTCAGACGGCACCATCGAACTGGAAGCGGCGCTTGGCAGTATCACCACCAAGCCCACGGTGCAGAACGGCGGGATCGCTTTGCAGATGGTCAACCTCAGCGGGCTGGGCTTCACCCTGCCGCGCGAGATGGTGCAGCCGGCGCTCGACACCTTCTCGGCGACGCTGACCAAGGGCTACCCGCTGGGCGTCAAGGCCGACGATGTCAAAGTCAGCGATACCGGTGTGTCAGCACACTTTTCGACCCGGAATGCGTCGATCCCGGCGGGTAACACCGACCCCTGCTTTGCAAACCTTTAATTCAGTCCGTCGAGTACCGCGCGCGTCCCCGACAACCCGAGTCGGGTCGCGCCGGCACTCAACATCGCGACGGCGTCATCGGCGGTGCGGATGCCGCCGCTGGCCTTGACCCCAATGCCGGGTCCGACGGCGTCGGCCATCACTTCGACCGCATGTGTCGACGCGCCTCCACTGGGATGAAATCCGGTGGAGGTCTTCACGAAATCGGCGCCCGCGTCGACGGCGGCCCGGCACGCCGACACCAGGAACTGCTCGCCGGCGAGGCTCAGCAGCGCAGCCGACTCGACGATCACCTTGAGGACGCCGTCGGAGATCGCGGCGCGCACGGCGGCGACGTCGGCCCGTACCGCGTCGAAATCACCGGACACCGTTGCCCCGACGTCGATCACCATGTCGATCTCGTCGGCGCCTTCGGCCACCGCGCGCACGGCCTCGGCGGCCTTGATCTCCGAAAGATGTTTGCCTGACGGGAATCCCACGACCGAGGCGATGTGCAGACCCGATGGCGCCGACGACGTCGCCGTCACAATCATCGACGGGGACACGCATACCGCGTACACCCCGAGCTCGGCGGCGTCGCGTACCAGCGCCATGACGTCGGTGACGGTGGCCTCCGGCTTGAGCAGCGTGTGGTCGACGAGCGCGGCGACTTCTTCGCGGCTCGGCGTCGGCGCCACTAGAACGGTTCTTCTGTGCCGCCGGGATTGCAGTGGGCGGCGACCATCTCGTCCATGGAGACCTCGGGCCGCCACGGCTCGAGGTTCCAGCTCGTCTTCCCGGGCTGGGCGAACTCGGCGTACTGCCAGTGGCACATGAACTGTTCGCGCATGCCGGGAGTGCCGGCATCCGGGGAGAGCGCGAGCACTTCGGCCCATGCTTCATCGGCCTGCGCCGTGGTGCCGAACTGCGCGGCCGCCGCCCGCCCTGCCGCCGTGGGATACACGCGGAGGCTCGACAGGTCACCCCAATGCGCCCATTCGGCCTGCGCGACGAACGGCGGGTCAGACGACTGGTCGGCCGACGCACTGCCGGCAAGGCAGAGTGCAGCGGTCATGGCCGCCGCGACGGCGGCGAGGATGCGGCGCACCTGGTTACCGCGACTTTCCCTGGATGTCGAGGAGCTTCGGCCGGACGTCGACCAGGTAGATGCCCGACGCCACGGCGGCGATCGCCGCGCCGAACGGATCCCGGAAGACCAGCAGGAGCAGGATGCTGCCGCCGATGATGAGAAGCCAAACCGGCTTCGTGAGTTTGCCCGCCGCGGTGTACGCGTCGGGGCGTTGCATGGCTGCGTGCACGAAGGCGTAGACGGCCACGGCGAAGGCTGCAACGACGAGCACCAAAACAATAACGCCCGCTAGGTCGGCAAGGATCACCTCACCAGCCTATGCGGGCGCCACTGTCGGCGTCGAATTTACTTCTGAGTGACCTTCTTGGCCGGAGCCTTCTTGGCCGGGGCCTTCTTGGCCGGCGCCTTCTTGGCGGCCTTCTTGGCCGGGGCCGCAGTCTTCTGCGCCTTCTTGGGCAGATCAACGCCGACCAGCTTGGCGGCACGCTCGCCGACCGCGCGGGTCTGCGAGGCAACGTTGCCGAGCGCCTCCTGGGTCAGCTCGACGGCCTGGTCGGTGTAGGTCTCCACCCGACCGGCGGCCTCGCCGATGGCGGGCTGGCTGCGCAGCCGCTCGAGGGCGACCTCGCCGCGCTCGATCAGCTTGTTGTAGGTGGCCTGCGCGGCGTCCGCGTAGCTCTCGGCGAACTTACGCAGCTCCTCGCTGGTCAGCCGCTCACGCAGATCCCCGAATTGGGTCGGCAGGTCTTCCTGCAGCTTGGTCAGACGAGCGCGGCTTTCTCCAACGCGCGTCTCGGCGTCGGTACGAGCCTCGCCGGCACGCTCACGCAGGGTGGCGACGATTTCGTTGACCCGCTCGAGGGCCAGATCGGCAGCGCCCACCGCAGCGAGCAGCGGAGCCTTGAGGTCGTCAACCGTCGGTTGGGTGTTCTTCGGGGCATTCTTCTTAGCCATGTCGATCTTCCTTTCCTTCATTGCTTGTGTTCAGTTTGGTTACGGCTAAACAGCGATCGGTCTGTGTTCAGTCAGTCGTCGTCAGCTCCTCGTGTTCTTGGATACGGACGGCTTCGTTCTGTTCGCAAAACGATGTGTAGATGTCAAGCAGCACCTGCTTCTGCCGCTCGGTGATCGCCGTGTCGGTGATGATGACGTCGCGAACCTCGTTGCTCTCGCTGGGTTCCAGAATCCCGGCCCGGATGTACAGCACTTCCGCTGAGACCCGCAGTGCCTTGGCGATCTGGTTCAGCACATCGGCGGACGGTTTACGCAATCCCCGCTCGATCTGGCTGAGATAGGGATTACTTACGCCGGCCTTCTCGGCCAGCTGCCGCACCGACACCTGTGCAGCTTCACGCTGCGTCCGAATAAAACCCCCGATGTCCTGAGCGGCGTTCGACACCACGTCGACGAGCTTCTCGTCCTGCGACATGTGGGTTACCCCCTCGGTGCATCGGGTATTCGAGTGCGACATCCCAACGGTACGACGGGGTGCTAACTTTTGCAAGCACTAGTTAGCGCAGGTCAGAAGAGTAGTTGGGCTATCGAATAGATGATCAACCCGGCCAGCGCGCCCACGACTGTGCCGTTGATACGGATGAATTGCAGGTCACGGCCGACGTGGAGCTCGATGCGGCGGCTGGCTTCGTCGGCGTCCCATCGCTCGATGGTGTCTGTGATGATCGTTGTGATCTCCGCCCCATATTGGGCGACCAGGTGCTGAGCCGCCCTGACGATCCAGTTGTCCACCTTGTCGCGGAGGTCGGCGTCGTCGCACAGCGATTCGCCGATGTGCACGACGGAGTCCGCGATGCGGGTGCGCAGCGCCGACGAAGGATCGTCGACCGACTCGAGGATCAGCCGTTTGAGCGTGTTCCACGCGGTCTCAGCGGCACGGGCCACCTCGTCGCGGCCCATCAGCTGTTCCTTGACCCTTTCGGCCCGCGCGATCGTCGCCTCGTCGTTCTGCAGGTCGTCGGCGAATTCGAACAGGAATCGGGTCGCCGATCGGCGCAGTTCGTGGTCTGGATTGCGGCGCACCTTGTCGGTGAAGTCCATCAGCTCGCGGTGGATGCGGTCGCCGACGAGGTGGTCCACCCAGCGCGGCGACCAGGTCGGGGAATCGCGCTCCACGACGCGTTCGATGATCTCGCCCGCGTTCAATGACCATTGGAAGGCACGGTCGGCCAGCAGCTGGATCAGCGCTTCCTGACGGTTCTCTGCCAGCAGCGTGGCCAGCACTCGTCCGACGGGCGGGCCCCACTGCGGCTCCGCCAGTCGTTTCACGATCATCCGGTCCAGCACGTGCTGGACGTCCTCGTCGCGCAGCATCTCGACCCCGACCCCCAGCACCGTCGACGCCTCGGCGGCGACCCGCTCGGCGTGCGAGGAATCCGACAGCCACTTGCCGAGCCGCCCGGCAACCTCGGCGTCGCGCAGCTTGGTCTCGACGACCTCGGGCGACATGAAATTCTCCCGCACGAAGGCGCCCAGACCCTCGCCGAGCTGGTCCTTTTTGCGCTTGATGATGGCCGTGTGCGGAATGGGAATGCCCAGCGGGTGCTTGAACAGGGCCGTCACCGCGAACCAGTCGGCCAGTGCGCCGACCATGCCCGCCTCGCACGCGGCGGCCACGTAGCCGGCCCACGCCCCGGCCCCGTTGGCCTCTGCCCACCGGCAGACAAGGAACAGAACGGTGGCCCCGACCAGGAAACTCAGCGCGACGAGCTTCATCCGCCGCAGGCCGCGGCGGCGCTCGGCGTCAGCGGCCGTGTCCGCGCCCGCCAGCGATTCAGCGAAGCTCAGCCGCTCCGCCGGGGGCGCCGGAAGCGCCCGCACTGCGCGGCCTCCGGCGTCTGGTCTGTGTGCCACTACTCCATCATCCGCTACGAGCGGGGGTGTTGGTCGCGCCGGCGGGCTCGCGTCGGGCATTCGCCGTAGTATCGAGTTGACCTAGGGAACGGACTGGCGCGATAGTGGCACAGCAGACTCAGCCGGGGGCGGTTAAGACCGATGGACGCAAACGGCGCTGGCATCAGCACAAGGTGGAGCGCCGCAACGAGTTGGTAGACGGCACCCTGGTCGCTATTCGTCGGCGTGGCAGCAACGTCAGCATGGACGAGATCGCGGCTGAAATCGGAGTCTCGAAGACGGTTCTCTACCGCTATTTCGTGGACAAGAACGACCTCACCACCGCCGTCATGATGCGGTTCGCGCAGACCACCCTGATCCCCAATATGGCCGCTGCGTTGTCTTCGAACCTGGAGGGCTACGACCTCACCCGCGAGATCATCAAGGTCTACGTCGAGACGGTGGCCGCCGAGCCCGAGCCGTACCGGTTCGTGATGGCGAACAACTCGGCGAGCAAGAACAAGGTGATCGCCAACAGCGAGGAGATCATCGCCCGCATGCTCGCGGTCATGCTGCGCAGGCGGATGGCCGCGGCCGGAATGGACACCGGGGGCGTCGAGCCGTGGGCGTACCACACGGTCGGCGGTGTCCAATTGGCGACGCACTCGTGGATGTCGCATCCGCGGATGAGTGCCGTCGAGTTGATCGACTATCTGACGATGCTGTCCTGGAACGCGCTGTGCGGCATCGTCGAGGTGGCGGGTTCGTTGGAGAAATTCCGCGAAACGCCCCACCCGTCGCCGATATTGCCGCCACAGTTGCTCAGGAAATGAGCAATTCAAAAGAGGACCTGCCTGAACTGTGGACACACGAGCCACACGACCATTTGGCGTACAGCGAGGGCGATAAAATCGCCAATCTCGACACCAGCTCCACGCCGGGCTTCAAGGGCAAGAAGGCCGACTCCATCGAGCTGCAGGACGAACGCAACCAACGGTTCGCCGAACTGCAAGAGATGCTCTTCGCCAACAGTAAAGGTGACGGCGTCAACCGCTCCATGCTGCTGGTTCTGCAGGGCATGGACACCGCGGGCAAGGGCGGCATCGTCAAACACGTTGTCGGAGCGGCTAATCCGCAGGGCCTTCGCTACACTGCGTTCGGTGTGCCGACCGAGGAGGAGCGAAAGCACCACTACCTGTGGCGCATCCGCCGCGCGCTGCCACCGTCGGGCACCATCGGGGTGTTCGACCGGTCGCACTATGAGGACGTGCTGGTGGTGCGGGTACACAACTTGGTGCCCCCCGAGGTATGGAGCAAGCGTTACGACGAGATCAACCGCTTCGAGAAGAAACTCGTCGACGACGGAACAACGATCATCAAGGTCGCGATGTTCGTCTCGCTCGAGGAGCAGCGGAAGCGACTGACCAAGCGGCTCTCGCGGCCCGACAAGTATTGGAAGTACAACCCGAAGGACGTCGACGAGCGCTTGCTGTGGCCGAAGTACCAGGAGGCCTATCAGGCGATGCTGGAGAAGACATCGACGGACCATGCGCCATGGCACGTCGTGCCGTGCGACCGCAAGTGGTACAGCCGGCTGGCGATTCTCGAGCTGCTCATCGAGGCGCTCGAAGGCCTCAACTTGGATTGGCCGCCAGCCGATTTCGACGTCGAAGCCGAGAAAAAGCGGCTCGCCGAGGCCTAGCGCGCGCCGAGACTACGGTTGTTGACACCTTTCGCCCGATTCTCGTCATCTTCCGTAGTCTCGCGGAACCGATTGACGGGCGGGCGCCTCTAAACGCGGGTGCAACGCATTGTGCGCGTCCGAGGCGCTCTCTTCAGGCAAGCTGACACGGCAAGATCTGCGAGCGCGATACGTCAAGTTGCACCGGAATGTCTATGCACCGGCGAGCCTCGAGTTGACCCCCTTCGACCGCGCGGTTGCGGCATGGCTCTGGGCGCAAGGCGACGCCGTTCTCGTGGGAGGTTCCGCGGCAGCGGTGCTCGGAACGCGATGGCTTCCGTCTGGTGAGCCTGCAGAACTCGCTCGGTCGCGCCAGCAGGGGACAACGGGGATCGTGATCCGCACGGGTTGATCGCCGAACGAGCAACAGGTTTCGCGCGGCATGACATGTACGACGCCCGCGCGGACGGCCTACGACCTCGGCCGTCGCCTCGTCGGCGAGACCGCGGTCATTCGTGTCGATGCGCTGATGAACGCAACGACGGTGTCGGTGGAACAAATCAGGTGTATCGCCGGGCGCTACCCCGGCGCCCGCGGCCTGCGGCAACTACGGACGACGCTTGCCTGTGTAGACGGCGGCGCGGAGTCTCCACAGGAGACGCGGCTGCGACTGCTGCTCGTCGAGTCCGGTCTGCCGCGACCGGTGACCCAGATCCCGGTGAAGAACGACTACGGCAGAGTAATCCGACGAATCGATATGGGCTATCCCGAATCGAAGGTCGGTGTCGAGTACGACGGCGAGCAACATTTCATCAATCCCGACGACTACGCCAATGACATTGAACGGCTCGAATTCTTGGCCGGCAGGGGTTGGAACATCGTACGGGTCAGCTCAAGGCAATTGCGATACGAACGACGGCAGGTCGCGAATCGGGTCCGGACCGCGCTCGCTCGAGCCGGGACTATCTGACGACGGTGAACTCTCCGACGTTGGTGATACCGCGCCGGACGAAGTTGGCGCACCCGGTTGGCCGCCCAGATGTCGAGCGTCTTCGCGTAGTGCGGACGGAGCAGATGCGTGCGCTGCAGCGTGAATCCCGAACCAGCGGCGAGCTTTTCGATGTCCTCGACGGCGGGCATTACGAAATTAACCTATCCAAGTTACGAACCGAACCCACGTCCGCAGCTCAGTACGAGTAGAAACCTTTGCCAGACTTTTTCCCGAGCTGGCTCGCCTCGACCATCCGCAAAAGAAGCGGCGGCGGAGCATAGTTCGGATCCTTGTACTCGTCGTACATCGAGTCGGCGATGAGCTTCATCGTGTCGAGCCCGATGAGATCGGACAGCCGCAGCGGCCCCATCGGGTGCGACAGCCCGGCCACGATAGCCGTGTCGATGTCCTCGACGCTGGCCACACCCGCCTCCGCCATCCGGATGGCCGACAGCAAATACGGGACAAGCAGCGCGTTGACGATGAACCCCGACCGGTCGCCGCAACGCACCACCTGCTTGCCCAGCACGTCGCGGGCGAACGTCTCGACCCGCGCCACCGCGTCCTCGTTGGTGACCAGCGTGCTGACCAACTCCACGAGCGGCAGCACCGGCACAGGATTGAAGAAGTGCAGCCCGATCACGCGGGCCGGATTCTTGGTCGCCGCAGCGATTTTCATGATCGGGATGCTCGAGGTGTTCGACGCGAGCACCGCGTCGGGATCGGTGATCAACTCGTCGAGCTCGCCGAAGATCTTGGCCTTGACGGTCTCGGACTCGACAACGGCTTCGATCACCAGCTGGCGGTCGGACAGGTCGGCGAGGTTCGTGGTGAAGGTCAGTTTCGCGAGTGCCTCGTCGCGATCTCCGTCGGAGAGCTTGCCCTTGCTCGCCGCGCGCTCCAGCGACCCGGTGACTCGCTTACGGCCCGCCTCGATCAACTCTTCCGTCGGCTCGTAGACCACGACGTCCACCCCACCGCGCGCAGAGACCTCGACGATGCCCGAGCCCATCTGTCCCGCGCCGACGACGCCAACCCGCTCAATCGCGTCACTCACGACAATCTCCTTCTCACAGCATCAGGCCCCGCCCAATATAAGGACGGGGCCCGATGTCACGAACTACCGGCTCAGTGGAACTGGCCCTCTTCAGTCGAGCCCGCGAGCGCGGTCGTCGACGAGGTCGGGTCCACGGTGGTGGCGATCCGGTCGAAGTAGCCTGCGCCGACCTCGCGCTGGTGCTTCGTCGCGGTGTAGCCCCGCTCCTCGGCGGCGAACTCGCGCTCCTGCAGCTCGACGTAGGCGCTCATCTGGTTGCGGGCGTAGCCGTAGGCCAGATCGAACATCGAGTAGTTCAGGGCGTGGAAGCCGGCCAGCGTGATGAACTGGAACTTGAACCCCATCGCGCCGAGCTCCTTCTGGAACCTCGCGATGGTCGCGTCGTCAAGGTGCTTGCGCCAGTTGAACGACGGCGAGCAGTTGTACGCCAGCATCTGGTCCGGGAACTCGCCCTTGACGCCCTCGGCGAACTTCTTGGCCAGCTCCAGGTCCGGCGTGCCGGTCTCCATCCAGATCAGGTCGGAGTACGGCGCGTAGGCCTTGGCGCGGGCGATGCAGGGCTCGAGGCCATTCTTGACGCGGTAGAAGCCCTCGGCCGTGCGCTCACCGGTGATGAACGGACGGTCGCGCTCGTCGACGTCGGAGGTGATAAGGGTGGCGGCCTCGGCATCGGTACGGGCGATGACAACAGTCGGCACCTCGGCGACGTCGGCCGCCAGGCGAGCCGAAGTCAGCGTGCGGATGTGCTGCTGGGTCGGGATGAGCACCTTGCCGCCGAGGTGGCCGCACTTCTTCTCCGACGCGAGCTGGTCCTCCCAGTGGGAGCCCGCGACGCCGGCGGCGATCATGGCCTTCTGCAGCTCGTAGACGTTCAGCGCGCCACCGAAGCCGGCCTCGCCGTCGGCGACGATCGGCGCCAGCCAGTTCTCCACGGACGTATCACCCTCAACCTTGGCGATCTCGTCGGCGCGCAGCAGCGCATTGTTGATGCGACGCACCACCTGCGGCACCGAGTTGGCCGGGTAGAGGCTCTGGTCGGGGTACGTG
>JBKPSU010000081.1:0-25315 GCA_046735135.1 Actinomycetota bacterium
CAACCTAGAGGCGGCCGAAGCGACCGCCAAGCGCATTGCCGATGCCGGAGGCGAAGCGATCGCCGTCCACGTGGATATCACCGACACTGAGTCGGTGCGCGGCGCCGTCAAGACGGTCGTGGCCGAACTCGGCGAGATCGAGGTCGTGGTCAACAACGCCGGGTGGGACGATTTCATGCCGTTCCTGAAGACGTCAGAAGACTTCTGGGACAAGATCCTCGACATCAACTTCAAGGGCGCGTTGCGGGTGTGCCATGCGGTCGTGCCCGGCATGGTGGAGCGCGGATACGGCCGAGTGATCAACATCGGCTCGGATGCCGGCCGCGTCGGCTCATCGCTTGAGGCTGTCTACTCCGGCGCCAAGGGTGGCATCATCGCATTCACCAAGACCTTGGCTCGCGAAGTGGCGACCAAAGGTGTCACCGTCAACACCGTGTGCCCCGGCCCCACCGATACACCAGCATTGCGCAAGTTCGCAGATAGCTCCGGTGAGGACGCAGACAAAGTGATCGGCGGGATGACCCGCTCGGTGCCGATTAGACGACTCGCCCAGCCATCGGATGTGGCGGCCGCAGTCGCATTTTTCGCATCGGATGCCGCGGAGTACATCACCGGCCAGACATTGTCCGTCAGCGGCGGCCTCACGATGGCGTGAGCCAATCCCCCAGCTGGAGAAGGAGATTCTCGTGTCCGAAACACAACTGCCTGTCAAGTGGACGCGTGACGGGGCCATCGTCGAATTCGTGTTGAACGGGCCCCCGGCCAACGCTCTCGGCCCGCAGATCGTACAGGGCCTGCATGCAGCGATGGACTCCGCCGAGGTAGCCGACGCCAAGGTACTGGTCGTAAGGTCGTCGGTTCCAGGCTTCTTCGCAGCCGGGGCGGACATCAAGCACATGTCGACGATCGATGCGGCATCGTTCCGTGAATACGGCGACGGGTTACGCGGCGTGCTTAACCGCCTGGCTGCCCTGCCCTTGGTGTCCGTCGCCGCCATCGACGGGCTCGCTCTGGGTGGCGGTCTTGAACTAGCAATGGCCTGCACCATGCGTGTCGCCTCGGCAGAAGCTCGGCTCGGGCTTCCGGAAGTCAAGCTCGGTCTGATACCCGGCGCCGGCGGGACCCAGCGGCTCCCCCGTCTGGTCGGCCGCGGTCGCGCCTTGGACATCATGCTCACCGGACGCCAGCTCGAGGCCGACGAGGCCTACTGGATCGGCCTGATCGATCGGTTAGGCGACCCGGGGGAAACTGCCGCTGCGGCGGCGTGGCACCTCGCCCAACAGCTGGCCACGGCGTCCACACCCGCTCAGCTGGCGGTCGTACGCACCGTCGGTGCGGCCTACGACCTGCCCCTGGACGACGGGCTGCGCTACGAGGTCGACCAGGTACAAGAGCTCTTCGAGCGCGGCGAGGCGATGGAAGGCCTCCGTGCGTTCATCGACAAGCGAGCTCCCGAATTCGTCTGATAGGTGAGGTTGTTCCATGATTGATCTCGGAAGGCGTTACGAGACACTGCTTCTCGAGTCACCACTCGACGGTGTGGTCCAGGTGACGCTGAATAGGCCCGACCGGTTCAACGCGATGACGGTGACCATGTTCGACGAGCTCGAATCGGTAGCCCGCGCGATCGGCGATGACCGGGACGTCCGGGTCGTCATCCTGACCGGCGCCGGAAAGGCGTTCTGCGCGGGCTACGACCTCGACGAGGCCGAAGAGCTGCCGGAACTGGGCGCTCTGGGCATGCTGGATCGCCAAGAACGCGCGGCACGAGCGCTGAGCGCCGTCCGCGGGGTTCCGGTACCGGTGATCGCCGCGGTCAACGGGCCCGCCGCCGGCGGCGGCATGTCGCTGACTCTGATGGCCGACATCCGGCTGGGATCGCCCGCCGCGAAGTTCAACGCTGCGTTCGTGAGGATCGGGTTGTCCGCGGGAGACCTCGGTGCATCCTGGTTACTGCCGCGGCTGATCGGTCCGTCTGCGGCCGCCGAGATCGGGTTCACGGGGCGCATGGTCGAGGCCGAGGAGGCCGAACGACTTGGCCTGTTGAATCGGGTGACCGGACCTGACGACCTGCTCGAACAAGCCCTCGGGATGGCCAAGCAGATCCGCGCCAACTCTCCTGGCGGCATCCGAATATCCAAACGAGCACTCCAGTCCAACATGGAAATTGCGTCCTTCGCGGCGGCGTTGGAGCTCGAGAACCGCGGGCAGGCACTATTGACGCGCTGTGACGATATGACCGAGGCGCTCGAAGCCTTCAAAGCCAAGCGCGCACCCAACTTTTCGGGGCGGTGACGATGAGCACCGGGACCGTAGGCTGGAATCGGGTGTCGCGTCGCCCGCTTGCCGATGTCCTCGACGAACTACGTACTGCGGGCACGCTGGCTTTCGACGACCACGGCGACGGAATCGTCATCATGTCGGTGAACCGGCCGGATCGCGCTAACTCGCAGACCATCGAGATGTTCGGCGAACTGGCCTGGGCCGCGGCCACATTACGCAACGCTCCCCTGCGGGCGCTCATCATCACCGGCGCCGGCGGTAAGGCGTTCTGCACCGGCTTCGACCTCGACGAGGTCGAGGTCATCGCCCGGCTGCCGGTTCCCGACTTCACCGACCTGGTCGAGACGGCGGCGGCCGCCTCAACCGGCCTGCGGGCACTCCCGTACCCCGTGATCGCTGCTGTCAGCGGTCCAGCTGCGGGCGGTGGGCTCTCGCTGGCGCTTGCCGCCGACATGCGTGTTGTCGACCAAACCGCGAGTTTCAGTGCAGGATTCGTCCGTGTCGGCTTGTCCATCGGAGAACTCGGCACGTCATGGAACCTCGTCCGGCTGATTGGTTCCGGCCGCGCTGCGGAGATGGCGTACACCGGACGCACGGTGCGGGCCGAGGAAGCCAGGCGCATCGGCTTGGCCGACCGGCTCGTCGACAACGGCACCGCGCTCGATGGTGCGCTTGAGATCGCCGAAACCATCGCGCAGAGCCCGGAGTACGGCGTCCGCTCCACGAAGAACGCGCTCGCGCGCGGCATGGAGAACACTTCGATGCAGTCGGCGGTGCAAATGGCCACCCGCGGACAGGCGCTGACCGTTTACATGGGTGCATAGTGACCACTGCCAGCGAGCAGGACAGCCGACTGCGCCCCACCGACGATCTGCGGCACCGACCGGTTGCCGGCGAAAGGACACGCGACAGCCTGTTCTGGCAACTGACCATGCCCGAGGACGAACTCGGCGTGCAGGTTTACCTTTACCTCACCGGCAGCGGCAAGGCGGGATACAACGTCTGCGTATGGGGACCTGACGCGAAACCGCTGGCGTTGCATCTGCACAACGGGCAGGTGCCCACTGACGCTGACCTCGACGACTTCTCGTTCGGCGGACTGACCCTGTCGCAGCCGGATCCGCTGAAGTCCTGTCTGATGACCTATGGGCGGGACGATATCCGAATCGAGTTCGCCTTCAACGGCATCCACGATGCGTTCAGCTATCACAGCAATCCCGACGGCCTGCCGTCGTGGTTTGCTGTCAACCGGATCGAGCAGACCGGATGGGTGCGCGGCGGGCTTGAAGTCGCCGGCCGGCGCATCGAATGGGACCGGATGGGGCATCGCGATCATTCCTGGGGTGTGCGCGACTGGGGTGTCCCGCAGCACTGGAAGTGGTTCGTCGCCTATACGGAATCCCGGCGTGCGGTGAACGGCTGGATCTGGATCGCCAAGGGCGAGTGGGGTTTCGCCGGCTACGTCGTACGCGACGGCGTGACCTACCCGGTGCGCGACGTCGAGCAGCACGCCGAGTACGGCACGCAGATGCGCCAGCGCCGACTGAAGGCCACGCTGTTCGATGTCGCCGGTGGTCGAACCGAGCTGGAGCTCGACGTCTTCGGGGTCATCGAACTACCGACGCATGACAGACTGCAGACCGTCATTCGGGAGGGCGCGTGCAGTGCCGTCATCGACGGCGAGGATGGTGCGGGCCAGTTCGAGACCCATTGGCAGGGCGCCTATCTCGACTACCTGACGCGGCTGGAGACCTGATGTGGGGATGGTCTGACGAACAGCTTGCCGCGCTGGGCCGCTTCTTGGCCGACCGTGACCTGTGCTCTCCGAAGGTAATGGCCCACGCGATCGGTGACGGCCATTCGAACCTCACGTTCCTCGTCTCAGACGGGCACTCGCGCGTCGTGGTGCGGCGACCCCCGCCACCGCCGTTGCCCCCGGGTGCCCATGACGTGCTGCGCGAGGCCAGGCTCCTCTCAGCGTTGGGGACGACCGACGTCCCCTCTCCTCGAGTGCTTGCCACCGCCGCGGAAGGTGAACTGCTCGACGTGCCGGTCTTGGTCATGGAGTTCGTCGACGGGATGGTCATCACCGAGAAGACGCCGGCGCCACGCCGCGACGAGCGACTGCGGCGGCGCATCGCCGAATCATTGGTCGACACCCTGGCCGACTTGCACGCCGTGCCGTGGCGTGAGGTGGGCCTCGGCGACTTCGGGAAACCAGATGGCTTCAACAGCCGACAATTACGGCGGATGCGGTCATTGATCGCCGCAGACGGCGCCGTGCCGAAGGACTTTGCGGCACTCGATGCCTGGCTGCATGCGAATGTGCCACAGGAATCGGCGACATCGATCGTGCACAACGACTTTCGCATCGGCAACATGATCGTCGCCACCGATAGCGGGCGTATCGCTGCGGTGCTCGATTGGGAGCTCGCGACCATCGGCGACCCGCTCGCCGATTTGGGCTACCTGCTCACGTCCTACCCGGTGGCGGGCGAGCCGCTGGTTCCCACCGCCGCGATGGGGACCGCCGTGCTGGAGCTGGGCTATCCCAAGCGTTCGGAGCTGCTCGACCGTTACGCCGCCCGCACCGGCGCGGATGTATCCGAAGTGAATTGGTATGCCGCCCTGGCGATGTACAAGCTCGCCTCGCTCTACGAGTACAGCCGCCGGCGGTTCGAGGACGGCGTGGGCGATCCGTACTACGCCGACCCGGGGCAAGTGGCAGCGTTCCTGGCGGCCGGGGAACGGCTTACCGCCAACGCGCTGACCTGATCTGCCGCTACACCGAGCGCTGACCCTTGGCGGCCGCAGAGGCGGCCTTGCTGCGTTCCCGGGCTTCGGCCCAGTCTTTATCGCTCATCGCCGTCAGGCCTGCGAAGGTGTTCGGCCCGGCCAACCGTTGACCACCGTCCATCGCGATGGTTTCGCCGGTCAGGTAGTCACAGGCATCGGAGAACGCGAAGATGGTTAGGTTGGCCAGCTCCTCGACGGTTCCGGAGCGACCGAGTGGTATCTGATCCACCTGCGTGGCCCCGACGGAACTACTGTCGGTCGGGTTGAGCATCTCCCATGCGTACTCGGTTGGGATCGGGCCGGGCGCAAAAGCATTCACCCTGATGCCGTACCTGCCCCACTCCACCGCCAGCGACATCGTCATCGCGTGCACCGCGGCCTTGGCCATGGCCGACGGGACCACAAATGCCGACCCGCTCCAGACCCAGGTGGTGAGGTTCGACAGCACAGCGCCGGGCAGGCCTTCCGCGATCCACCGCTTGCCCACCGCGACTGTGGTGTTGAAGGACCCGGTCATCACGGTCGACGTTACCGCTTCGAACGCCCGCTGGCTGAGGCTGGCCGTTGGGGCGATGAAGTTCGCCGCGGCATTATTGAGGAGCCCGGTCAGCGGCCCATGCCGCTCCCAGATCTCGTCGATCGCCGCATCGACCGAGGTTGAATCCCGCACGTCGACGGTTTGGTAGTACGCCGCATTGGCCCGTCCGTCAGCGACCTCATCAGCAGCTTCGGCCAGCACCGCTTCGCGCCGTCCCCACAAATGCACCTCGGCTCCGTATTTCGCGAGACGGGCGGCCACCCCCCGGCCGAGGCCGGTTCCACCGCCTGTAATCAGGATCCGTTTGTCCGACAACAGGTCGGGCGCGAAGATGTCGCGCGTCGTTGCGCTCATGGTCGCTCCGTTCCACACAAGCTAACACCCTTTCGGTCTAACCATACTAAATACTTGATATTTTGGCGATAGCGGTGCACCCTTGTGGTGTCCGTCACACGCGAGGAGAAGTGATGCTGGCACAGCGGCTGGCATGTGCTGCCGACGAGATCGAACATGCCCGCGAAATCGTGCGCGTGACGCGGCAAGCTCTCGGCGGCCGGGACATCTGCCCGGACTTCGGCGACGACGATCTCGCAGGCGCGGATGCAGCGTTGTCCTCGGCCCGCCTTGCACTGTGCGAGCACCTCGAAAGTTCCCTCTTCGCCCCACATGACAGATGCCATGGGGAAGTCGCTGCGTTGCTGTTGCGGTCGGAACTTGCCCAAGTGACGCTCAAGGACGCCATCCTGACCCGCCACAACGAAATGGTGCGGGGCGCACAGGATGCACTCGTTGGCCTGCGCGGCATCGCTACGGTCGGCTCCTTAGCCGAGCACGCCCCTGTCGCAGCGCGCAGGATGGGATTCAGCCGGATCCTGTTCTCACGGATCCGCGACGGCACGTGGGTCGCATGCTCGGCATGGGTCGGCGAGGACGAAGCGTTCGCGCAGACGATGGTTCAAGTAGGCAAGGCCAATCCACGACGCCTAAGCGGAAAGCTGCTGGAAAGCGAGATGGTGCGTCGCGGGATTCCGATCCTCGTGCGTGACCCTCAGTCCAATCCGCGCGTTCACCCTGAGCTGGCCGCGGTGACCAAGTCCGCGGCCTACGCTGCCGCGCCGGTGTTGGCGTGGGGAACACCGATCGGCCTGCTACATGCCGACCGCAGCACCGAACACCCCGGCGTCCACGAAGTCGATCGCGATGTGCTTGGGATATTCGCCGAGGGTCTCGGTGTCGCGTTCGAACGAAACCTGATGATGGACCGGCTCCAAGCCATGCGCCGAGCGGCCGACGAACACCTGCGCGCGGCGACCGCACTGGCCGATGACTTCACCCTCGAAGTCATCGAACGCGCGGGCCCTCCCTCGAGCCCAATAGAGCAGCTACTGCAAGCACAACACGAACAGCACCACACGACGGCAGGCCGAGTCAGCGGACATTTCGGCGGCCTTACGGCAAGGGAAAGCGACGTGTTGCGCGCGATGGCCGCCGGTCAGACGAACGCGCAGATTGCTCGCAGCCTGTTTGTTTCGGAGGGCACCGTTAAATCACACGTGAAGCACATCTTACGAAAACTGAGTGCCGCCAACCGAACTGACGCGGTAGCCAAGTTCCACCGGCTGCGCGGTTGACGAATGCCAAGATGCCAGGAATGGACGTATTCGACCAGAAGGTGTCCGAACGGTGTGAAGTCAATGGAATAGCTACTACACCAGCCCGAGGCCATTGTCTGGGTGGACAGGCGATCTCGATTCTGTTGTTCGTCTGGGCCAAGCGCAAAGGCTGGCGGTAGCGGCACCGGATTTCGTGGTCCAGCCAGCGCCATCACCCGGGTCGGAGCATGGAAATACCCCTCGGTGGGGACGTAATTCTGGCGACTTGTCCATACCGTTTACTGCGTGCCACCGGTTGACCGCGAGCTGAATCTCACCATGCAGGCGATCCTGACCGACGTCAGCTGGGGTCTAGCCGCCGTACTCCTGGTGATCGCAGTTTGGTTGGGCGTGCGCGAGCGCACGCCGTTCTATGCCGTCATGGTGTTAGCAGCCGCCGTCGGCGCCTTCGCGGAACCGCTCTATGACTTCGCGATGATGCTCTACTTCTACTCGACACCAGGCATGTGGACGCACTTCACGGCCTTCGACATTCCGCAGCCGATCTGGACACATAGCGGCTATGTCGTGCTGTATGCCGCCCCGGCGATCTATATCGCTCACCAGATCGCCCGGGAAATGATGACCCGTCGCAAATTGTTCGTCTGGGCCGGTATCACGCTGCTCGAATCGGCCGCCTTCGAAATGATCGGAATCAACGGCGGGCTGTACAGTTACTGGGGACCACATGTTTTCCGAATCCTTCAGTACCCGTTGGTAATTGGTGTGCTCGAAGCGGCTCAGGTGATCTGCTTCGCGGTGGCGGCCGCCCAGCTGCGGTCCCGCTGCACCGGTCGATGGCAGCTACTAGGTCTGTTCGTCCTGTTTCCGTGCACATTCTTCGGGATCAATTTCGGCGCAGGCTGGCCGACGATCATCGCACTGCACCTCGAACGCACTTCGACGCCGCTCATAGCGGCGGCAACGGTTGTGAGCATCGCCTTCGCGGTGGTCCTGGTGCGGAGCGCAGCGTCGTTCGTGCCGCCGGGATTGGGGGCGTTGCCGCCGACGCGCACCAACCGGCGCATGTTGCGCGCAGGGGAAACGACGGCATGACGGTGCTGGGTGAGCATGCAATAGTTTTGGGCGCTAGCGTGAGCGGATTGCTCGCAGCCAGGGTCCTGGCCGATCATTACCGGACCGTCACCGTGGTGGAGCGTGACGTGTTGCCCGACGACCCCGTCAACCGAAGGGGCGTTCCGCAGGGCCGGCACGCACATGCTCTGCTGGCGCGCGGCGCGCAGATTTTGGAGGAATTTTTCCCGGGGATTCTCGATGAGCTGGTGGCCGACGGTGCACCGGTGTGGGACGGCGGCGAATTGTCCTGGTTCCACCTGTCCTTTGGTGGGCACCAGTTTTTGCGGTCCGGCGAGTATGCCGGCGATCACAAGGCCAACGCGCTGTACCAGGCGAGCCGGCCGTTCCTGGAGTGCCACGTCCGACGGCGCCTGCAAGCTATTGAAAACGTGACGATCCTCGACGGCCACGACGCGGCGGAGCTGACATCGACCGCGGATCTCACGCGCGTCTCTGGAGTACGAGTGATCGACCGCGACGCCGGCACCGAACGGGTGTTGGCCGCCGATCTCATGGTGGATGCCATGGGCCGCGCCGCGCACACCCCCGCCTTTCTGGAGGGACTCGGCTACGGGCGGCCGGTGGAGGAGCACGTCGTCGTCCACACGACCTACGTCAGCGAGCTGCTGCGGATCCCGCCGGGCGCGCTGGAGGAGAGGCTGATTGTCATCAACCCCGTGCCCGGCCGGCCGACCGGGATGTTTTTGATCTCTTATGAGAACGACACCTGGATCTTCACGGTCTTCGGGATGGTGGGGTACGAGCCGCCCCGTGATTTGGCCGGCATGCTGTCCTTCGCCGAGGAGTACGCCCCTGCGCACCTGCTGGCGGCGGTGCGGGCTGGTGAACCGATCGCGCCGGTGGTACAACACAAGCTGCCGTCGAGCCAGTGGCGACGCTACGACAAAATGCAGCGATTCCCCGAGGGCCTGCTGGTCATCGGCGACGCAATGTGCAGCCTCAACCCGATCTACGGCCAGGGCATGACGGTGGCGGCGTTGGATGCTCTGGCATTGCGCGAGTCCCTGCGTCGCGGTGTCACCGGCCTGTCCCGACGCTACTTCCGTCCTGCTGCGAAATCGATCGGCGTGGCCTGGAGCCTCGCGGCGGGGTCCGACCTGGCCTTCCCCGAAGTGGAAGGCCGACGAACCCGTTCGATAAGCCTAACCAACCGCTATATCGACTGGGTGCTGACCGCCTGCGAGACGGACGCCGTGGTCGGTCTCCAGTTCCTCAGGGTCAGCTGGCTGGTCGACCCGCCCGCCCGACTATTCCAACCGTCGTTCGTCTATCGGGTGGCCGCCGCTAATCGGCGTCGCCGGCAACGTGATTCACAGCCCGTTTAGGCAGGCGTGACCGCATGACCGAAGGCGGCGCATTGGGGCACGCGCTGCGTAATCGACCCGAGGAATGAGGCCAATGTCCCCATCCACATCCACCAATATTCGTCACGCCTTCTACATCCTTGCCGGCGCCGTGGCGCTGGCGTCGACCTGGCCACACGCATTCCGATGGATCGCCGCCGGGGGGAACATCCTCAACCCGGTCGAGTTCTTCGGCGATGCGATCGCGGCGGGCGGCACCGCCGCATTCCTCAGCATCGACATGGCTATCGCCTGGCTCGTGTTCATGGTCTGGGTCGTGACCGACAGCAAGCGGATCGGACTGGGATACAAATGGGGCTGCCTCTTCGTGGCGTTGTCATACATCGGCGTATCGATGGCGTTCCCTGTGTATCTCGTCACCCGCGAGCGTTACCTCGACAAGCGCGCTCGCACACACACACTGACCGTCCAACAGGCATGACGGTGTTAGACGCTGGACGTCTCGGATAGCCCCGTCACGAAGTCCCGGACGTTCGCAAGGATTGTCGGATCCGCCGAACCGAATTGGTCTGCCGCCACCGCGTCCTCGGCAAGGCGAATCATCTGTGGTCCCTCATCGATGAGCAACCGGCGAAGTCCAAGCGCAGCGCAGGTTCTCAACGCTGGGCTCAGCACACGATGCGCTTCGTCAAGCCTGCCGGCGACACCAAGGCACAGGGCGTATTGCAGCGTGGCCTGAAGGTGCGCGCGCGGACGCTGACTCGGCGCTATCCGTTCAAGATGATCACGCGCCCGGCAGCAAGCAGCGTCTACCCCTGACGACGTTCCATCGAGCAGCAGCAGTCGGATTTGTGCGTCTTCCATGAGTTCGGCTGCAACGTCACCGATTCCACCCGGCGGCTCGCCCGCCGCGATTTTGATTCGCCCAGCGGTCGACTCGTCGATCGGTTCCCTGGAAATGGCGGCAAGCCGGACATGCTCGTACAGCAGCCTCGCCTCGAGTCGTGGGAGTTCAAACGTTCTCGCGATCTGCAGTCCTTCGGCAATCCGGCTCCGGGCGGCCGCGGTGTCACCACGACCGACCTTGAGCCGCGCTCCGGTACCGAATGCCGCGAGCAAGAAGTCGACGATCCCGCCCTCAGCCCCGAGCTCACAGGCGTCGTCGAGCAATACCTCTGCTTCTTCGATGTGGCCGCCCTCGTACAGAAGCTCTCCAAGCAACGCTCCGGCGAGCTTTGCGACGTAGGTTGGCCGCCCCGTCGGCAACAGTGCGATCCGAATAGCGTGCCGCAGGTGCGCTTCGGCGCCCGAGACGTCGAGTTGCTCGTTCGCCGCGATGGCCGCAAAACAATAGCCGTAACTCACGCTGAGGGCGCCAGAGATCCGCTGATGGTATCGGCGACCCCACCGCTGCCAGCGAAGCGCGTCATCGAAGTCCAGTCTTCGGAGTGCAGAAAATGAGGCGAGATCGGCTGCGCGGCAAAGGATGAATGGGCGAAGCGTGTCTGCCCGGTCGACACAGGCTTGAACGGCGGCATCGGCGGAGGCGACGACCCGGTCCTGGAAGGCCGCGACGACCGCCAGCGCGAGGTCGAATTCGGCGCGGAGGTCGTCGGCTTCGTCGTCTGGAAGGGAGTCGATGGCGATCTCGGCCAGCCGAACCGCTTCCCAAAGCGCCGGAGCGCGACGCAATACCAAGTTTGCCCAAGCAAGGCTGACCTGCAGCCTTGGCCGCCCGTCAGCGTATTGCGCCGGCAGCTTGGCAGCCAGCCCGATCAACGTGCTCATCTGGGAAGCCTCAACCAGATCCCCCGACGCCTGCTCAACGGCATCGACCGCCTCCGTGGTATCGCCAGCGAGGATCAAATGATCGACGGCCTGGCCGAGCATCTCGTGTTCGAAAAACCATCGCGCGGCTCGGCGATGCAGCTCTGGTATGCGCTCTTCCTCATCGCGCTCGAGCCGGTGCAACAGGTATTCGGCAAACAGGTGGTGGTACTGGAACCAAGTTCCCTCCGGATCGGTCCTGCGCAGAAACAGATCACGCTTCTCGATCTCTTCCAGGACGCTTCGACTGCGCGGGTTGTCGGTGAGCGCGGTGGCCAATCCACTGCAGATCTGTTTGGGGATGCTCGTCGACAGCAGGAAATCAAGGAGCTCGGGTTGGAGGCTGTCCAACACGTTCGACGCCAAGTACTCCCCCAGCGCCTCGTCGCGCCCCGATAGATGTTCGATGAATGCGGCCGGATCGGCGTGATCGCGCAGCGACAGCGACGCCAGCTGCAGTGCGGCGGCCCACCCATCTGTGGATACCTCGAGTTCTGCCACGTCGGCCGCCGTCAGGTCCAGACCACACTGGTCGACCAACAGCGCCCGGGACTCGGCCACATCAAACTTCAGCAGCGACGCGTCGATCTCGACTACCTCACCCTGGACCCGCAGCGTAGACAGCGGCAGCCCGGTGCGAGTTCGACTCGTGACAATCAAATGCAGGTGATGACAACAATTCTCAAGCAGATAACCGAGAGCCGTTGTCGTTTGGGCATTCTCGACCCGATGCCAGTCATCGAGCACCAAAACGAGAGTTTGCTTTTCTGAGTGCAATGAATTGATCAGGGCATTGAGGACATATTGTTCCGCATGATCGAGATGACCTTCGAATTCTTGCTGCAATGTATCGGCGAGGTCTGCCATGGTCCGCCGAATCGCCTCGATCAGGTGCGCCAGAAACCAGTCAGGATTGTTGTCGTCGCTGTCGATGGCTAGCCACGCGCCGTTCAGACCCTCTCGGGTGAGGATTTCGCCCCACTGCGCGGCCAAGGTGCTCTTGCCGTAACCGGCGGGCGCGTGAACCATGACCAGCTTCGGCCTGCGTTCGGTGCGGAGGCGGTCGAGGATGCGGTGCCTCGGGACGGTGGGCCGATTGAACGTCGGCGGACGGAATCGCGTCGGTGCGCTCGGCGGATATTGCGTCCGCCGGATCGAACGCGACCCGTCCGAGGGCAATCCGAGCGGATCCGAGTGTCCAATCGCTGCTGAGGCACCGATATCGGCAGACGATCCGTCTGCGTCGGCCGGCGGCCCCGGCAGTTCCAGCGGAACGTCGGCGATACTGAGCCCGATTTCCGCCCCGGCGCCACGCAGAATCTGCCCAAACGCTGCGGCTGAGCGCGGACGGCAGGCGGGATCGGTGTTCAGGCCCGCCTCTAACGCGGTGGCGACCGCGTCTGACACGCCCTTCGCGCGGAGATCCGGAATCGGACCCGCCAGTACACGACGAACGAACGCAACGGGGTTCTCGCCCGATCGGAATACAAACGGCGGTTCGCCATTCAGGAGTGTGAAGGTGGTCGCCGCCAACCCGTAAACGTCCGCCGACACCGACGCGGCACGACCCTCGAAAAGCTCGGGCGCGGTGTACGACGGGGATCCCATCAAGATGTTCGCCGCCGTCTCCCGGCTGCCCGCAATGCGGGCGATACCGAAGTCACTGAGTTGCGGTTCCCCGTAGTTGGTGAGTAGGACGTTAGGGGGCTTGACGTCGCGGTGAAGAACACCGGCTCGGTGAGCGGTTTCCAGCGCACCGGCCAGCCGCACCGCGATGGTCAAAGCCTCGTTGACCGGAAGCGATCCATGGGCCTTGACCCAGGAGCCCAGCGTGTCCCGGCCGTGGTAGGGCATCACGATGTATGGCCGCCCGGTGAAGGTCAACCCGCTGTGCAGGACGGGCACGATGTTCGGGTGGCCGGAAACGCGGCCCATCGCTCGCTGCTCGCGGTCGAAGTGCTCGAGATCGAGGTCGTCCTGATCCGAACTGAGCACCTTGATCGCGACGACGCGGTCGAGTGACGGTTGCCGACAGCGGTACACCACCCCGAACCCGCCGCGCCCCACCGGCTCAGCGTCCAGGTACCCCTCCGCCTCGAGTTCGGCGACGATGCCGAGAGCGAGGCCTCGTTGGGTGTCGTCGGATTTGCCCACTATTGGTCAACCTACGCCTGACCTGCACTCAAGGTCGGATCTTGTGCGAGCGGACTGGCAAAGCGGTCGGACAACCCGACGCCGACGTTCCCGTCGCAAATCCTCGCCGAAGTTTTCACCCACCCGGTCGGTGGGCCGGCGACGTCGATCCGACACCGCCGCCGGGTGGATTTACCCCCTTTGGCAGAGGAGAACCGACCGATCGGGAGAGGCGGGTGGGGCTCGGTCTCGAGACACTTGGGAGAGACAGGATCACAACGATTCAGATCCCCACCCGCGCCCCGTTCAGACAGAAATGTGAGTAATAAATGACCCAGTATCTGTTCCCTTTCCTCATCCTTCTTATGGTCCTTTCCCCGGTGCTCCTCCCGGCGATCGTCACCCTGGTTCATCAGGCCCGCACCGCAGCTCGCACCGTGGCGGCCCGGCGTAGGTCCGCGCTCGAGCCTTCTTTCGCCTAGCGCAGCTTCGCGCAATGCCGTGACAGACATTGCGTTAGGACATTTTCATGTGAGCCTCAACGCGGCTGCCCCCAGCCACCAAGGCGGTGCGATCGCGACCGGTTGCGACGGTCGCACTATTGCGGTGGGTAGGCCGGTGGCGGGTACACGCCTCGTAGGATCCATGGGAGCCAGTTGAGGCCGTATTCGATCTCGTCGCTGGCGTCGTAGTCGGGATTGGGATCGGGCGAAGAATTCTCGGAAAGGGTCACTCCGGGTGGAAGCCCTACTTCGGGACCGAGTGGTTTGTCCTCGACCGGTCGATCAGGCTGCCCGTATACCGCGACCACGACGGTGCGATCGAGGCTGTTTTCCGACCACACCCCGATCTGGGTGTTGGCGCAGTTGGACATGATGGCCATGTAGGCAGGGTTGTAGTACCACTGGTTGATCAGCTCGACTCCGCTGATCGCCAGAGCCGGATTGATCGCCACTGTTTCCGCCACTGTGCCCTGGTATCCCGCCGCTTGGGCCCGGCTCTGTGGCGTGGAACCGTCCGATCCGGCGTCGCTGTCAAGGTCGCGGTTGTTCAGCACATCTCTGGCATGCCACTGGGCGGCGAGTTGCAGTTGCGGATTGATCGTGACGTCGTTGGTGCAGCCTGCCTGATGCTGAACGGTGAAGACGTTGGCGACCACGCCGTCGTTGAGCCGCTTGTTGTTCGGTACCAGGGTGTTGTTGTCACCGTCGGCATGGCCGGCAGGCGTGCCAACCACGAGGCCGGTGGCAATCACCAAGGTAGGTAAGGACAGTGGCCAATTCTGCACATCCCTCTCCTTTCTGTTAGGGAGTAACCCCCGGCGGCGACTGGTAGTGCGCGGCCGTGTTCCGCAACTGCCAGATCTGCGCGGGGCACAACTCGTTGACCGCCTGGGAGATCAGATAGGAGGCCTGGAAGTCATCGGAGGTGTTGAAGTCGGCCCGCACATCGCCCATTACATCTGGGAAGCCGCGACCGGCGGCGAACTTGTCGCAGATGCCGTATCCGTAACTCAAGGCCGCGTCGGCGTTAGGGAAGTTATAACCGGGCCGAACATGCACGTTGACCAGATACGCCACCACGTCGGCGCGAGCGCATGGGCTGACAGCCACGGTCAGAACACCGAAGACTGCCGCACACGCGAACGCCACACTCGCGTTGAGCGTGCGATGAGACCGCGATCCAGCCATGGTCGCCCCGCCTCATACCGGATCGAATTGCGAGATGAGCCAACGGTTATCGACCTTGTCAAGAGTCACCCGAACAGTCGACGCGGTGTTGGTCGGCGCGTCCTTCCCGACGGTCACCGTCTGGTCGATGAACAACAGGACGACGGCACGGGACGGCGTGGCCGATGTCGATGCCGCGGCCGGGACGGTGGCCACGGCGGTTATCTGCTTCTGCTGCGCACCGGGAATCACCACATCGTGGGTGAGTTTCGTGTACTCGTCCAGGAAGGTCCCCGTCAGTCTGCCCCGCGCGGTCTCGAGGTCCGTCTGCACCGTGTCGGGCCGGTACGACAGCAGCGCGATCGTTCCGTCGGTCGCAGCGCGCACGGATTCCCGAACAGCGTCTGCGCCAACGACCGAGTCGTGTTGGTACTTCAGGAAGCCGGCGGCCGATGCCACGAACAACGCCGCTGCGGGCAAGGCTCCATAAGCGATCGCACGCCGCCAGTTGACACGCCGCCGTGGGCTCGTCGGCTTGCTGGTCTTGGTCCCGTCCCCGGGGGTCTCGTCCACTGTCGCTTCCTCCACTGCGTCCGCGTCAGTGTCCTCGTCGCCGCGGCGCTTGAACCACCTCATGGCACGAACTCCACGTTGGAGACCTTGGCCTGATCGCCGACCTTCTGTACGAAGACGCGCAAGCGCCAGTCCCGCGGCTGCGGGTCGTCTGTACCAGCATTCGACGTCTTGACGGTCACGGCCACCAATGCCTGCGCGTTATCGGCTGTGTGCGATTCCAGCCCGGCCTCTGTCACAGTGCCGACGGTGATCGACTTGGCCTTCTTGACCAACTCGACGAATGGCCCTGAGCGCGAAGAAAAGTCGTCGTGAAACTGGCCGGTGGCCCCCTCCAGAATCCGCTGGACGTCCGCGTCGGCGTGCTGCCAGTCGATAGTCGTGAGGTTCAGCGCGCCCTGCCTTGCGGTTTGGAGGAAAAGGGCCTGCCTCGTCTGCTCGTGATGTGTCTGGTAGGCATGAAATCCCAGCCACGCCACCAACGTCGCCAGCACAGCGACCAGCGCCAAACCGAACAGCATCGCCAGCCGGGTCGCAGACTCTGCGGACCGCAGGCGCGGCGTCACGTTCGAGTCGTCTTCGGCTGACTCAGGGGCGTCATCGGCAGCGTCTACGACGTCCTCATCGGGTTCGCGATCGGTCGCGACCGGCATATTAGTGCCTCCTTCACGGTCGTTGTGTCGTCAGCTTCCAGGTGGCAGCAACATCGATTGCCATGTCTTTTCCGAGGGCGCGGTCCGAGCGAGATCGGACTGCGTGTACCGCTGGCCGTCCGGGCCGACATAGGTGCCGGTGGCCGGGTCGTACTCGGCCGCGGCTATCGGTGGCGGTGCAGGACCTGGCGGCCCCGGTGCCGCAGCGGGCGGGGACCCAGGCGCCAACTGTGGGACGTCTTGGCCGGTCCAGGTGGCGTTGGGATCGCCCTTCCAGTTGTAGCCGTCGTTGAGCGGCACATACTGCTCGTCGCTTTCGCACAGCTTCACGGTCGGGGCGCGCTTGCCGGGCCTGGTCTCGCACGGGATGTTCTTGGCGCCACGCACATTGAACGCCGAGTCCTGGGGGGTCCGGCAATACATGTCTCCGGGTGCGCGTTGGGGCCAGTCCACCTGGGTTGGCACGCGGCGCTGCTCGGCGGGCAGGAATCCGGTGGTGCACGGCGGCGGCAAATTGAGGTTGAGGTTGAAGCTCAGGTACTCGCCGCGGTAGTCCTGCTTGGTGTCCTTGTTGGCGACAAAGGTACCCCCGGCTTCGGCCGTGACTTGTGGCAGCAGCACCAGGAGCTGTTCGATGTCGGGCTGATAGGTGAGCGCGACCTGACCGACGCTCACCAGGTTGGCCAGCACGATCGGCAGGGTGGGCTGCAGCCGCTCAATCAGATCGCGGGCCTGCCCGAACGCCGGGCCACCGTTGTCGAGAAGACCGGCGACATCCTGGTCGTGGGTCTGTAGTTCCTTTGTCACGGTGGCCAAGTTCGACGCCCACGTTTGAATGGAGTCGGATGTATTGGACTGCGAATCGAGCACCGGTTGCGATTTGTCGATCAGCGAGATCAGCGGGTCGAGGTTCTTACGCGCATCGATCGACAAATTGGTCGAGCCGTCGACGATGCGGGACAGCTCCGGCCCCAGGCCGCCGACGGCGGTGTAGGACTCGTCGATCACGGTCTTCAGGTTGTCTTTGGGCACGGCCTTCAGGCCGTTGACAACCTGAGCGAGGATCGTGTTGATGTTGGGTGGCACGCTGGTGTTGGCCGCCGAGATCACGTCGCCGTTCTTCAGCGGCGGCGACGTGGCGTTGCGGGGCAACAACAAAACGTACTGTTCGCCGATCGCCGATTGGCTATGCACCTCGGCCTTGAGGTCCGACGGGATGTCGATGCCAGATTTCAGCGACAGCACGGCCGAAACGCCTGTGTCAGTGAGATTGACGGACTGCACCCGGCCGACCTCGACGCCGCGATACGTGACGTTGCTGCTGGCGTAGAGCCCGGCGGCTTCGGGTAGGTCTATCGTCACGGTGTAGCGGCCCACACCGAATAGCTTTGCGGGCAGCCGCATGAACTGCAGGGACATGAATCCCAGCGCGATCAGTGCGATCACGGAGAAGATCGCCAGCTGGATCTTGGCCCGTCTGTGTAGATGCATCAGGGCCCCTGGTCCCAGCGATACGGAATGGTCAGCGGATTGCCGGGATTGAATGGGCCGCCGGCTGTGCAGGGGCTGGGGAATTGGCCGATGGTGCGGCCCCACTGCAACTCCAGTTCGGTCAGATCGCACTCCCACCGGGTGCCGGTGAAGAACGACGAGTCGAGACGGCTGAGCGTGAGGTCGATGATTGCGGTGAGGTTGGCGTAGTCCCCACGCTGCCATTTCTCGATCGTTTCGTTCGGGAATGGAAAGGTGAGGATGCCGCTGAGCGCTCGCGTGAGGCTCGGCCCGGCGTTGGCCAGGGATTCGAGGACCGGCCCGCTTTCGGTCAGAATTTTGACCAGGTTGTCCTTGGATTGATTGACGGTGTCGGTGACCAGCGCGCCGAACTTGCCGAGCTGATCGGCCGCGTCGACCAGGTTGTCGCGCTGCTTATTGAGAACCGCCAGCGCGTCGGGAATGGTCTTGAGTGCCCGGTCGATGACAGGTTCCTGCGCTGCGAGTTGTCCGACCAGGTGATTGAGGCTGTCGGCGGCCGCGATGATGTCGGTGGTCTGGTCATTGAGGTAGGCGGTGAATCTGTCCAGTTGTTCGATGAGGCTGCGCAGGTCCTTCTCCCGGCCACGGAACGCAGTACTGAATGCCTTGGTGATGTCTTGGAGTTGGCCAATTCCACCGCCGTTGAGAACCATCGACAGCGCTGCCAGGGTCTGCTCGGTGGTCGGGTACAGACCGCTGCTCGCCAATGCAATTACCGAGCCGTTGTGCAGCCGACCTTGCGGTGGGACGTCTTTGGGGGGTGCGAGCTCGACATGTTGTGACCCCAAAAGGCTGGTTTGGCCGAGCTTGGCGGTGGCGTTGGCAGGCAGGTCGACGTCGCCGTTGAGGCGCATCGTCACCAACGCATGCCAGCCTTGCCGCTCGATCTTCGTGACGTTGCCGACGGTCACGTCGGCGACACGCACCCGCGAATTCTGTTGCAGATTGTTGACATCGGGCATCTGCGCCTGAATGTCGAAGGCGCCCGGTCCTTTTCCTTGAGTGCCTGGCAGCGGCAGCGAATTAAGGCCGCGCCAGTTAGCGCACCCCGACACCGGAGCCAGGGCCAGGATCATCGCCATTGTCAGGCGCACCACGAGGCGAAGTCGGCCCCTGATCATCATCCGCCACCTCCAGGGGGCACCATCATGCCCGGCAGACCGGCGGCGGGGTCGGTCGAAACCGTCGCGGGCAACGGTGAATTCGGCGCCGGTTCGGTGGGGGCCGCGTTAGCGGGCGGCGCCTCGGCGGCCAACGGCGCGATCGGGGCCTCGGCGGCTAGCGGCGGCCCGTCGGCGGGTGCCCCCGCTGGGCCGGGCGCAGCACCGGGGACGGGCGGAACGAAGTCCGGCCGCATCCAATCCTCGCTGTAGGTCAGCTCGTTGGGCCGGGCCTCGGCGCCAACGAAAAGGTCAAAGCCCAACGGCGGCCAGTTGTATTGGCGGTTCTTCACGATCGGGGCCAAATACTGCGCGCACAGTTTGGACGACTGCTCGGCACCCAGGCGCGATGCGGCCTGCACCGCACCGCAGATGAAGGCGATCGGGTTGGCGAAGTTGTTGACCGCCAGAGCACCGGTGAACGAACCGTTGGCCGGCTCGTAGATGTTGCTGAAATTCTGGAGGGCATTCGGGGCGACATGCAGCGCCTGCTTGACGTCATCGAGGCTGTTGACCAGCGTCGTGGTAATCGACGCAAGCTTGTCCGAAGTTGTGCCCAGCGCCTCGCGATTGTCCGCTGCGAAGCTCTGCAGATCGCCGACAACCGCGTTGAGATCGCCGACGGTCTGGCCGACCTTGTTCGGATCGTCAGCCAGCAGCGAGGTCACCGACGCCAGATTGCGGTTGAGCTGTTCGAGCAGATCGGCGCTATCGTGCAACGCCGAGACGAGCATCGACAGGTTCTTGAAGGTGCCGAAGATGTCCTTGCTGTGGTCGCCCAGTGCGGACAACGTCTGCGACAGCTTGATGATGGTGTCGCGGATGCTGGGGCCCTGTCCGCGGAGGTTGTCGGCGGCGGTGTTGATGAACTCGCCCAAGGTGCTCACGCCGCCGGGCTTGGTGGGTTGAAGCAGTTCATTCAGTTTCTGGAGTTGATCGCGGACGTCGTCCCACTCGACGGGCACCGCGGTGCGGTTCTCCGGGATTTCCGCGCCGTCTTGCAGAGTCGGGCCGGAGGTGTAGGCCGGTGTCAGCTGAATGGCCCTGCCGGTCACCAGCTGTGGCGAGAGGATCGCTGCTTTGACCTCGGCGGGCACCTTGAATTTGCTTTCAAACCAGAACCAGATCTTGACCCGATCGGGTTGCGCTTCGACCTTGTCGACCTTCCCGACCGGCACACCCAGGATCCGTACGTCGTCGCCGGGGAACACCCCGGTGCTGTTGGCGAAGTAGCCCACGACCATCGTTCGCGCACCCTGGCCGGTGGCACGCACGCCGACCACGATCCCGGCGATCATCACCACCACTAGCGCACCCGCGAGGAAGGTGCGGGACATGAGCTTGGCCATCATGATTGGCCTCCCGGCGTTCCGGCCGGCGGCGCCTCACCCGGTGCGGGTACGTACACCGGTGCGGGCGTCGGCTCCGACGCCGGCTCCTGGCCGGGCAGTGGCGGAGCGGGCGGCCCGGGCGGCGGACCACCGGGTGGAGGCGCGGGCAACGGCTCGCGGTACGGGTAGCAGCCGGTCGGGCCGGGCAGCGGCAGCCCGGGCGGACCGCAGCCCTGATCGCCGGGATTGCCGGTGATCGCGTCGGGCAATGTCTGACGCGGTTCGCCGCCCTGGCCCGTGCGCGGATAGGGCACGGGCAGCGGTGGGGTGCCCGGCTGACCGGTCTGGGGATCAGTCAGCTGCGACGGTGGCAGGGTGTTGCGGTCCAGCCCGAGGTCTGAGAAGGCGGCGTCGATGAACGGTTGAACGAACTGGCCCGGCAGCAGGTTGACGATGTAGGCCTTGAAGAACGGTCCCGAGCCGACGGATTCACCCAGTGACAGCGCGTAGGTGCCGAAGCCCTTTATAGCCTCTTGGAGACGCTGTTTGCGATTGTCGATGATCGTCAGTACGCCGTTGAGCTTGTCCAGAGCAGGTCGAAGCGTTTGTCGGTTTTCGGCGATAAATCCCTTGAGTTGCTGTGCTGCTGCGGAGACGCTGTGCCAGATCTGGTCGAGCGAGGCGCTCTGGGTCTGCAGCTCGGCAAGCAGCGCGTTGGTGTCGCGCACCAGGCCCACGACCTGATCGGTGCGCTTGGCCAGCACCCCGGTGGCCTTGGCCGCATTGTCGAGCAGCTTGCGCAGGTTTGCGTCGCGTTCGTTGAGGGTCTGCGCGAACCGGGCTACTCCCTGGACGGCGTTTCTCACGCTTTCGGGGGTGCTGGAGAAGGTTTGCGCCAGGGTGTCCAGCGACTGAGATAACTGAGGAGTGTTCAACCCGCTGATCGTGTTCGCCAAATCGCCGAGAGCGTCGGGCAGCTGGTAGGGCGACGTCGTCCGCTCCATCGGGATAGTTCCTTTAAGCGGATCATCGCCTCGAGGTAGAACCTCGAGCACCTTGGTGCCCAGCAGGCTTTTGGCCTCAATGCGAGCCTCGGAGCGGTCGCCCACATGGATGTCCTTGTCGACCCAGAACGTGACAAGAACGCGATTTCCGTCCAGGTCGATGCTCGACACCTTTCCTGACGGATAGCCCGAGACTTCGACGCCTGCACCGGTGAAGAGACCGCCGGCGTCAGCGAAATAGGCCGAGTAGGTCTTGCCCTGGTTGAGGAAAGGCAACTTCTGGTAGTTCAGCGCGCCCAGCGCGATCGCGAGGACTATCGCGACACCGATGAGCCCGATGGTCAGGGGGTTGCGCTCCTGAAATGTTTTCACTTGGGCGCACACCGCCCCGTGCTCTGGCCAGCGACCTTGACGTACACCGGTTGGCCGCCCTTCCCATTGAGCTTGAGGACCGCATCGCACAGGTAGAAGCTGAAGTAGTCGCCGTACATCGCCTGACGATTCAGCGCCCGGTACTTGTCGGGCAGCTGGTCGAGGAAGCGGTCGAGGTAGTCGTGGTCGGCCACCGCGATGCCCGCGGCCCGGTCGAGTTCGTGAACCACCTTTTGGAACGGTGCGCGCGTTTCTGCGAACAGGTCGGCGAACGACCCGGCGCCGGCATTGATGTAGGCCACCGAGTTGGACAGGTCGGTCCTGCGTTCGGCCAGCCCGTGGACCAGCTCGGACAGCGAGGTCACGGCTTTGTCGAACCGGTCGCTCTGGCCGCCCAGCGAGCCCAGCACCACGTTGAGGTTGTCGACCACCTGCCCGATCAGCAGATCGCGGTCAGCCAACGTGTTGGTTACTGCAGCCGCCTGGTTCAGAAACGACCCGATCGTGGGCCCCTGTCCCTGGAACGCCTCAATCAGCTGTCCGGTCAACTCGTTGACCTGGTCCGGGTTCAGCGCACGAAACAGCGGCCGAAAGCCGCCGATCAGGGCGTCCAGATCCAACGCGGGTTCGGTGCGGTCAACCGGAATCGTGTCACCGGGCTTGAGGGTCTTTGTCCCCCCCGCACCCTCCGTGAGCGCCAGGAAGCGGTTACCGATCAGGTCGTCGTATCTGATCACCGCCCGGGATCCCTCGGTGAGGAGCACCGACTCGTCGGCCGAGAACTCGACCCGCACCGTGGCATCCCGGTTGACGGAGATCTTCTGAACCTTGCCCACCTCCACACCCGCGATACGGACGATGTCGCCATCCCTGAGGCCGGAGACGTTGGTGAACTCGGCGACGTAGTCCTTGCCTTTCTCGAACCGAAACTGCGCGAAGACCGTCACGAGTACGAATGTGCCAAGCAGGCAAATCGCCAGGAAGATGCCGAGGCGCCACGCCGAGCCTCTCAGATTTTCCACGTCTTCTCCTGCGTCGGTATTTCGGCGGCGATCACGGTGGCGTCTGGCCGTTCTCGTCGGGTTGCGCCGGCCCCGGGTCGGGCCCCGCCGGCGGCACGCCCGGCCACAGCGGGACCCCGCCCGGCCCATACAGGGGCGCGCCGTACGGCGGCGCTCCGGGATACGGGACCGGCCCGACTGCCGGCCCCGGGATGCACTGGCGAATCTTGGGCGCCTCCGGCACGGCACGGGTCGCCGGGAACCAGTCGGCGTAGCACGGATGCCCGATGCCGGGGTTGGGCCGAATATCCACACCGGTTCCCCACCCGGTGTTGGTGACGAGCTCGCGCACCGGGAAGTTCTTCGAAACATCCGGCAGCGACCCACAGCTCGGCTTCCCGCCCGGTCCCCCCTTGGCCCCGACGATCGGCAGGTTGTCGGGATACTGGTAGGGGTCGTTGCCGAGCAGCAGTGCGGCGTCAAACTGCAGCGTCCGCCCGTCGGCGCCACCAAAAACCCCGTACGCGTTCTTGAGGTTGTTCGTCTGGCCCTGCAGCAGGCAGGTGTATGTGGGGCTGTACTCGAGAAGCAGGTTCGTGGTGGGCTCGAGCACCTGGGCCGCTGTGACGAGATTGTCCTTGCTCGCCACAAGCAGGTTGGTGCCCGAGTGCGCGAAGCCGACGACGTTGAGCAGCAAGTTGTCCAGAGATGTCGCGTGATTGACGACCGTCGTACTGGTAGTACTGCCGGCATCCAGAATGGTCAAGATGTCCTTGGCCGCTGCGGCATAGGTGTCGTTGAATTTTTTAAATGAGCGCCAGTCCTGACGGATGGTGTCGCTACGGTCGTTGAGCGCGGTCAGTACCTCGTTGAGGTCCGTGGTCGCCTCGCCGATCCGTTCGCCTTTTCCGCGCACCGCGTCGGCCACCGCGGTCAGCACCGCGTTCAGCTTCGCCGGATCGATCATTTTGACTAGGTCGACGACGTTTTCGAACACCGTATTGACCTCTGTGCTGACATTCTTCGAATGCAGTACCGCGCCGGCAGCCAGCCGATCTTTACTCGGCTTCTCCGGATACACGAGGTCGACGAACTTGGCGCCGAACGCCGTTGTGACGTCGATCTTTGCCTCGACATTGGCCGGGATGTACCGGATCTGATCGGGCTTGATCTCGAGCGTCAGTTTGGCGCCGTCCTTGCTGGTGCCAACCTCGCTGACCCGACCGACTTGGACGCCACGCATCTTGACCTTCGCGTTGGTCTCCATGATGATTCCGGATCGATCCGATGTCAGCGTCACCGGCACGTAAGAGTTGAACGAGCCAGCGAAGAACGCCGACGTCACGACCAGGAACAGGGCGGTAAAGCCGAACAGCATCAAGGCCCACCAGCCGGGGTGGATGCGACGCTCTCCTGGCCCGGGTTCCATGCCGCTACCCAGCCAGGTTGAAGTTGCCGGACTGGCCGTAGACGGCCAGCGAGATGAACGCGATTTCGACCGCCGCGATCACCATTGAGGTACGCACCGCCCGGCCCACGGCCTCGCCAACCCCGGCGGGCCCACCGGACGCGTTGTACCCGTAGTAGGTGTGCACCAGCATGATCACCACCGCGATCGCGACCACCTGGACAAACGACCAGATCAAATCGGTGGGATTGAGGAAGGTGCCGAAGTAATGGTCGTACACGCCGGACCCTTGGCCGTAGATGGCGGTGGTGCCGGTGCGCGCGGCGAGAAAAGCCATCATGACCGCCACGCAGTACAGCGGGATCACGACGACCACTCCGGCGAGCACCCGGTTAGATGCGAGATAGGTGATGCTGCGGATACCGATCACCTCGAGCGCGTCGATCTCCTCGTTGATCCGCATTGCGCCGATCTGGGCGGTGGCGCCGGCACCGATGGTCGCCGACAAGGCGACGGACGTCGTTCCCGGCACGATCAGCCGGACGTTGAAAAACGCCGATGCGAACCCAGTCAGGGCTTCGAAACCGACGGATGCCAACTGGTTGTACCCCTGCACAGCCACCAGGGCGCCCGTGGTGATCGTAAGGAAGCCGACGATCGCAACGGTTCCACCGACGACCGCGAGCGCCCCGGCACCCAATCCCATCTGTGCGATGAGCCGCCACAGCTCCGTCCGATAGTTGACGACCGCATCCGGAATCGACATCAGTGTCTTGCCATAGAACTGCGCCTGCGACCCGATCCGGTTCCACTCGCCGACAACGCTTTTCGCCATGCGCCGCAGCCGCGGATGTAGCCTGCTCGGAACGGTAGCCGTCATGGGTTCACCTCATTGCACCGTGAACTGGATACCGACGGCCGTCACGATGATGTTGATCGCGAACAGCACCATGAAGGTGAACACGACGGTTTCGTTGAC
>JBKPSU010000082.1:0-21897 GCA_046735135.1 Actinomycetota bacterium
CGGACCCCGCTCGAGCTGTTCGGGAGTCGGGTAGGCGGGCAGCGGTTCGACGGCGTCGAACGCGGTACGCATCCCCGCAAGCAGGGTTTGCGTTTCGCCGGCGCTCAACGCGCCGGCGACCTGCTTGATCTGCCAGCCGCCCGCGGAGCCCGGCGGGTCGAACGACGTGTACGCCAGCTGGCCGTAGCGGGTGGTCATGGCGCCACCACCGACAGCCGCAGATTCTCGACCGGCGGATCCAGCAGCGCGATCGTCCGCAGTCGCGCCGGCGAAGGGGTGTTCACGAACAGTCGAATCCACCCGTGCAGGCCGTGCACGTTGGCCGCCCACATCTCGCCGACGCCGTGCGTGGTCAGCGCCGACCACCGCAGCTCCTTCGACGCCTCCCCGATGATCTGACCGTGTTCGTCGACAGGCGCCGCGTCGACGGCTTGCCCGTCGTGCATCGACAGCGGGATGCGTTGCGGGTTGTTGATCAACACGAACGCCGGGGAGCCAGGAAGGTCGTACTGCGATCGCAACGCGAACGTCGCGTGGGTGGGCCGGCCGTCGGGGTCACGGGCGAGCCGGACCGCGTACTGCAGGCGCAGCAGCCCGGCGTACTCCACACTGCGAATCGCGCCGACGACGCGGCGGCCCGCCGAGAAGGCCACCGGGGCCAGGTGCAGCGAGCACCCGGCGGCAGGCAACTCCTGCCGGGAAAGCTGCATACCGCCGTACTTCTCGTACTCCTCCAGTGAGATCTCGAATGACTTGCCTGTCAACCCGTTTCGCGGATCGTGGCCCTTGGGAGCCAGATGCGTGACCACCGCCGCCGCACCGGCAGGCCAATCGAAGGTCAGCACCTGCTTGTTGCAGTACTCGGCCAGATTGACGTCGCGGATGATCCCCGTGCGCACCGAGGACACGGTGGTGCCCAGCAGCGCGCGCCCGGCCAGTAGGGTCACCGGGGTGAAATAGGCGCGGCTCCAGCGCTCCGGCCACGACACCCCCGACATCACCGATTGCCGGCCGTGCTCGTCTTGGTGCTGCGACACCGGCTGCGTCAACCGCTGGAGCGGGTGCAGCCCGATCTGCTCGAGCGTGGCTTCGGGCAACTCGACGGTTTCTGCGCCGGCGCTGGGCGCGGTCTGGCTGCGGTAGATGACCACTGCGCCGGTCGGCGGCGGCGTCCACGTCAGTTCGAAGCGCGACCCGTCCGGGGTGGGGGCGCCCAACGACAGATCGGTGACCGGCGCCAGCACCGCCGACACTTCGACGGTGGCTTCGCTGGCTTCCGACAACCGCATGACGCCGCCGACGGCGACCGCGCAGCGCACCCGGTAGATGTAGCGCTGCCCACGCAACGCCTCGGTGTCGACGAACCCGCGGCGGGTGTCGCTGTCCCTCAAGATGCGGTGCTCCAGTCTCTCGCGCCCGGCCTCCTGCGCCGGTATCCGATAGACGAACACCTCGCTGACCGCCGACGGGACGTTCCACCGGCCGATGACCTGGCCGCTGTCCTCTCGGATCGCGAAGTCGTGCACCGGGCTCACCAGCGCCGTCTCGGCGTGTTTGACCGGCTGAGCGGCCAGCGCCTGGCCGCGCGTGGGTCCGCTGTTGACCCACACCTGGTAGTGGCGCACCGCGCCGCGCGGCGGCCGGTCGTCCAGTGCCGAGGTAGCGGTGGTGGCGTCGACGAGATGCGCCCGGTCCGGTGAGTACGGCGGGTCGTCCTCGTCGCTGACGACCCGGTAGATGACGACGGTGTCAGAGCCATCGCCGGCGGGCGGGTAGGGCGGCCAGGTCAATTCGAGGGCACCGGACTGGTCTTCGTCGCGCCGCCGCCGCAACCCGATGGGGTACAGGTCACCGACCTGCTCACCCAATCGGAACGGCGCGAAATCGCCTGCCCGGTAGTGCAGTTCGACGCCAATAGCATCGGTCCGAGGCGCGTCGGCGGTGGCGATATCCGCGCGGCTGCGGCCCGATTCACCAGTGCCGCTTCGGTTTTCGAGTTCGGCCAGCAGCCGGGCCATGTCCTCGGCGTGCTCGGCCACCGAGGGCGGCAGCATGGCCCGGATCTGCGCGACGTCGGTGCGGCCCGAGCGCAGCACCAGACGCAGATGGGCTTCCTTGAAGCTCGTGCGCGACACCGCACCGGCCTCGATGAGCCGCTGGCGCCACGCCATCAGCGCCGGCAGTCGCGGATCGTCGGAGGCGTCGATGTACTGCGGGTCGGGCATCGTTAGAACACCATGTCCTGACGGGGCGGAACGTCGCGGTGCTCACGCCCGTCGGCCGACGTCGCATCCTCTTCGCCGTCCGCTGCGACATCGACCCGAGGCGCGAACAACGCAAAGTCGTAGGGCGGCAACCCATCACTGGCCTGCACCACCACGGCGCGATAGCCCAATCCGGCGCGCGCGACCCTGGCCTCGTCGACCGCAACGCTCGAGCGGCCCGCTGTCATGGCGGCGTGGGTGAACAGCGACGCGTCGAATGGGGCGGCCCGCCCGTCGCTCTGCTCCGTGATGCCCGCGCCGAATTGCCGGGCAGGCGCATGCCTGTCCTCACCGGGTATCAGCACCGTGCCGGTGAGCGCGTCGGCGACTTCGCCGTGCCCGTCGGCGAACATCTGCTCGACTCGCCCCCACAGCGCGTCGGCGCCGGTGGGCTGAACTTGCCCCGAGGCGACCGCAGACGACCACTGATCCAGCCCGGATTGCGTGCCGATGCCCGGCATCCGGAACAACATCTCGGGTTCCTCACGCAGCCGCGCTGCCACCTCGTTGATCATGTCCCGCCACGGCTGGGTCAGCCAGCCCAATGCGTAGAGGCGCCGCTGAATCGCATGCGCGGCGTCGCCGGCCTGCAGCGCGTCCGGGTCGGCGACCCCGAGTTGGGTCGAGCGCGGCAGGCCGTCGAAGAGTTGGCCGGGTGAGGGCCGCGCCGCAGGCGCGGGCCCGAACGGCGCCCGCAACACCGCCCCCAGCACCCGGCACCACGACAACAGCTGTCCATACGCGGTGGACAGCCGGCTGACGTCCTGTAGCGCCGTGCGCAGATTGGCCTGCATCGTCTCCAGCTCACCCAGCTGAGACTGCCGTAAGTGCGTCTCCGCGAACAGATCTCGCTGCGAGAACAGGAACAACGCCAGCGACGCCAGAATGTACAGGCCGAGCATCACACCGCCCGTCCACAGCGCGAACGGCCAGCGGACCCAGCCGGCGGCGGCGATCCCGGCGAGAACGACGAGTATCAGAACCAATGCCCAGAAGAACGTCTTGAGGATGACGCCGATCGCCCGCTGGCGCGCCCGCAGTCGCTCGTCGGCCGACACCCGGTTGGTGGCCTGCTGGATCTCGTCCACCAGTCGGGCCACCTCGCCGCGGGCGCGGTGCAGAAAGTCCGCCAGGATGGAACCCACCTGCCAGGCATAGCTTTTCGACACGAACCGTTGCCAGCCTTCTAATTCGGTCCCCGCAGTACGCGCCTCGACGCCGGCCGCGGGATCGGCGTAGGCGCGTTGCAGCCGCTCCCGCAGGTCGGCAACGCCGAGCACATCGGCCGGTTCCACCGAGGTGACCCCGATGACTGCGGACAGCGACGTGGGAATCGACGAAAATGATTCAGCGGCACTGGGAACCACGTCGGAGGCGACGGCGAGTACCCCGACGCCGGAACCCACCGGCACCGGCTCCAACCCCGCGGCGCGACGGCCCCCGTCGGCTAGGGTCAGCGCTCCTGCGACGAAATCCATCCACAGCGCGCTGAGGTCCCGCTGTGCAAGATGTTGCGGCGGCGCCCCGCCCAGCGCGGTGTTCAGCGTGTCGGCGCTTGCCCCCAGGTGCTGCCAGTTGGCCACATTGGTGTTGGTGACAACCGCGAATGCGGAATCCCTCCCGCCGAACACCGTGCCCTGCAGCGTGCTGGCCAGCACCGACGACACCGAACCCGTAACCGCCGACCACCACGCCCCCGGCGCCTGCCGCAGCGCGGCGCCCATGAACTTCAAGAACATCTTCAATGCCGCCCAGATCGAAATGGCTTGGGCGCCAGAATCACTCACAGAAATTCGGGGCCCGCGGAGCAAGTCTCGGTGCTTGGTCCACAGCCCCCTTGCCATGGTCTGTGTGGCCGCCGCAACATCCTCCACATAGACGACGGGCACCTCACCGCCGCGGGGCAGCGGTAGGCGTCCGGCAGGGTCGAACAGCTGGGCGCGCAGGCGCTCTTCGACCTCGCTGCTGTCCAGCCGCCGGTAGAACGCCCGCACCGCGCGCACCGTCTGCCCCGGCAAGATCTCCAACGTGTCGAACGGTGTCTGCTCCAATCCTGCCCACAGTCCGGCGATCCCGGCGATCACCGGTGCGGTGCGTTGCGCGAAATCGAGCGGATCGGTGATCGGGCCGCTCGGCACCGCACCCAGGCCGGGTCCCGCCGAATCCTCCGGGGCGACAAGCAGGTTGTGCCATCCCTCCAGCACCAACGTCGAATCCGGTGCCGCCTCTGCGTCATCCCCCCGGGTCAGCAGGACACGCAGCAGGCTGATACGCGCACCCATCGAACTGCTTCGCACGATCTGCTCCACCGTCTGCTCGGCCACCAGGGGGACCCGCTCGGTGGACGGCGCCTCGGCGGGCACCAGGACCACCAGCCGGATCCGCTGGTAGCGCTTGGCGGTGAGCAACTGCTGCAACACCGCCGGTTCGGCGCGACCGTCGCGCAGCACGCTGGCCGGGGTGGACGCGCCACCGATGTCGGCGGCGTCGACCCACGTGAACGCGGCGAGCAGTCCGACAGCGGAATAGTCGGCCAAGACGGCGAAGATCTCCTCTGTCCGGGCGTGCGGAGCGACCAACACCGTCAGCGCCTGCGAAGTGCTCGGCATCGACATGTTCAGAACGTTCCGCCCTCCGGGATCACCAGGGGCCCGTCGTCGAGATAGCCGGTCCCGGCGGTCGCCGCGCCCCGCGCCAGCGCCGCGGCCTCGCGCTGCAACAACCGGGTGAGGGCTTCCGTCGCCCAGAACACGTCAGGAGCGAGATCGCGGAAGATCGGCGTCTTCGACGCCGTCGACCGTGTCGGGACCGACGTGAACACTCCGCCGGGCGCCGCACCGGGCATGTCCCCCGGCAGATACTGCGCGGCGACGTCGCGCACATTCGTCAGCCACTCCTGGGCGGCGGCGGCGCGCTCCTCTGGGCTTCGGGCCGCGGCGATCGTCTCGATCCGGGGTGTCCCGCCCGGCACCGCAGCGTTGCCGACAAGGAACTCGCGCAGCACGTCGCTGGCCGACAACTCGACGATGCCGCTGGCCGGGTCCTGCGAATGTGCGTCGTAGAGTTCCCGCAGCACGCCGTAGGGCCGCAGCGTGTGCATCACCGGCGGCTCATGGGACTGGGCGATGGCGAGCAGGATGCTCTCCAGCACCGCAGGCAGCCAGTCATAGGTGGCGATGAACGCCGACGGCGGTGTCAGCAGCGGGTTGGGGAAGTTCAACCAGTGCCCCGCATCGGCGTCGTAGATGCGCACCGCGTCGGTGTAGGGGGGCTCCGGGATGTGAATCCGCCCGACGATCTGGCCCAGGAACCATCCCGCCGTCATGGCGCGGCGCTCGTCGTCGGTCATCGGCAGCGACGCAGGCAAGGGTCGCGCGCGACGATAGCGCCAGAATGTCCCGCGGCCCGGCCCGGCGATCCGGGCCCACTGCTGAGCGGCGGGCTTGAGCACCGAGTCGAACGCCAGCGGCGAGTAGTTGGGGTAGGACCCGAAGATGTCCACCCGTGTCACGCTGTCCTCATCCGACAGCGACCGGTGATAGTTGTCCTTGGTGGCCTGGTCGATGCGCGGATTGTTGCGCAGCACGTCAAACAGCGCGTCGGCGACGGACTGGCCGGCGAAGGGGACCTCGGAGAACTTGTAGCGGTACTCCGTCTGCTGTCCGGGATGCACCCGCTGCAGCGCTTCGTCATTCACGCTGGCCAACGGGCGGGCCAGCGACAGCGCCTCGGCGAACTTGGTGGTGATGTCCCGGCGGCGCATGACCAGTTCCGATTCCGCCGCGCCCGCGCCCTGCACGAAGTCGCGCAGCGACACCTTGCAGAACTCGTCGAACGATTCCCCCGGCCTGCCCACATACAGCCGGGCCCGGGTCAGCAGCTCGCCTGGGCGGGTGTGCGCATCGAACTGCGCCATCGACGGCACCCGCGGCCGACTCGTTTCGGGGTCGGTGCCCAAGGCGCGCGTCACCCATGTCGCCGTGCGTTCGATGAGACCTCCGGGTGCCGACACCCCGCCGGTGGTGCGCCACTGTCCCAGAATCACGTGGGTCGTCGCGTCGTCGATTGCGGTCTGCAGCGGCACCATTGCGTTGGCGCCTGCCACGGCCTTGGGCAGATCGAGCTCGTAGCGGCCCTTGAAGGCGGACGAGCTGATCAGCAGCACTTCGTTGTTGGCCTCGGCGAACCGCGTGGGGACCAGCTCGTCGGCATCGGCAGGCCAGGCCGCGTACTGATCGGTGGTCAGCCGCGCAAGCCCCACATCGGTGGGCGCTTCCGCGCGCGCCTGCTCCAGCAGCACCATGGCTTCGCCAAGCGCTTCGCGCAGTGGCCGCAACATTTCCGCGCCCACCACCCGCATCACATCGGCGATCCGCGCGGCGGCGTCGGCGAACAGTTGGCGTCGCACGCCTGCGCGGAACCCGTCCAGCGCCGTTGCCAGGACCTGATCGGCGTTGGTCATCACCCCGCGCATCGAGCGCAGCGCCGCATCCACTTGCGGCGGCACCGCGACGATGTCGGGCGGGCCCATCGTCCCCAGCTGCGCCACCCCGGGGGCGAGCACGTCGTCGATGTGGCGGCGCAACCGGTCGACCAGTTCCCGGGCATACGGCAGGCCCATCGTCGCGATCGTCCCGCCCACCATCTCTTCGACCCGCCCGGCGAACTCGCGGTGCCAGTTGAACGCCATTGTGTAGGCCGCGTCGTCGCATGCCCGCAGAAGTTCGCTGCCCCGGTTGCGAAGAGCCTGACGGAAGATCGGCACCCACTGCTCTGCGGTCATGCCCTCGGGGTTCGGCAGATACCCTCGCAGCTGCCGGTCGATGAGCCCGTTGACGGTGGCGGCCACCGACTCAGCGGCGAAGGCCTCCGAGCCGATCCAGCGGCCGAGAATGCCCGTGCGGGTCTGCTCATCGCCGGGGTTCGCAGGCAGTCCCAGCTCGCCGCAATGCGCCTGCCACTGGCTGCTCAGCAGCGAGTCGAGTTGCTCGGTGCTCGACGCCGGGTTCCCGGCCTGCAGATGTCCGAACAGCAGCTTGTCCACGCAGCTGCGCGCCAGCCGTTGCGCGGCGTACTCGGCGTAGCGGTCGCGACCCATGCTCAAGCTGGCGAAACCGTAGGTGCCCCAAGGCAATACGTCCCACGCGGAGATACCCCAGCCCAGCAGGTCGCGGTCGCCCTCCGGTGACGCCGTGTTGCCCAGGTCGTAGGAGACGAACTGGTCACTAGCCGCGCCGCTCATCATCAGTCCCGCCAGGCCGCGTGCCAGCCCCCGGTACACGGCCCACTGCGAACCGTCTCCGAACAGCGTGCGGTCCGCGCCGATGAAGCGGCCCACCGGGAACACCCGCGCGAACGGGATCGGCTCCCCTTCGCCGTGCTGGTGGCCCAGCGCCCGCATCAGCCGCACATCGTGTTCGCGCGCAGAGCCCGCCTGACTGGCCACGATCTCGCCCAGCATGGCCAGCGAATTGGCGCGTACCCCGACGATGGAACTCTGCGGCAGCGAATCGAAGATATCGGGCGTCACCATGAAGACGCCCATCAGTTTCGGGTCAAGACCCGACACCAGCGTCAGCAGCCGGCACACATCCAGCGCCATCGACGCCCCCGCGCCGCCGGCCATCGACGACACCACCAGAACCAGCGGCGGCTCGTTGGGGTCGAATTTCCCCATGCCGGGCACGTCGGCGGTGGACATCTGCGAGATCGTGTCGACCCGGAAAAGCGCATCCCACGCGGCCTGCAGGCGGGTGTGGATCTCGGTGGCCTTGCTCAACGTGATCATCCGCCCGATGGCCCGGTACTGGCCGGCGCCTGCCGAGATCGGGATGGACACCTCCTGCGGGTTGCGTGGCGCCCAGGTGGCGATGGTGTCCAACGCCGATTCGGCGGCCAGCCGCTGCGACAGAGCCCCGTCGAGGATCGCGTAGCTACTGCCCTGCGGTCCACAGCCGATGTAGGTGCCGCCCTGCTCGGGAACATTGGCCAGTCCCTCGGGGCCGGTCTCCGGCGCGCTTGGCACGTCGATCTGAACGAATTGCCAACCGCCCAAGAGTGTTTCGATGCCCGCGGAGTGCAGCTCGGAGCGCAGCTGGTCCATGATGAACGCCAGCGTGGCACCGCCGGAACCACCGCATCCCACTATGAGGAATCGTCGCATTCAGTTTCCTTCCCTGAACGGGTCGAATGGATCTGGGTCATGGGCCGCCGACCCACCTTTCGCAGGTTCACCGAACGGCGAAACTGCTTGTCGCGCTTCGTCATCCGAGACAGCCAACCCGGCTTCAACCGCCCGCAACCGCAGCCCGTTGAGCAGCTCGGGCAGTCGACGGCCGACGTCTTCGTAGAGTCGCTCACGTGCCGCGGTGTCGGTGCGTCCGCCGACCAGCAGCAACACATCGGCGACGTTGGCCGGTCCGCTGGGATCGTGCAGGACCACCCACTTGTTGTGCACGGCCAGCGGCAGCACCGCGCGCAGTCCGCTGCGGTCGGTTGCGGGCAGCGCCGAACCCACACTGACCAGACCGTCGGCGTCGACGGTCACATAGCCGGGGCCGAAGGGGCTGCGGCCCATGGTCGTGCTCAGCGTGACACCTTGCACCGAGACTTTGCGGGCGCCCCCGGCCAGGCCGGGCACCGGGCGGATCAGGTCGGTGTCGGCCAGCGTGAAGGGTTCCCCGTCACGCAGTACCACATCGTTGTTCACCTCGACGGGGATCCGGTCGGCCAGCATCGGCGTGTCGGGGATCTTGCTGACCCACCACTTCGCCGCGTACAGCAGTGCCAGCGGAATGCCCGGGCCCAGCAGCAGCGCGGCCAGGAACACCAGCACGAAGTTGGTGGTGTTCAAGGGCTTGATCAGCGACGCGACGAACGGAACGTCGGCGACCTGGGCATCGCCCGGGTTGTCAAGCGCCGCAACATGTATCGGCACGGTTCCGTTTAGCCCGCCCTGTCCGTCGCGGTCGGTGCGCAGCGTCACCGACACCTGCCCGGTCTGCCCGGCCTGCACCTTCACGCAATTCTGCGCGGAGTTCGCCGTCGAGGACAGCCGCGCGGTGCCGATGTCATCGGGCGCGGCCACCACCTTGGCGGCATCGTTGTCGGCGATCCAGGCGCAGCCGGGGCCGGTGATGTTGAGCGACGCGGTCGCACCCTTGGCCGCCTGCACGGTGCCGAAATCGATCCGCTCGCCGGGCACCGGCAGTCCGAGCTTGGGCAGGATCTGCACGGGGACTTCGACATCCTGGGGTGACAGCTGGGTGCCGGGCGCGATCTGCGCGCCCGATGGGTCGGTGGCCGGTGCGGTGGTGATCACCAACGACATTCGCAGCTTCGCCTGCCCGGGATTCACCTTCGTCAGGTCGGCGTCGACCGGATTGGCGATGTCGGCTTTGGCCACGGAATCCAGCAGCGGAATGGGCGCCGCGCCGTCGGGCGCCAGCGCCGCCGACATGGTCGCGGTCCCCGCGAGGTCGGTCGGCTGCATGGGCGTGCCCGCCCCTTCGACGAGACCGAACGTCAGCCCCTTGACCACCTGCCCGCTGCGCAACGGCACTTTGTCGGCGTTGGTGAGCGCCGGAAAGATGTCGGTGGTGATGTGGATGCTGACCCGTGATACGGCGTCGGGGTGCTGACCGGTGGTGTCGACGTAGACGATCGCCCACTGACCCGGCCACTGCGGCCCCCCGGTGTTCTGCAGCGAAATGGTCTGCGCCGAATCGGATCGCCACTCATACGCCACCGGCACGCCGTCGAGGTCGGCGGTGTTGCGGCCGTCCTTCTTGGGCAGTTCCAACGTCTTGCCCGACGGCGAGATCAGGTAGGGCACCACACCGGCCACTCCGCCGGAGCCGAGGATGTCCACCGACTTGATCGAGCGGTCCAACGTGAAGTTGTGCCGCGCCTCCGGGCACACCCGCAGCTGGCAGACCGGGCCTTGCCCGGTGGTGCCGGGGTCCGGGTTTAGCGCGTCGAACCCGAACAGCATGTCGTCGATGTTGGACACGGGATAGAAGTCACCGGGTATCGGATCGGTGATCTGTCCACACGCCATGCCGTTGAGTCCGCGGGCCGTGCTTATCGCCGACATCACGTCGAAGTCGCCGGGTGTCTTGTTGGCGCCCAGTCCGATTCCCAGCATGATGATGCTACTGCCGCGCAGCTGATCGGCGACGCCGCCCGGCCGGCAGATCGACTCCACGGCGCGTTTGGTGGTGTCCTCCACACCGCTCGGGCTGTCGAGGGTGATCCCGTCGGCGTAGGGCTTGGACGTCGCCCGCGACGTGAAATCGATCTTGCCGTCGGAGAACCATGCGATCGCTTGGCAGCGCTGTCCGCCGTTGGGTCCTTGCCCGCGCGATGTCAACTCCTGGCGGGCCCCGTCGAGCGCCAGCCAGTAGTCGGTGTCGATCCCGGTGTTCTTGGTGGCGATGCTCGACAGCTGCGCGCCCACCTGGTCGGCCGTGGACCCGGTCAGCTTCGTCCAATCCTGTTCGCGCGTATAGGTGTCGGAGAACCCGGAGGTGGCGACCTCGAGATTCGCGCCGACGCGATCGGCGTATCTGCCCAGCGTCTGCAGCAGGTAGCGCGCCGCCTGCACCCGGGCTGCCTGAGGATCGGTGCCCTGCAGACTGCTGGACTCGTCGAACAACAACACCAGATCGCCGGCCTTCTGCGAGGCCAGGCATGCGCCGAACCGCTTTGCGCCGCCGCCGGCGGGCTCGGCGTGAGCCGAGGGAATCGACCAGCCGGCCAGCGCCGCGATCATCAACGCGACGGCGAAGAACTGCGCCAGCAGGCCAATCCGCTTGACCGGCAGCAAGATTCGTGGTGTCACAGACATCTACTGCCTGCCCGCCCACAGGGCGATCTGCCACGCACCCAATGCGATGCCCACCAGACACACGACCAGCACCGCCCAGTACAACTTTGCCGCCCACCGCGGCGCCGAATAGATCGACTCGCTCCGACGGCGTGTGTCTACCCGGGTGTACGCCGCCAGTGCGCCGATCGCGACAGGCCCGGCCAGAAGCCAACCCGCCAGCGCGGGCGCGATGATGCCGCCACCGCCGGTGGCGCTGACGAGGGCCAGTACCACCCCGGCCGCGGCCATCACCAGCGCCACGGCGAACCACTTCAGCGGTGGCCCGGCGGTCGGCAACGTCCCCGCGGTGATCGCCCCACCGAAGGCGTCACGGTCGCCTGACTGACCGGAGGCGTCCCGGCGTCGCGTGTGCGGCTGTGTCTTCGGCTGATTCGCCCAGGGATCGAAGCCGGTGGAGAAGTCGGCGCCCCGCGGCGATGGCGAGTCCGCGCCGGTTCGCGGTGGCGTGGGACTCCCAGACGGCGGGCCGAAGTCGCTGAAATCGAACGGATTGGGTTGACCCACGTCGATCACCCCGGCCTTCGCGTGCGCCGCTGGTGGGTGGTCGTTTCGAGGATGTTCATCGGCATCAGTACGGGTTCAGGCACAGGGCGAAGGAGCGGTCGGGCGGCGCGGCGACGTAGACCGAACGGCAGTCGTAGCTGGCGGGGACCCGCGCGGTGACGGTGTACACCCCTTCCTTGTGTGCGCAGTCGACCTTGAACAGATCCAACGCGTCGTTGCCTACGTCGTTGCGCAGCTGGATCTCCACGCAGGTGCCGATCGGCACCGTGGCGAGGTCGAGCTTGATCCGCGGAACGGCGGGAGCCGGGGCCACCGAAGTCACCGTCGAGGGGCGCGGCGGAGCCGGCGGCACCTGATAGGGCGCGCTCGACGAGGGCGACGCGGTCGCGTTGCCGGAGTCCGAATCGCTCGTCAACCACCAGATGAGGGCTGCGATCAGCACCAGGCACATCAGATAGCCGAGCACGAGTCCGGCGATGGCAGCGTTGCGTCCCCGCTCGCCGGAGCGCCGGATCTGCGGCAGAGCCAGGTGCCCCAGCACCACGCCGGCCGGCGGTACCACCACCGCGAAGATCGGCGACAGCACCGCGAAGGTGTTGTAGTCGGGCGACCGGGGTGTCCCGTAGGGCGCACCCATCCGAGGCCCGTGCCCGAACGGAGCTGCGCTCGGTGGCGCGGACGCGCCTGCGTACGGTGTCCCGAACGGATCCACCGACTGCGGCTCGAACGGATTACCGCTGGGCTGCATCATGGCCCCCCGTCAGCGGCGGCCTTGGGCGAGCTGCAGGCCAGCGACCCGCGAGCACGCGTCCGCGGTACACGCGACTAAGGCCAGTCAGTGAACACAACCTCATCATCATCAGCCTCGGAAATCCGAGATGCATGCAAATACTGTTTCTTGCTTGTTGAACAATGTCTGCCCCGAGCATCCACTGGTCGACAAGATCTGGTCTACCCGGAATACGCCGTCGCGGACCTCGCAGCGCACTGGAAATATGAGGATGACATTCGTTTCAGGACCTCTGGTGGGGTCCGGCTGCGTCTGCTGCACCTCGACGCAGTCGCCTACCCGCAGCTGCTCCACGGTGACCGTCGGCCGCTGGGCCGGGGGTGGCGTGAAGACCGTGGTGCGCGGAGGTGGCGGCGAAGCGCGTGGTGTCGTCCTCGGCGTCGCGGTCGTCTCACCGGGTGACGACGGCGACTCGGAGCCGTTGGCGGTCAGAAGCCAGATCACCAGCGCAATCAATGCCAGCACGATGATCACGTAGGAGATGGTGAGGCCGACTATCGCTCGTTCACGACCGCGTTGCCCGCTGCGTTTGATCTGCGAGAGTGCTACGTGGCCCAGTACCGCACCGACGGGGGCGAACACGAACGCGAACACGATCGACAAGGTCGCGAACTTGTTGACTTCACCGCTCGGCCGGCCCGGTGGCGGGAAGACCCGCCCTGTCATAGGCGGTGAGCCGGGGCTGAGCGGCGGCACGTACCCCTGGGTGCTCGGCGGACCACCGAAGGGGTCCGAACCGAACGGGTCGGGTTGACCGCCCCCGTACCCGCCATGCGTCATCTGGTCATCCCGCCCTGCTCTGACGTCCTCTCATGATCGATTCCATCACCATCATCGGTGCGATATCCCCAGAACGGCGGTGCGAAATGCGATCGTGATGCACCTGGGCACCCCTCTTGATCACTTGGGCCTTGGACTCGCACGCCGCCACCGTGCACGTCGACGCGAAGTGGGCAACATCGGTATCGCCCCGGTGAGGCGCGGCCTACAGCGTGCGCCGTGGGCAATCGGATCGGCGCGCGCCGCTGTCTCAACAGCACCATCAGCCACAACTTTGGCGCGCCTGTCGATTGCACGGCGTCAAAAATTAATGACGCCTCGCGGCCGAACTACCGAATGGCGCAGACCGTCTTGCACGACCACATCGAAGAAAGTCGTCGACGGATCGCACGACAAGAACTCGGCCGCGCTGCCGATACAGACATCCTCGTGTAACCCGCGGAACCAGTTGCGGCGACAAAGGGTTTTCGCCAACGAACACGCGCCGGGCTGACAACCTCCCTCGACGACGGGTGCCGCCAGCTGGCCATAACTGGCCGCAACCTTGTCGTCGACGGGGAAGGAGGGGCCCGGTGTCGGCTTCGATTTTCACGCTGCGCCAACTGCGCGTATTACGGACGAATTTATCTATGTCCCAACCTATTTGAGCTTCGACACGGCGCTGGTAATTACCGGCCCGTTAACCAACCTAATTGTTTGTTGGTGGTGGCTGCGGTTGGAAGGGGTCGTACCACCACCAGTCGGCGCGTTCGCCGGTGGGTCCGGGGCAGGGCGCCACGGCGGGCGGGGCCGGTTGGGTGGACGCGCGAGCGAACCTGTACTGAGTGATTGGCCGGAGCTGTCGGTGACGATGAGATCGTCTGCGGGTCCGGTGATGGTGATAATGCCTCGATGGTGCAGCCGGTGGTGATACGGGCATACCAGTACCAGGTTGAACAACTCGGTGGGACCGCCGTCCTCCCAGTGCCGGATATGGTGTGCGTGCAAACCGCGGGTGGCACCACAGCCCGGGACCGCACACGTGGGATGGCGGTGCTCCAGCGCGCGGCGAAGCCGCCGATTGATCTGGCGGGTCGCTCGGCCGGCGCCGATGACCTGGCCGTCACGTTCGAACCAGACTTCACAGCTGGCATCACAGGTCAGGTATTGGCGTTCGGCCTCCGTGAGCAGCGGACCCAGATGCAGCGCCGCGGCGCGCTGCTCGACGTCGACGTGCACCACCACGGTGGTGTGCTGCCCGTGCGGCCGGCGGGCCACCTCGGCGTCCCACCCGGCCTCGACCAGGCGCATGAACGCATCGACAGTGCCCGGCAACGGCGGCGCGTTATCCGTTGCCCGCCCGCGGTTCTCGCGATCGAGTTTCCACTCGACGATCAGAGCGTCACGATGAGACGACAGTGCCGCGTCGAACTTCGCCGCGTCCAGGTGCGGAAGCTTTATCCGCCAGCTGGTGAACTCCTCGTCGGAAGTCTTGGTGATCGAGGGCTCCGGTTCGGGCCGGGGATCGGAATCGGGTTCGGGTTCGGGTCGCGGTTCCAGCTTGACCGCCGTGCGCAGCTGGTTGACCGTCGCGCTCCGCGCCAGCTCCGCGTAGTGCTCATCGGATCCCTCACCCGCGCGCGCCGCGATGGCGCCGACCTGGTCCAGCGACAGTCGGCCCTCCCGCATGCCTTGCGCACAGCGGGGAAACTCCTCCAGCCGACGCGCGACGGCCGCGATCGCGTGGGCGTTTCCCGATGACGAGCCCATCTTCCAGGCCACCAACGCCGCCACCGACCGCGCGCCCGTCGCGCCCCACAACTCGTCGCGATCCACCTCGGCGATGATCTCCACGATGCGCCCATCAATCGCGTTGCGCTGACCGGTTAATTCAGCCAACTCCTCGAACAGCGCTTCAAGACGCTGGTCAGGACGCACTGCCGCAACGTCGGAGCATGCGGGCGAGGACATGAAGTCATCATTGCAGCCGGGTACGACAAATTTCGGCCGCCCAATCCGCACCGGGATGAGGCCGTCATCAACCCCCAAGGGGCAGAGCCTGATTCGCTGCCAACCGCTGCTCGCCGTGCTTGACCGGGGCTATGTGAAGATGATGCACCCCGCCTAGTCCACCAGTCGGTTGGAGCCGACTTGGCGATATTCGACCCACGACGGTCGATCACCGCCGAGCACGCGAATGGTCAGCGCACGCCCGCCCTGACGCTGCATACCGGCCAGGCGCCCCAGCCCTGAACTGCGCGAGTCACCTCGGCGATTGCGATCTGCTCTTCTCGGGTGGCCAGGTCTGCTCGCGGCGCATAACTCAGTCCACCGTGCCGCTCCCACGTGCTCTGGTTGAACTGCACGCCCCCATAGAAACCGTTGCCGGTGTTGATCGCCCAATTGCCGCCGGACTCGCAGGCGCTCAACGCGTCCCAGGTCGCGCCGTTGCGCACCGGCGGCACCTGGGTGCCCGGCTTGACACCGACCCGCAGCACCGCGGGCCGGGCGGGTGCCACGATCTCGTTCTTCATCGGCGACCGCCCGGTTTCGACACCGTTGACGGTCGACACCGCGAAGGTGACAACCTGGGTTCCAGTCGTGCCCAGGTCCTCCACCACGTTGCGGCCTATGTTCATCGTCGGATCCTGAACGTGGTACGCCCGAGGCAGCAGCGTGATCCGCGCGGTGACGGTCAACGTCCGGATTCGGGTGACCACGATCTTCATGCCCTCGGTGACCGACGTCGACGCCGGCGGGAACACTTTGTCGCCTTGCTCGAGCGGCGCACCGCCCGCCGCTAGCAAGAGCCGCACATTCGGCGCCGCCAGCCGCCGGTCGCCGGCCACACCGCCGTCGACGATATGCACCTTCTTCGCGCTGACCAGCGGCAACACCATGCCGGCCAATGGCACTCGGCTGAAACGAGATGCCGCGGCGGGGGCGGCGTCGCGTATCGACAGCTGCTCGAGGGCCTCGCCGACCGTCAAGGCCGTCGTCCACGCCTGCTTGCTCTGCCCGCCGTCCACTGACACCTGCAACGGCCGGCCACGTTTCAGCACGATGGTGTCGGACTGATGGACCGGTTGATCGGCGGCCGGATACAGCTCGTCGTGGTAGTCGACGGCGAAGCCGTTTTCCCGCACCACGTCCATCACTCGCGACTTCATCGTCGAGACCGTCATCGGTGAGCCGTCGACGGAGAGCGTAAGCGTCTTGTGCATCGCGACGGCGAATCCGCCTGCGAACGCCACCGCCAGCAACAGCGCACCGACCACCGCGCGCAGCCCCTTCGGTCTCGCGGTAGTGTGCCCCGCCGTGCCACTGGCCTCATCCCTATCGCCGCGGACGTCGGCCCGGGCGCCCAACTTCCGGCCCGGCCCGATCTCGGCTTGCAGCGACGCCTTGGTCTCGAAGATCCTGGCCAGCCCAATATCTAGTCGCCGCAGTCGCTGTGGAAGCTGGCCGACACGACGATTTGCCCCGAATGCCGCGTCCTCGGCTTCATCGACCCGTTCGGCGCGGGTCAGGAGAGCCGAGACCTCCTCCCCGACAGCCCTGTCCTTCGCGAACCCCGTCCTGTCGAGAGCGAGCCGGCCCAGGCAGACCACACCCGCGGGCCGGCGCAACGCCAACGCCTGCGCGAACAGGTATCCGAGCGTGGACAGGTGCTGCTTGCGGAAATCGGCGATCGCTCGATAGCCCGGGGACGCACCGGCCGTCAGCCACCGAAAGGCGGTATCGTCGACGCATTTGCGTTCGATCATCCGCGACGAGCACACCCCAGTGGTGTAGGCGTACAACAGGATCGCCATCAGACGCGGATCGTAGGGTGGCCCACCGCGCGCCTCGTCATCCGGAGCCCGAATGCGCACAAGATCCAAATGCTCGGCGACCAACTCGGCAACGAGCCGGGCCAAGTGCTTCGCCGGCAACCGGTCATTGGGCCGCGCACACGGAACGTCTTGTTCGGCGGGCAACTTCGGCCTCGCCGAACTGGGCGTCTGCGCGCTCTCCAAGACCTACCTTGAACAACTTGCCATAGGCGAGCTCATCAGCCGCACATCATTCCGCGCTGCGACCCTCAACCCGATCACCCCGCCCGGCGTGTTGCCCACTCAGGCTGGCGGCGCCAGCTGCTCGAATGTCCGGACGATCAACGCATCGCTGTGGAGGGCGGCCTGCAGCGTGTGGCGCGCGTGATCGTGATGCACGAGCCGTTCTCCATGGCGTAAGCCGCAGCGAGCTCTCACCGGCACACTTTGCAGCCCGGCCAAAGACATTTGCCAGACACTGCAGAACACCGGCGGCCACGGGACTGCGGAAGTTACGATCAGCCAGGCTCCACAGCCGGGAGAGATCCATGCCTGAAGCGAATTTGACCGGCGAGGTCTTCACCGCCGACGCAAGCGCCGGGTTCGATGAGGGCATCGTTCAGGGGGATGTCGGTAGCGGAGCGCGGTTGGGTTTCGCGACGCGCTTCGAACTCTGTCACGGCTTGTCGGCCGAGGCTTCGGCCGAAGCGGCGGCCGAAGCGCTAGCCGACCTGAAGCTGTTGTGGCTCTTTGCTGGTAGCGCGGAGGGCCAGGCATTGGCGGCGGCAGGCGTAGAGCTCGACGCACAAGCGACCATCGACCTGTTCGACCGTGTGGGCCTCAGCGCAGAGGTCGGCGCCTTCGCGGAGGCGTCGCTAGCCGGACGGCTGTCGGTCGGTCTGGATGCGAGCGACATCGCCCTGGCGGCGCGGCAGTTCCTCCAAGGACCTCTGCTGGAGGTCTTCTTGGCCTTGCTGCGCGAATCCCGCATCGGGGCGGGCGTCTGGGGCAAGATCTCGGCCTCGGCAATGGTCAAGGCCAAGCTCAACGTGCGCGGCAGCCTGGCAGACGACAACGACGCGGGCTTCGTCATCGAAATGGATGCCGAGGCTGGCCTGGGTGCCGGAATCGGATATGACTTCTATGCCGGCATAAGGCTGGACAGCCCCAAGCGCTTCTTCTTGACCGCCGCGGACATCATCACCGGTGCGATCTTAGAGGAGGCGCGCCCGCTGGTTCCGCGCGTGCTGGGGCCGAATCTGGCTGCGCTGGAATACGTTCTGCCCGCATCGCTCGCCACCGCATACGAGCTGGCGCAGGTGCCGACGGCTGAGCTTGCTGCGCGTCCTGGCCAGGCGGGTGAGATTCTCGCTGACTGCTTCATGGCGGAGTTCCAGCGCTTCGCGCTCGACAAGCTGGGTCTCGCCGCGGCGACCGCGATCGCAGGCGCGCTGGACGAGGCGGCGACTCGGGTGGCTGAGCTCAATCTCACGGCCGCGCAACGCCAGGCCGGAGCGAACGCGACGCAGGTTCTGATCGACGCGCTCGAAGGCCGGCCGCTGACGTTTACGACGGTTTCTCCGGTCATCCCGGTGCTGGCGGAGGTGCTCGATTTGGCTGCGCCGCAGTTGCGGACGCAGTGGCGGCCCATGCTGGCGGCGATGTGGCTGGCGCTGGCGGCCGCGGAAGCCATCCGCCGAGGCGTCGTCACGGCACACGCCGAGGCCGGGGCGGGCGTTATCGGGTTGCGCAGCGCGGCGGCCGACGCGTTCCTCGTCGAGCTGCCCGAAACGCCGGAGATCGTTCGTGAAGAGCTGGGGCCGCTAATCGGTGGTGAGGTACCCGACCGCCTCGAACTCGGCACCGTCGTCGACTATCTCTTGAGCAGCCGACTGCTTCCGCTCCTCGAAGAGCTGGTGCCCGACCTCTATGCGCTGCTGGAGAGCATCTCGCGCGAAACAGGTGTTGCCGCTTCAGATTTCGTCGAACTGGCACTACGCGCGGCTACCGGCGACGACCTGACGCAGACGGACCTGTACGAGGCGATGCGCGCCGTCGCCGGCACGGCGCTGGACGAGCTGCTGCTCGACAAGCTGTTGCCGGCGATCGATGACGCGCTGCCAGACGACGCAGACACCCGCGTATGGCTCGACGAGGTCGCGCGGCCAAGCCTGACGATGATGCGCGACTTCGCGCTGCGCCGGGTGGACGATCTGGTAGCGGGTCGGCCGGTAGACGGTGACACGCTGCGCGCGGGCCTGAGCTTAATGATCGGCAAGATCGTGTTGAACAACGTCGTGGTGCTCACCGACATCCTGCTCGATCACGTGACCGAGTCGGTCAGCGACGCGGCGGGAGAGCTGTCTCGCGAGCTACGCAATGATTCGGGCCACCGGCTCGTAGCGGCCGCAGTGCAGCTCGCCGGAGACCTTTTCCCCGACGTTGCAGAGGATTTCGGCACGTTGGCTGATGCGAGCCGGGTGCTGGTCGCCGAGTTGCTGTTGGCGCTGTCGGAGGCGACGAGCGACGAGATCCTCACCGATGAGCGCCGGGCCACCGTGCGCGACCTGAGTCGGCGAATCCTGTTCACGGCCTACGGGGAGGCGGACCTGTCGAGCCCGGACGCCATGAACGACACACTCGCGCAGATCGCGGCGTGCGCCTACATTCCGGCACCGGACGCGGTTGCCGAACTCGTTGCCGTGCAGACCGAGACGCTCGGTGAGCAGGTCGCGGTGGCGTTTCCACGTGTCATCGGTGCTCTGGAAGCGTTTGGGGTAGCGGTCGTTTCGTCGGGGATTGAACGTCTGGAGCACGCCGCGGCCGACCTGCTGCTTCAGGGTCGGGACCAGATCGTGTCCTTCGCTCGGCGGCTGATCGCGCTGTCGCGCGCCGTCCAGCATGCGCTCGAAGAAGCATCGCAATGGGCGCATGACAAGGAGACGCAGCTCAACGCGGCCGCGCAGGCTTTGCGGAGCGGGTCGCGGCGCCGGGAGATTCTCGACGCGCTCGAGCTCGAGGGCCTCCGCAGGGCACAGAACATTGCGCGTCGCGCCCCGGGCTTCGACCTGCTCAACGAGGACGGCCAAGATCTAGCCTTAGCGGTCGCGGTAGGCGCGTTCGAGTTCGCGTTCGGACTCGCGCGGCCGCTGCTGAACGACGCATTGCGCGTACTCGGCGACATCGCCCACGACCTCGCGGACCTGTTCGGCGACGCCGGCGACTTCCTCGAGCTGTTAGGTGATCTCGCGGACGAGATCAACGATCGTGTGGAGGAAGCGGTCAACGATCTCGCCGACTTGCAGCTTCCCGACGAGATCTCGGTCGAGGACGTCCTACGGGTCGCGGTGGACGTCGTGACGGGGCTGCCTGTAATCAATGACGCATTGCGGGCGGCGTTCGCTGCACGCCGCGAGGAAGCCGCGGCCGAGGCCAGGCGGGCGCTTGCCGCGGCGCGGCGCGCGGCGTCGGCGCAGAAGAAGCAGCGCGCCGAGCTCGACCTCGCACGAGCGACCGCAAAGGGCCCGGCGCGGATCACGATCTGCAGCCCGCAGCCGCTCGCCGACACCATCGAGGACGCCTGGGCGTACGGTGATCGCGTTCCGGTTCAGATCAGTATTCGCGGCCTGCCGGATGCGGCGCGCACCGCGCTGGGCGCGACGCCGGGCCCGGTGCTCTTGACGCTCAATGGCGTCCGGCTCAGGATGACGGCCTCGGTGTGGCGACATGAGGCGGGCCGGTATCGGCTCACCCATACCCTTGACCGGCGAAATTCGCCGCTGCGGCCGGGCGTCAACGTGCTGGAGTGCGCCTACGCCGACAGCGTGCACAAGCCTGTGCGGGCGAGAGTGCTGTTCCTTGTGCACTTTTCGGGTGTGATTGACGAGGCCGCCGCCGAGCCGGACGGCGAGGCAATTACGGTGCGGGCGGGCCGGCTGCCCGTCGAACTCGGTGGGTGGCGGATATACCACGGAGACCGCCGTGCGGGCCTCAAGGGATCCCTCAAACCTGGTGAGCAGCTGTCACTTTCGGAGTCGACGGTCGGCTTGCGCGACGGCGCCTCCGCTCGGGAGGACTGTCCGCCGAGGCTGACAGTGGTTGATGAATTACGAAGGTGGCGTGGCGAAGTCGTTCCACGGAGGCCGCGATGAGCACCAGCCAACCATCATACGACATTATCGAGTCGGCGAAAAACCTGAAGCAGCAGTTCAGATCCGCGCAACCGGTCCATCGGCAGCGGCAGCAGACCTCGAGCTACGTATACGGATTCGCGGTGAACAGCTCGGCGCTGCTCCCCGAGCACACCGACGCGCTGGCGACCCCCATCAAGTACTTGCACGATTACCCGAACTCCGCAGTGATTTCGGTGATTGGTCGCGCGAGCCAGACGGGTCCTGAGGGGACCAACCGGCAGTTGTCACGGGACCGCGCCGACCGCGTGCGGGCATACCTGATCGCCAGTGGTGTTCCCGAGGACCGGGTGGGGCCGGTGGTGTTCCGCGGGTCGGAGGAGCCGTTGGTGAACGTACCCGGGCGCGAGGACGAGATGAACCGCAGCGTCCAGCTGGTGATCGAATGGGTCGATATGGTCGTCGACGCGGGGTACCTGTCCGGCGACTCCTTGAACTGGCAACTGGACCTGGCCGTGACCTTCGGCATCGGAGCCGGCATCGGTGGGCAGGTGCAGATGGGGACGTTGACGAACCTCGCCACCGACGAATCCAGGCCGGTTTCGGCCTTTATTCTCGGCCTGGATTTGGGCGAGTCTCTTTTCGCAACGGCAGCTTTCAGTGGCGGGCTTCCAGTCGGCAACGACGGCGTCTTCTCCATGCCGACGCCGCCGGGTCAGGTCGGCTTCGACTGGTTCGACGGTCG
>JBKPSU010000083.1:0-11371 GCA_046735135.1 Actinomycetota bacterium
TCGCCCGACTCATCAGCGTTGACATTGCGGCTACGGCGTCGAAGTGTGGATGAATCGCGCACTGTGCGCAGAGTCAACGCAAAAGAAAGCCCCCGGCATGCCGGGGGCTTTCGTCGTGGTAGATCGTCAATCGCTCTGCAAGATGCTGAGCAGCCTTAGGATCTCGATGTAGAGCCAGACCAGTGTCACGGTCAGGCCCAGCGCGATACCCCATGCGGCCTTCTCCGGCGCGCCTGCGCGGATCATCTGGTCGGCAGCGTCGAAGTCGAGCAGGAAGCTGAACGCCGCCAAGCCGATGCAGACGAGCGAGAAGATGATCGCGATCGGGCCGTTGCCGCGGAGGCCGAGGCCCTCGCCGCCGCCGACCCCGAACATCGCCAGCACGAAGTTGCCGAGCGCCAGAACCGCGACGCCGAAGATGCCTGCGATGATCATGCGAGTGAACTTCGGCGTCACCCGGATGGCGCCGGTCTTGTAAACGACCAGCATGCCGATGAATACGCCGATCGTGGCAAGCACCGCCTGCCCGATGAGGGCACCTGCGCTGGCGCCGGAGACGTAGAAGTTGGCGAGCACGAACGAGATCGCGCCGAGGAACAGACCCTCGAGCACGGCGTACGTGAGCACGATTGCGGGGCTGTCCTGCTTGCGGCCGAACATCGCGACCAGAAGAACCCCCAGGCCGCCGAGCGCGCCGACCAAGAAGAACGGCACCGCCAGGGCGGGGTTGCCCGCGACCAGGAAGTAGGAGACGACTGCGACGGCCGACAGCACGGCGAGCGTGATACCGGTCTTCATGACGACGTCGTCGATGGTCAGCGGCCGCGACACCCCGGACTGCTGTTTGTCTGGGTACTGCGTCGTATAGGGCTCCGCCTGCACTGACTGTGCACCGTAGCCGGCGGCTCCGGTACCGAATTGCGCGTAGCCACCCTGCGTTTTGGGCAGGGAACGAAATACCGGGTTGCTGGTCTCCCGCACCGTCGGTTCCTCTCCTGTGCTGTTGTTCGCCTAGTGACGAACAAGTACTCAACGATCCGTCACCTGTTCGCAGTTCCCGAAAGAGGCTCCCAGGTCTTTCACAGGAAAGCCTACCCGCGGATGATCACCACAGGGTGACGTTCTACATTGCATTACCGTGGCCGAAAACGAGGATGTCCTAGTAACAGTCGACCGCGGAATAGGCCTGATCACCCTCAATAGGCCCAAGGCGATCAATTCGCTGACCCACCCGATGGTCTCAGCAATCTCCGAAGCGCTGACCGAATGGCGGGATGACGACGACGTCCGCGCCGTCGTACTGGCCGGCGCAGGCGAACGCGGCCTCTGCGCGGGTGGCGACATCGTCGAGGTCTACAACAGCGCGCGCGGCGACCATGGCCTCTCCAGTTCGTTCTGGTGGGACGAGTATCGGATGAACTCGCAGATCGCCCGCTTTCCCAAGCCGTTCGTCTCGCTGATGGACGGCATCGTGATGGGCGGGGGCGTCGGCGTCAGCGCGCACGGCAGCGTCCGCGTCGTCACCGACACCACCAAAATGGCGATGCCGGAGGTCGGCATCGGCTTCATCCCAGATGTTGGCGGAACGTTCATCTTGTCGCGCGCGCCAGGACTCCTCGGCCTTCACGCTGCGCTCACCGGTGCGCCATTCGGCGCGGGCGATGCCATCGCGCTGGGCTTCGCAGATCGGTTCGTCCCACACGACAAACTCGCCGAGTTCACCGACGCGATTTTCGCCGACGGCATCGACGCCGCCCTGGCAGCGTATGCAGCCGATCCGCCCGAGAGCCAACTCCTGAAGCAACGGGCGTGGATCGACGAGTGCTATGCCGGGGAGACCGTCGAGGACATCATCGCCGCGCTGCGCGGGCACGACGCGGGCCCCGCCAATGACGCGGCCAACCTGATCATGACGCGCTCCCCCGTTTCGGTGTCGGTGGCACTGGAAGCGGTGCGCCGGGCCGCCAAGCTTGACACCCTGGAAGACGTGCTGCGCCAGGAGTATCGGACGTCGTGCGGATCGCTGCGCTCGCACGATCTCGTCGAAGGAATCCGCGCGCAGGTCATCGACAAGGATCGCAACCCGAAGTGGTCGCCGGCGTCGCTGGCGGCCGTCACCACCGCCGACGTCGAGGGGTACTTCGCGCCGGCCGATCGCGAACTGGAGTTCTCATGAGCTACCGAAGACGACGACGAGTGAGGATCGCAGCGATGAACGAGCGAGGTGGGGGTACCTCCCACCCGCAGGGTGGGGGGAGAGTCGAGGCATGAGCTACGAGACCATCCTCGTCGACCGCGACGAGCGGGTCGGCACCATCACGCTGAACCGCCCGAAGGCGCTCAATGCGCTCAATAGCCGGGTGATGCACGAAGTCACCACCGCCGCAGCCGAATTCGACAGCGATAAGGGCATCGGCGCGATCGTCATCACGGGCAACGACAAGGCCTTCGCGGCGGGCGCCGACATCAAGGAGATGTCGGAATTGTCGTTCGGCGACGTGTTCGGTCAGGACTTCTTCGCGCCGTGGGCGAAACTGGCCGCGGTGCGCACACCGCTGATCGCGGCGGTCGCGGGCTACGCCCTCGGCGGCGGCTGTGAGCTCGCGATGATGTGCGACGTGCTGATCGCCGCCGACACGGCCAAGTTCGGCCAGCCCGAGATCAAGCTCGGCGTGCTGCCCGGCATGGGCGGCTCGCAACGGCTGACCCGCGCCATCGGCAAGGCCAAGGCGATGGACCTCATCCTGACCGGACGCACCATCGACGCCGAGGAGGCCGACCGCAGCGGCCTCGTGTCGCGCGTCGTGCCCGCCGATGAGTTGATCCGCGAGGCCAAGGCGGTCGCGACCACGATCTCCCAAATGTCGCTGTCAGCGTCGCGGATGGCCAAGGAAGCCGTCAATCGAGCCTTCGAGACGACCCTGTCGGAAGGCCTGCTCTACGAGCGCAGGTTGTTCCACTCGGCGTTCGCCACGGCCGATCAAACCGAGGGCATGAACGCCTTCAGCGAGAAACGCCCACCGAACTTCACACACAGCTAATCTGCCTTCGTGACCGACACTGCGGAGGCGACGGAAAAAGCAGCACCGCAACAGGAACCACCGGAGAAGAAGCCGACCTGGTGGCAGCGGCACTACACGTTCACCGGGACCGTGTTCGCTGTGGTGTTCCTGTGGTTGTCGTTGACTCCGTCGTTGTTGCCGCGAGGCCCGCTGTTCCAGGGCCTGGTGAGCGGCGCGGCGGGCGCGTTCGGGTACGCGATCGGCGTCTTCGCGGTCTGGCTCGTGCAATTCATGCTGTCGAAGGACGCCAGCCCGCACGCACCGCATTGGGCGTGGCTCGCCGTGGTCGTCGTCGGCATCGTCGGTCAGATCCTGATGATCATCTACTTCCACGTCTGGCAGGACGAAGTGCGCGACCTCAACGGGGTTCCGCGAATGTCGTTCTGGGACCACCCGCTGACCGCGGTGCTCGCGATCCTCGTGCTTTTCATCTTCGTCGAGATCGGCCAGCTGATCGGCAAGCTGGTCCGGTTCCTGGTCCGACAGTTGAACCGCTTTGCGCCACCGCGGATTTCGGCGGTCGTAGTGGTCACGCTTCTGGTGGCATTGAGCATCGCGCTGCTGAACGGCGTCGTCGTCCGCTTCGCGATGAGCAGCCTCAACAAGACCTTCGCCGCGGTCAACGACGAGACCGACCCGGAATTCCCGGCACCGACGTCGAAGCTGCGGTCGGGCGGGCCGGAGTCGTTGGCCAGCTGGGAGTCGCTCGGCCATCAGGGCCGCGTGTTCGTGTCGGCCGGCCCGACGGTTGACGAGCTCTCGAAGTTCAACGGTAAGCCCGCAATCGAGCCGATCCGCGCCTACGCGGGGCTACATTCCGCCGAAGGGATCAAGGCGACGGCGGCGCTGGCCGCTCAGGAACTCGTGCGCACCGGCGGGCTGAACCGCGACGTGATCGCCGTCGCGACGACGACCGGCACCGGCTGGATCAACGAGGCGGAAGCCTCAGCGCTGGAGTACATGTACAACGGCAACACCGCGATCGTCAGCATGCAGTACTCGTTCCTGCCGAGTTGGCTGTCCTTCCTCGTCGACAAGGAGAACGCGCGACAGGCGGGCCAGGCGTTGTTCGAGGCCGTGGACGCGCTCGTGAAGGAGCTACCCGAAGCGCAGCGGCCGAAGCTGGTGGTGTTCGGCGAGAGCCTCGGCTCATTCGGCGGTGAGGCGCCGTTCCTGTCACTGAACAATCTTGTCGCCCGCACAGACGGCGCCCTCTACTCCGGGCCGACATTCAACAACACCATCTGGACCGATCTGACCCACAACCGCGACAAGGGCTCGCCGGAATGGCTGCCGATCTACGACAAGGGTGAGAACGCCCGCTTCGTCGCACGGCCTGACAACCTGGGCAGGCCGCCCGATCCGTGGAGCAGGCCGCGCGTGGTCTATCTCCAGCACGCGTCCGACCCGATCGCTTGGTGGAACCCCGATCTGCTGTTCGCGGAACCCGACTGGCTGCGTGAGCCCCGCGGCTACGACCTGTCCGGGCGGATGCAGTGGATCCCGGTGGTGACCTTCCTGCAGGTGTCCGCGGATATGGCGGTGGCGGTGGACGTTCCCGACGGGCACGGCCACGTCTACGTCAAGGACGTGGCCAACGGCTGGGCGGCCGTGCTGCAGCCACCGGGGTGGACGCCGGAGAAGACCGAACGCCTGCGCCCGCTGCTCTCCAACGACGAAAACGCTTAGACCAGAACGCCTTCGGCCTTCAGCGCGTGATAGCCGCCGACCACATCGGTCGAGCGGTGCAGCCCGAGTTCGACGAGCGACGCCGCGGCGAGGCTGGACGTATAGCCCTCCGAACACAGCACGACCCATTCCACGTCGTCGCCGACGGCCTCCGGCAGCTTGGCCTCGCTGGTGGGGTCGCAGCGCCACTCCAACACGTTGCGTTCGATCACCAATGCGGCGGGGACGTGCCCCTCGCGATCGCGCTGGGCCTGCGGCCGGATGTCGACGAGCACCGCGCCGCGTTCAAGTGCGGCCGGCACATCCTTCGCCTGCAGACGGTCTAGCCGGCCCCTTGCGGCGTCGAGCACCCTGTCGATGCGGCTGGTCATTCGGATCACTACCCTTCCGGGCCGTCGGTCAGTTCGGTTCGATTGCGGCGCAGCGTGTTCCGGCTCGTCACCTCGTAGTATGACATCGCCGTCAACGGCGGCGAGTAGGCGTGCACGCTCAGCGTCGGCGCTACCGGTCCGGTGGTGGGCGCCCATATGACGTCGTGCACCCAACCCAACGGGAACGCGGCCTGGTCGCCGGCGTTGATCCTGCGGCGGCGCAACGCATCGCCGTCCCACCGGAACTCGTCCAGCGCACCGGACACCAAGGTCAGCGCGCCAAGCGAGCCACCGTGGTCGTGCAGTTCGGTCGCGTGATCCTTCACCCAGCTGATGAGCCAGATGTCCAGCTCGTCGTCGCCGTGGATGCGCGTATACCAACGGTCGTCGGTCGGCAACCCGGTTGCGGGCAGCAGGTGGTCGTAACGGCCGCTGAGCACACCGTCGGCGGCGTGGTCGACGGCGTGCAGCAGGTCGGGCACGCGCAGGCGAGTGGGGGCGGAGACGGCGGAAACCATGGAGAGCTCCAGAGGACACGGACGGATGGGGGTCGGCGGCTACATGGCCGGGCCGGGCGCCTCAACGCGGCTCCTACGTCGCCGCTTGATCGTCACCCGGCTAGCGCGTACAGCAACCCCGGATCCCGGTCAGCTCCATCACGTCCGCGAGTGTTGCATAGATTGTCAGCATGCGCTCCTACCCCCTTTGCGTCGCAGCCGCCGCAGCGGCCCTCGCGATCGCAGGCTGTTCGTCCGGAGGCGAAGGCGCCAAGACCTCGTCGGCGGCGCCCACCACGACGACAGCGACGAGCTCGGAAACTCACACACCCGCACCGGGCGCGGTCGAGGTTTCCCCCGGTGGTGTCACGACCGCCGTCGGCGCGGACGCAGAGTCCACCGAAGATGAGTACTCGCAGGCCTGCCAGGCGGCCAAGACGTGGATAGACCAACAGGGCGGCGACCGGAAGTCACAGGTCGAGCCGTATTTGAAGATGATCCAGGACCCCAACACGCCGCCGGGTCCAGCCACCTACAACACACCGTGGGCACAGCTGTCTCCGGCCCGGCAGGCAGCCGCCATCGTGGCGGCCCAGGCGGGCGCCGACTCCCTCTGCTGACAATTCGAATCACGGGTGCGAGAAAGTCGGTCAGGTACGGCCGACGATCCATTCCCTGCCCCGTTTGACGGCGTCGTCCAGCGCGCCGAAGATCCGGTCTGTGGCGCCGACGATGCCGTCGTCGCCGAGCACGTCGAGTAGGCCGCTGCGCTCGAGTATGCGGCGCGCGGCCGGGGTGACGCCCGCGATGAACATCCGGCCGCCGTGGGTTTGGAGTTCACCGGCCCACCGACGCAGCGCCTTGATCGCCACAGAGGACGGCACGTCGGGCAGCGCGCGCAGGCTCAGCACCACGACCGCATTCGTCGATCCGGCCGCCTTCGGCCATTTCTCATCGATGCGGGCGACCTCCGCGAACAGCCCGACGCCCGCGTAGTGCAGGACGGTCACGTCGTTGCTTGCGCAGCGCTCGGGGACCGGGATCGCCTGCCAGTCGCCGTCGCCGAGCTGTTGCAGCGCGACCAACTGGGCCGATTGCGCGGCTTTGACGCAGTACAGGACGAGCGACGTGATGACACGATCAGGATCGCGGTGTGCAACGGCAGCTGCGTGGTGGCCGCGAAAGTGATCAGCATCGCGAGCGCTGATATCGGCGCGACCCGAAGCACCAGCCTGATGTCGGGAAGCCGCCCCACCACCAGCTCGATGCCGATGACGAGGATCAGCCCACCGATGACGGGCATCGGAATGATCTCGGCTACCGAACCGGCAACCAGCACGAGGACCGCCAGCCAGATGCCTGCGAAGATTCCCGCCCAACGGGTCTGTGCCCCAGCCGATGTCGCGACGCCGGTGCGGGATAGTGAGCCGCCGCACGGCAGGGCTCCGAAAAAGCCGCCGACCAGATTGCCCGCACCCTGCGCGTTGAAATCGCCGGACATGTTGCTGCGGCTGCCGTCGGGATTGGGGACGGCCGCGGCGATTCCGGCCGCTTGCGCGAGCGCGACGAGCGCCACCGCGACACCGCCTATGAGCAGTTCCGGCATCACCGCGGAGTTCGGAACCGTCAGCGGTGGAAGCGAATTGGAAATCGACGCGATATCGCCGACGGTCTCGATGTCAATGTGTGCGATCGCGACTACCGCGGTGACGACGACGAGGGCGAGGAGTATCGCGAACGATTCCAGATGAAGTGGAACACCGCCTACACCGCGACGGTGGCCGCGGCGACGGCGACGGCGGTCGGTTGCAGGAGGCCGATGTGAGCCAACGAGTCGATGAACTTACCAATTGTGTTGCCGCTCTGCGGCTTATATCCGGTGGCGTCTCCCAGCACCCCTGCGATGATCTGCAAGGCGATGCCGGTGGAAAAGCCGGTCATGACGGCGTTGGAGACGAAGTTCATGATCGAACCGAAGCGCAGCAGCCCGAAGATCAGCATCACGACGCCGACGACGACGGCGAGCGCCGCGACGTTGGCCAGGTCGGTCGGGTCGAGGCCGACCTCCTTCAGCACGCTGCGCGACGACAGCGCGATCGCACTGGTGAGCGTGGTGACCATCAGCACCGTGCGCGTGAAGAGCGACGCGACGATGCCAGGGACGACGCCGGAATAAAGGCCGACAACCGGATTGAATCCGCCGATGCTGGCGTAAGCCATCCCCTCGGGTATCGAGAACAATCCGGTGACGAGTCCGGACAGCACGTCGCGCGGATTCGGCCTGCCGAGCCGGCGGAAGGCTGAGCCAACGGCTGATCCCGGCGCACGCATTGACTGATTGTCATTGCCCGAGACGACGGAGTCGGCGAAATCGATGACGATTGCGGCGCAGAATGAAGCAATGGCTGGCACTCGGGTCGCGCTGGCTCTCGGGAGCGGGGGTGCACGGGGATACGCCCACATCGGGGTGATCACCGAGCTGCAAGAGCGCGGCTACGAAATCGTCGGCATCGCCGGATCGTCGATGGGTGCACTCGTCGGCGGCCTGCAGGCGGCGGGCAAGCTCGACGACTTCGCCGAATGGGCAAAGGCGTTGACGCAGCGGGCCGTACTTCGGCTGCTCGACCCGAAGATCACTGCCGCAGGGGTGCTGCGCGCCGCGAAGATCCTCGACGCCGTTCGCGACATCCTCGGCGAAGTCACCATCGAGCAATTACCGATTCCGTACACCGCGGTGACGACGGACTTGATCGCGGGCAAATCCGTCTGGCTGCAGCGCGGCCCGGTGGATGCGGCGATCCGCGCATCGATCGCCATTCCTGGCGTGATCATCCCGCATATTCTCGACGGTCGTCTGCTGGCCGACGGCGGCATACTCGATCCGCTGCCGATGGCGCCGATCGCGGCGGTCAACGCCGATCTGACCATCGCGGTCAGCCTCAGCGGCAGCGAGTCTGACGGCCGCTACGAGCCGACGGAAGCCGAGCCGAGGGCCACGACGGAATGGCTGAACCGCATGTGGCGCAGCACCTCTTCCCTCTTCGAGTCCAGCACGACGCGGAGTAGGTTCGGCACGGCGCAGGAAGACGCCGGCGAAACCGACGCAGGCGTTGTCGTGGACAGCGACGACGAACTCGTCGACAGCTCGAAAGAGGCTTCGGTGCCCAAAATGGGCAGCTTCGAGGTGATGAACCGCACCATCGATATCGCGCAGGCCGCTCTGGCCCGTCACACGCTGGCCGCCTACCCGCCCGACCTTCTGATCGAGGTGCCCCGAACCGCTTGCCGCAGCCTGGAATTCCACCGCGCCGCGGAGGTCATCGACATCGGCCACGAATTGACCGCGGAAGCGATCAAAGCCTTCGACGCCTGACGCACTGACTCAGCCCAGGCCGTGGGCCTGGGCTGAGCTGTGGTGCGAGCCGAACAGCTGTCAGGGCAGAGGAAGGCTCGGGATCTGGATATTGGGGATTTCGATCGGCGGCGCGGGAGCCGGTGCCGGAGCAGGCGCGGGAGCCGGAGCCGGAGCCGGAGCAGGAGCCGGAGCCGGAGCAGGAGCCGGAGCCGGAGCAGGAGCAGGAGCCGGAGCAGGAGCAGGAGCCGGAGCCGGTGATCCACCCAGGCGCGGCGCAGGCACGGTGAACACGCGGACCGGAGCCGGGTTGTTGACCACGACCGGAGGCGAAGCCGGGCTGTTATTCGGAGTCAGCGAGGGGATCTCGATCGTCGAGGGCAGGTTCACGACCGTCGAGGGTGCCGCAGCGGTAGTGGCCGCGGGCTGAACGTCGTGGCTCGAATTCATCAGGTACACGCCACCGAACGCCGCGGCGCCGACGACGGCCAGGCCGGCGATGGCCAGCAGGCCCTTGCTGGCTGCTGCGGACTGCGCGACGGGCGCGGCCATCTGCATCGGCTGCTGCATTGGGGCGTAGCCCTGGTAGCCGTTGTACTGCGGGGCGTAGCTGTTGTTCTGGGGGTAGGTGGCGTACATGATCTCTCCTTGGGTCTGAAGTCCGCTTGTGCGGCGCTTTCACAGGTAGGAGCGATCGGCACAGATCAGTCGCACACTTTTTCCGAAATCTTTCGAAAGATTTTTGGGCAGACCCATCGATGCAGGTCAGCGGCGATTCGAGGCGAGGAACTCATCGACCTCGGCGGCGACGCGGCGGCCCTGTTCACGCCCGGCTCGTGCGGACGGCTCTCGGCACGCCGGGTCAAGCGGGTTCGGTCCGAACGCCTTCAACGAGTCCTTGTCGGCGAACACGCCGAGTGCGCGGCCGGGAAACGAGCCGACCTCGATGGCCGGGTCGGGACCGAACGGCGACGGCGCGCCCCTGCCCGACGGCACCAGCACGACGACGGTGTCACAGTCTTTCGCCAGCTTCAGGTTCATCGTGCTGCCCACGCCGCCGTCCATGTAGCGCCGTTCGCCGATGGTTACCGGTGGCCACACGCCGGGCACCGCGCAACTGGCGGCGACGACGTCGACAAGCTCGACTCCGGACGTGCCGTCGAACGCGACGAGCTCGCCGCTACCGATGTCGATCGCGGAGATGCGCAGATCCCGGTCCGGCCACTCATGCGACGGCAGCCGGTGGGCGATCACCTCACGGCGAACCTCCTCTGACACGGTGGCCGTAGAGCGAGCGACCGCGCCGATTCGTTGCAGCTTCTGCGCCGTCGTCGCATCCCGATCCGCCAGCGCACCCAGGAACAGCTCTGCGATGTCGTCGATGGCGACCTTCGGATCGATCTCCTTGGAGGTGCCTGCGATCTGCCGCTGATACAACTCGTCGAGGCTCAGCCCGCTGGCGAGCTGCGCAGCGACGGCCGAGCCTGCCGACGTGCCGACCGTGACGTCGGATCCCAGCAGCGCGCGCGCCGTTTCCGCAGATTCGTCTTCGATTCCCCGCAGAACGCCGGTTTCCCAGGCGATTCCCGCCAGTCCCCCGCCAGCCAACACCAGTGCCCGCTTCGATGTCACAGACAGAGTCTGCCAGGCTGACCATAATCGGCCCGGACACCGACCCTCGAGGAGCAGACGTCGATGAAGACGAAGGCCGCCGTGCTGTGGGGACTGAATCAGAAGTGGGAGGTCGAGGAGATCGACCTCGATGGGCCCAAGCACGCCGAGGTGATGGTCAAGATGACCGCGAGCGGCTTGTGCCACTCCGACGAGCATCTGGTCACCGGCGATCTGCAGATGTCGATGCCTGTCGTCGGCGGCCACGAGGGCGCGGGAGTCGTCGTCGAGGTCGGCGACGGCGTCACCGATGTGGCCGTGGGCGACTCGGTGGTCCTCAGCTTCATTCCCGCGTGTGGCCGCTGCGGGCCGTGTGTGCGCGGCATCAGCAACCTGTGCGAACTGGGGATGTATCTGCTCAAGGGGCCGCAGCTCGACGGCACCCACCGCTTCCACGCCCGCGGCCGCGATGTCGGCCAGATGTGTCTACTCGGAACGTTTTCCGAATACACCGTGGTGCCGACGGCATCGGTGGTCAAGGTCGACGGGAACATCGCACTGGACAAGGCGGCGCTGGTCGGTTGCGGCGTGACCACCGGCTACGGCAGCACGATCAGAACCGGCGAGGCCACGGCAGGCAGCACGGTGGTGGTGATGGGCGTCGGTGGTGTCGGCATCAACGCCGTTCAAGCGGCCCGCATCGTCGGGGCGCGTCACATCGTCGCACTGGACCCGGTCGAGTACAAGCGCACGCGGGCAATGGAATTCGGTGCCACCCACACCGCGGCG